>CAMYNJ010000048.1 GCA_947259795.1 uncultured Alphaproteobacteria bacterium | reverse complement strand
AAGCGAACAGTGGCGGGTTCTGGCGGACCTGTTCGAGAGCTACGATGCGTTGCTTTGCCCGACGATGGCCCTGCCGGCGCAACCGGCGGACGGCAGCGACTCCAACTATGACCGGGTTGACGAAGCCGGGCGCTACCATGCGCTCGATATGACGTGCCTTTTCAACAACGTGGCGCAATGTCCCGCGCTATCCGTGCCCGCGGGGTTCACGTCGGCGGGGCTACCGGTCGGGCTGCAGATCGTGACGCCGCGATTCGCCGATGTCGAGGCGCTGGCCATCGGCGCCGCGCTTGAGAAGGTGCGGCCCTGGGCCGAGAGACGGCCGCCGATCTGACGTCCTTTTGGCGTCGAAGCCCGCAACGAGGACAGTCACCGGGCAGGCATAGGCAACGCCCCGGTGGCTTCAGGTTTCATTCGACCGGCTGGGCGATGCTGAAGGCACCGCGAATGTCGCCGATCGAGTAACCTCGCGCTTGGTCATCCGGGTAAAACTCGGCAAGTCTGGCTTCCACTGCAGGCTTTACGCTATCGCCGCCATGGCAGTTGAGGCAGACCTCGCCAGTTGGAATCGCTTTCATGTAGCGAAAAACCTCTTTGCCATCCAGTTCGACGAATTCGCCGAAATCCATTGTCTTGATATCTTCACCGGCGCCCTTGCGCTGCTCGAAGGAGCGCAGGACACTAGTCTCCCAGTCATCCGGTGCATTGCCCGGATTGCGGTATTTCAGGCTGGTGCGGCCGACTTCCCAGGTCTTTGCATCGCCGTGTCTGGCCGCTATGGCCGGCGCCTTTTCGTTGCAAACCGCTATGGCTTCCAGCGGGCCGCCAGATTGCATGGCGCCCTTTAATGCCGCCTGCAACTCGCCGGCAAATGCTTTGATGACAGCGCGGCTCTCGGCCGTTCTCTCATCCGCGCTTCCCGCCGCCATGGTCGATGAACCAAAACCCAATACCATGCATATCGCTGAGGCAGCGAAGGTCAATCGTCTCATTTTACTGCTCCCGTCATATCAGCTTCATTATCATATATTGGGACTTTAAACTACATAAAAGCAAGAGTGAAAAAGGTGTAACGCCGCTGACCTGAACACGCCGTGAACTGCGAGACACCGGTTGGGAGACAGGGATGGAATTCCGCCTTTCCAGGCGCTGCTAAACATTCTATTATGTGAATGTATTGGCGGGTGGCGTCGGGTCTGGCGCCGTACCTACGAATAAAACGAGACACCAGGGAGGATTATTACAGTGTCTGATATCAGAAAAAATCTGCCCGCCATCCTGGCGGGTGCGGTCGCGCTTACGATGGTTTCGAGCGCCGCCGCACTGGCGCAGGATGCGGGCCATAGCAAGGACTACCGTACTTTTCTTCAGGGCGGCGAGATCAGGTATGGCGAAATTGGCGATTCCTATACCGCCGATCTCGTGATGTATCTGGCCGGCAACCAGTTCATGGTGATGGAAGAACTGATCCAGGACTTCGTGAAGAAGAATCCGGGAATCAAGTCGGTCTATGTGGAGACCATCCCGCCGGGCCAGATCCTGAACGGGCAAATCCTCAAGCAGGGCCAGATCGACGGCAAGGACACCGCGATGAATCCCGATATCTATGCGAGCGTCAATCTCGGTCATCTCAAGACACTCAAGGGCAAGGGCATGATGGATAGCTACGCGACCTATATCCATAACCAGCTCGAGCTGATGGTTGCGGAGGGTAATCCAAAGGGTATCAAGGGGGCCGAGGATCTGGGGCGCGACGACCTGGTGCAGTCGCACCCGAACCCGCTGACCGAGGGCATCTTCAAGTTCTATGGACCGCATCGAAAAGGGCGAGGCCGATGTCGGCATCGTCTGGGTGACCGAGGTGGTCGAGGCCAAGAAACAGGGCCGCAAGATCGATGGCGTGGCCATCCCGGCGCCGCTGAACAAGGCCGACAAGGTCGGCTATGCGATCGGCGCCCTGTCGACGGGCCGCAACGCCGCCAATGCCCAGGCCTATCTGGATTATCTGGCAACCGACGCGGCCCAGAAGATCTATGCGAGCTACGGGTTCGTTCCGGCCTCGGCCGAGGGGCTTAAACTCAAGCCGATTCCGCAATAGGCCTTTGCAATTGCCGACGGATGGGCCCGGCGCCCTGCGCGCCGGGCCCCTTTCGTTCGGCGACGCCGTCCGCTGGAACCCGGGCGCCGCCATCGTCGCCGCGACCGGGAAATTTGGCGCAGCTCCGGAGATAGAAGTCTTGACCTTCCAGCGGCTGGAATCTGTACTGCCGGGGTTTTCACGCATACCGCATACGGGGCAAGGATTATGAGAGACGGCGCGAGCTATATGAAATACGGAGTGATCGGCCTGCTGGTGGTAGGCATCGGGCTCGTCGCCTGGCGCAATTTCGGCCCTGCGGAACGGCCGGGCCGATCGGCGCAGATCGTGGCGCCGCAGCAACTGTCCGCCGCCGCCTCGCTGGGTAAAAAGGCCTTCGACGACAATTGCGCGCGGTGCCATGGTGGCAATGCAGCGGGAACCGAACAGGGGCCGCCGTTGGCCCACGACTACTACAATCCGGGACACCATGCCGACGGCGCTTTCTTCGTGGCCGTTGCGAACGGGGTAAGGCAGCATCATTGGCAGTTCGGCAACATGCCGCCGCAGCCGCAGGTCACACAGGACCAGACGCGCTTGATCATCGCCTATATCCGCGAGTTGCAGGAAGCCAACGGCATAGGCTACAAGCCGCATTGACGGAAAATGAATGGACAACGGCGCCTTGCAAAAGTTCGATGTCATCATCGTCGGCGCCGGGATCGCCGGCGCCTCCGCCGGATTTTTCCTGTCGGAATCGCGCCGGGTGGTGCTGCTGGAACGCGAGGATCAGCCGGGCTATCATTCTACCGGCCGCTCGGCAGCGCTCTTCACCGAGACTTACGGCAATACCTCGATCCGCGCGCTGACAACGGGAGCCCGGCCTTTTTTCGAGTCGCCGCCCGACGGTTTCGCCGGGTCACCCCTGTTGACACCGCGCGGCATGCTGTTCGTGGCGCGCCCGGACCAGGTGGGAACCCTTGACCGTCACTATGAGGAAGTCTCGCGGCTGGCACGAGGGGTCCGGCGAATTTCGGCGGCCGAAAGCCTGGCGATCTGCCCGGTACTGCGGGAGGAATACGTGGCCGGCGCCATGGTCGAGCCAGACTGCATGGATATCGACGTCGCCGGCCTGCACCTAGGATATCTGAAGGGCCTGCGCGCCGGTGGCGGCCGCCTCGTAACCAATGCTGAAGTCCGGGAAATTGCTCCGGTATCGGGCGGTGGCTGGATCGCCGATACGCCGGCCGGCCGTTTCGCCGCGCCGGTTCTGGTCAATGCGGCTGGCGCCTGGGCCGATACGGTGGCGGAACTTGCCGGGTTGCCGCCCCTTGGCCTGGTACCGAGGCGGCGGACCGTCCTCCTCGTCGACGCACCCGACGGGATCGATAGCGCTGCATGGCCGATGGTCGTCGATGCGGACGAAGAGCTCTACTTCAAGCCGGATGCAGGCAAGCTGCTGCTGTCGCCGGCCGACGAGACGCCCAGCCCGCCCTGCGATGCGCAGCCGGAGGAACTGGACATCGCCATCGCCGTCGACCGGCTGGAAAAAATAACGACGCTGGCTGTCAGGCGGCCGAGCCATAAATGGGCGGGCCTGCGCACCTTCGCGCCCGATAACACGCTGATCGCCGGTTTCGAACCCGGTATGGACGGCTTCTTCTGGCTGGCCGGGCAGGGCGGATATGGCATTCAGACCTCGCCGTCGATGGGCCGCATCGCGACGTCGCTCATCGCGGGCGGCGAAGTTCCACCTGATCTGGCGGCCCTTGGCCTGGACAAGGATATATTGGGGGTGGAACGGCTGCGCCGGCCGTGACGGAAAACCCGGGTTAAGCCGAACCGTCCTGCAGCAGGGTGGCTTCGGGCTGAATGACGCGGCTCTTAGGGAAGATCGCCGTGCCGGTCGTGCCCTTGCCGACCTCGCTGGCCAGCATGAATTGTCCGCCATGCAGTTCCACGAGTGCCTTGACCAGCGGCAGCCCCAGGCCGGTGCCGTCGTGGGCGCGCACCATCGGGTTGCTCAGCCTCACGAAAGGCGAGATGACCCGTTCCACATCCTCGGCCGACATCCCGGCACCGTCGTCTTCGACATTCAACACGATGCCACCTTCCTGTTCCCGGTGGGCCCGTACGGTAACCCTGCCGCTGTCTGGCATGTAGCGCACCGCATTTCCCACCAGGTTTATGACGATTTGCTGAATCTTGTGTGCATCGCCCAGCAGCAGCGGCAGATCCGGCTCTATCTCGCTGGCCAGCTTGACGTCGGCGCCGCGGGCCTCTTCCTCCAACTGCCGTAGCGCCTTGTCGATCTCGTCGCCGATCACCACTGCCTGCTCGTCCAGCTCCAGCCGGCCGGCCTCGATGCGCGAGATATCCAGAATGTTGCTGATGACCGCCAGCAGATGATTGGCGCTGTCATAGATGTCATTGGCGTAGTCGACATATCGCGCGTCGCCCAACGGCCCGCGAAGCTGCTGTTTCATGACTTCCGAAAAACCCATGATGGCGTTGAGCGGCGTCCGCAGTTCATGGCTCATGGTCAACAGGAAGTCGGTTTTCGCCTTGTTGGCGCTGTCTGCGCGCTGCTGTTGCGAGGACAGATCCTCCTGGCGCTGCTTCAGCGCGGTGATGTCCGTCCGGATGCTTACGCAGCCGCCGTCGCCTGTGCGGCGCTCGCTGATGCGCAACCAGTGGCCATCGGCGAATTTGATTTCGAAATCGCCTCCCGGGTTGCGATGCAGGCGCATCCGGCGTTTGACCCATTCGTCCTCCTGGCCGATGGCCTCCAGAATCTGGCCTTTGTCGACGTTGGCGCGGACGATCTTCTCGAATTCGACCCCGGGAACCAGCTTGTCGGTGGCCTGCGGATGCATTCTGCGAAATTCCTGGTTGCACATGACCAGCCGATCGTCCTTGTCAAACAGGCTGAAACCGTCTGAAAAGCTTTCGATCGCATCGGACAGGCGCGACAGGGCGCTCTTCTCGGACACCTGGGCGCGCCTCGCCTCGCGAATTTCGTGCAACAGCAGCAGCAGCAGGCAGCCGCCGCTCATCAGGATGCCGACCGAGGCGAGCAATAGTTCGATATAGCCGCGGTCCAGCCGTTCGCTGCGAATCAGCGCCGCGCCTTCCTGCCATTGCCGTGCATCCATCAGGGTTTTGTGCAGCGGCTCCAGCAGCCCGCGCAATTCGGCCCGGATGTCCAGATATTCCTCTGTATCGCCCCGTTCCAGGGCGATTACCCTCGGCTCCATCCGTTCCAGCACGTCGAGCGCGGTTCGTGCAGCCTCCTGGGTGTTGCCGATTTTCGAGAGCTTGCGTCCTTCGCGGCCTTCGAGGAAGAGCGGCAGGCGGCTCCAGAAAATCTCCATCCTCTCGATGACGTCTTCGCGGCTGTAGATGGACGTTTCGCCGAACATATAAACGTCCAGCGAATTGAGGAACCGGGTGAGCTCGATTTCCGCCTGGTAAATGATCCAGGTCGCATCGGTCACTTCCGACTGGGCCAGTTTTTCGTATTTCCGCAGATTGTTGAAGCTGAGGATCATGCTGATCGAAAACGCCAACATGATGACACCCAACAAACTATAGACGCTGAGGAGCTTCCTTGGTTTCATTGAACAATCAATTGCCGAAGTTGCCAAACCATACGCTGCTCCATGAAGGCCCTTTGTTGTTCCGCGAATCTGTCGAGCGGGTAAATGATCCAAAGGGGACCCTTGTCGCGAACCTTGAGGACTTCGCCGTTCAGCTTCGTCGCCATGATCACCGGATAAAGTGAGAAATCCTTAATTTCGATGGTGTATGTGTAATCGTTAAGTGTAACGGCCTCAACCGTTTTGCCCTGGGCGCCGACAGCAGCCAGCAGATCACGCATCAACACCCCGGAAAAATCCTGCGTGCCGTCGGTCCAGGACGTCGTCACCGACATCGCTTTCGTTCCCAGAGCATGAAGCATATCGAGATCGAATTCCGCCCGGTCGCCCGCGTTTGTCTTGGTAATATTCCCCGATACGGTAAGGATTACCCGTCCCTGGGGCTGTGGGAGCGGTTCGCCTGCCTGCGCTTGTGCCGCACAAGTGAATGCCGCAATGGCGAACCAAAGGAAAATCGCTGCTGTTCTACCCACCATGGCCTCGGATCGATACCCCTGACAAATTACTGAAACCACATATAAGATACGAAGTCGGGCTGACAAATCCTGCCCGCGAGACCCTTAACGAGTCTTTCTCCTTTATTGCTACAAAGAAAGTGTTAAGAAAGTATTGGCGTCAGTGCCTGTAAGGCTCCGTGGCGGCGCCTCTACGCAACTGCCGGTGGCTGTGGATTTATGTGACTCAGGCCCGGAGAGTGAACGCGCCTGGATATCGTCGACGGAACCCTTGACGCGGGGCATTCGCCCCCTTATGTTTCGCGCCACTTGTTTCAGGGACCGTCCACAGGGGCGGCAGAGGGTCATGAAAGTAGTCAATTCGCTTAAATCGATGAAGGATCGGCACAAGGAGTGCCGGATCATTCGCCGCAAGGGACGTCTCTACGTCATCAACAAGCGCAATCCGCGCTTCAAGGCCCGTCAGGGCTGACGTCGTTTGGCCCTTCGGGGCCGCTGGCCGTTGCGACCGAGCCGCGCCTTTCAGGCGCGGTTTCTGCTGTTTGACGCAACATGATGTTCACCTTGCGTCATAATGCTGCTATCACGGACGCGGACAACAGCAAGCGGACCTGTGACTCATGAAGATGCCAGAACCCGATCGGGAAGCGCTCGCGAAAAGGGAAGAAATCGCCGCGGCGCTCTCGAAAATAGTGCCGGCCGAGGGTGGCGTGATCGTGGACGAGGACGAGCTTCGTCCCTACGAGTCCGACGGGCTGACCGCCTACCGGCAACCGCCGCTGGTCGTGGTGCTGCCGGAAACGGTCGAAGAAGTCCGTCAGGTTCTGCGCTACTGCCATGAAAACGGCATCAAGGTGGTGCCGCGCGGGGCCGGCACGTCGCTGTCCGGCGGGGCCCTGCCGCTGGCCGACGGCGTGCTGCTGTCGATGACGAAATTCAACCGTATCCTGGAGATCGATTTCGATAACCGCTGCGTCGTGACGCAGCCCGGTGTCACCAATCTCGGCATTACCGATGCGGTTCAGCACAAGGGATTCTATTACGCGCCCGATCCCTCGAGCCAGATTGCCTGCACCATCGGCGGCAATATCGCCGAAAATTCGGGCGGGGTTCATTGCCTGAAATACGGGCTGACCACCAATAACGTGCTCGGCGTCGAACTGGTGACCATCGAGGGCGAGGTCGTGCGATTCGGCGGCAAGCATCTGGACGCCGGCGGTTACGACATGCTGGGGCTGCTCACCGGCTCCGAGGGGCTGCTGGGCGTCGTCACAGAGGTTACGGTGCGCATTCTGCGCAGTCCAGAAACGGTGCGCGCCATGCTGACGGGCTTCCCGACCAGCGAGCAGGCCGGCGATTGCGTCGCCAAGGTCATCGGCGCGGGCATCATCCCGGCCGGTATGGAAATGATGGACAGGCTGGCGACCCAGGCGGCGGAGGATTTCGTCCATGCCGGCTATCCGCTGGATGTCGAGGCGCTGATCATCGTCGAACTCGACGGCCCGGCGGTGGAGGTCGACCATTTGATCGAACGCGTGGCCGGCATCGCCAGGGAATGCGGCGCCTCCACGATCCGTGTTTCCGAAACCGATGCCGAACGGCAGGCGTTTTGGGCCGGCCGCAAGGCCGCCTTCCCCGCGGTGGGGCGGATCTCGCCCGACTATTACTGCATGGACGGCACGATTCCGCGAAGCCGGCTGCCCGAGGTTTTGAGTCGATTGGCGGAGTTGTCGCAAAAATACGAACTCAGGGTTGCCAACGTCTTCCATGCCGGGGACGGCAACCTGCATCCGTTGATTCTCTATGATGCGAATATTCCGGGCGAGCTGGAGAAGGCCGAGGAATTCGGCGCCGAAATCCTCAAGCTTTGCGTCGAGGTCGGCGGCGTGCTGACCGGCGAACATGGAGTCGGCGTCGAAAAACGCGACCTGATGCCGGAAATGTTCTCCGAGGACGATCTGAACCAGCAGATGCGCGTGAAATGCGCCTTCGATCCGTCGTCGCTGCTCAACCCGGGCAAGATGTTTCCCGTGCTGCATCGCTGCGCCGAGCTCGGCCGCGTGCATGTGCACCGCGGAGAGACGCGATTCCCCGACATACCCCGGTTTTAGGGAAGCCAGATCGTGAGCGAGACATTCCGCCCGGACAATCCAGATCAATTGCGCGACCTGCTGGCCTGGGCGACAACCGAGGGCAAGACGGTGGAAATCGTCGGTACCGGCAGCAAGCGCGCGGTGGGGCGGCCGATGGCGGCCGATCACGTGGTCGAGCTCGGCGGCATGGCCGGCATAACGCTCTATGAGCCGGACGAGCTGGTAATGACCGCCAGCCCCGCAACGCCGATCGCCGAGATCGAGGCGGCGTTGAGCGAGAAGAACCAGCAACTGGAGTTCGAGCCGCCGGACTACGGCCCGCTGCTGGCCTCCGTCAATAGCGGGCAGGGCGGATCAACCGCCCGTTCCAACGCGCCGACGGGCACCCTGGGCGGGGTAATCTCCTGCAACCTTTCCGGCCCGCGCCGGATCAAGAGCGGCGCCGCGCGCGACCATTTCCTCGGGTTTCACGCGGTTTCCGGCCGCGGCGAGATATTCAAGTCCGGCGGGCGCGTGGTGAAAAACGTGACCGGCTACGACCTCAGCAAGCTGATGGCGGGTTCATGGGGAACGCTGGCCGCCATGACCGACGTGACGGTGAAGGTCCTGCCGGTGCCGGAAAAAACCCGCACCGCGTTGCTTGTCGGCGCCGATTCCGCACAGGCGGCGCAGGCGATGATCCAGGCGATGCAGAGCCCGCATGAGGTTTCCGGCGCGGCCTGGCTGCCGGCCCCGCTGGCCTCGGCGTCGGGCGTCGATCTGGTCGCCGGGCAGAAGGGGGCCGTGACGGCGCTGCGCGTCGAGGGGCCGGGGCCGTCAGCCGAATACCGCTGTAACGCCCTGCGTGAGATGTTGTCGGCATTCGGCGCCACCGAAGAATTGCACAGCGTGAATTCGATCGCCTTCTGGCGCGAGGTTCGCGACGTCATGCCCTTCGCCAGGCCCGGCGACGACCGGGCGGTATGGAAACTGTCGGCGCCGCCGGCGTCCGCGCCGCAACTGGTCGGCGAACTGACCGCGATCAAGGGCGCCGAGGCGTTCCTAGACTGGAGCGGCGGCCTGGTCTGGCTGGCCCTGCCGGCGGGAACCGACGCCAGCCATGAGGCGGTGCGCGCGGCCGTGGACCGGACGACCGGGCACGCCACCCTGTTCCGCGCGCCGGAGGAGATCAGGCGCACCATCCCGGTCTTCCAGCCCCAGCCCGGCGCCAAGACACTGCTGTCGCAGCGCGTGAAGGCCGCCTTCGACCCGAAGGGCATTCTCAATCCCGGCCGCATGTACGCGGATATTTAGGAGTCTGTCGCGGATGCAGACGAATTTCACCCCCGAACAGCTCGCCGATCCCGACATCAAGGTCGCGAACGAAATCCTGCGCGCCTGCGTCCATTGCGGCTTCTGCACGGCGACCTGCCCGACCTATGTGCTGCGCGCCGACGAACTGGACAGCCCGCGCGGCCGCATCTACCAGATCAAGGACATGCTGGAGGCGGGCCGCCCCGCCCCGGCGGTGGTGGTCAAGCATATCGACCGCTGCCTTTCGTGCCTGAGCTGCATGACGACCTGCCCGTCGGGGGTGCATTACATGCATCTGGTCGATCTCGGGCGCGCCCATATCGAAAAGACCTACCGCCGCCCGCTGAGCGAGCGGCTGCTGCGGTCAATGCTGGCGCTGCTTCTGCCGCGCCCCTTCCTGTTCCGGATCGCGCTGATCGGCGCCCTGCTGGGCCGGCCCTTCGCCAGGCTTATGCCTGGGCGGCTGCGCGCGATGATGACGCTGGCGCCTCGGCGGCTGGCCGGTCCTTCGCCTGTCGATCGACCGCAGGTCGTCCCGGCGCCCGGCGCCCGGCGCGGCCGCGTGGCGCTGATGACCGGCTGCGCCCAGAAGGTGCTGAATCCGGCGATCAATGAGGCGACGGTCCGCCTGCTGACCCGGCACGGCATCGAGGTGGTGATCGCCCGTGGCCAGGGCTGTTGCGGCGCGCTGGTCCATCATATGGGGCGCACCGGTGAAGCCCACGGCCAGGCCGCCGCCAATATCGAAAGCTGGATGCGCGAGAAGCGGCGCAACGGGCTGGATGCGATTATCATCAACACCAGCGGCTGCGGCACCCAGATCAAGGATTACGGTTTCATGTTCCGCGAGGACAAGGCGCTGGCCGAAGATGCGCGGACCGTATCCTCGATCGCCCGCGACATCACGGAATACTTGGCCGAGATCGGCCTGAACGAGAGCGTCAGGCCGGGCGCGTTCCCTGTCGCCTATCATTCCGCCTGCTCGATGCAGCACGGACAGAAGATTACCGGCCAACCCAGGACGCTGCTCACGCAGGCCGGCTTCGAGGTGCGGGAAATCGCCGAGGGGCATTTGTGCTGCGGGTCGGCGGGGACCTATAACATCATGCAGCCGGAACTGGCCACGAGTCTGCGCGACCGAAAAATCCGCAATATCGACGCCACCGGCGCGCCGGTGATCGCGGCCGGCAATATCGGTTGCATGGCGCAGATCGCCGGCGGAACCGGGCGACCGGTGGTGCATACGGTGGAACTGCTCGACTGGGCCACCGGCGGGCCGCTGCCTCCGGCGCTGCACGGCCATGACCTGGGCCCGGTGGCGGCGCTCGGTGTCTCGACGATGGCAGCCGGTTAGAATCCAGTCGTCGACGGCAAGGGCCTAATCCGCACGCATGCCGGTCAGTGCGCGCTGGATTATCACGATGGCGCTCCGCCACACCGCGTCGCGCCATTCCGGATTTTCCGGATAGACCATTGCGCCGGTTTCCGGCCTCGCCCGGCCTTCGGGCCGGGCGGCAAGAGTCTCCAGCACCGATGTCATCGAATAGGTGCCGAAGGAGGCGGTCGCCGCGGTGATGTCGGCCCGTGGGAAACGCCTTCGCAGGCCGGCGCCCAGACTGTCCAGTTCCCCGTCGCCCTGTAGCCCATCCTCGGAAGGCTCGGGCAGGCTGAACCATTTCCGCAGGCGCCGCGCCCCGTTGCTGTTCGGTGGGTGGCGCGGCGTCAGTTCGGCTTCTCCCCACGGTCCCGTTCCGACCCGGATTTCCAGGAAAACGACCTTGTCGGGTTCGGCCGGCGCCACGGAATGGGCCAGCATATCCAGCACCCTCGTTGGATAGCCCGGCACGTCGCCTTCGGTCGATCCGGCAAGCGGCGCCCCGGCCGAATCGATGTTGTGCTGGCGGGCGTATTCGGCATAGCGCTCCTCGACCTTGGCGAGGATATCGTCTTCCCATTGCGGTGCCGGGCCGCCGGCGCCGGGAACCTCGCCGCCGATTTGCGGCGCGGCCCCGTGATGCAGCAGCAGGATGGCGGTATCGGCGGGCAGGTTGGCCTTGCCGAACTCCTTCAGCCAGCCGGTCTCGATCGCGGCGCAGCATAGCGCATCGATTCTCCTGTCACCGCCGCAGATCAGCAACAGCTGGCTCGCGGACGGGCTTCCCAGGCGCAGGCAATCGACCGCCAACGGTTCAGACGCCTTCAGGCCCCCCGGCATGCGGAATTCGGTGGGCCGCAGCCGCAGCTCGCGGCAGGCCGCCAGGAATTTGGCACGTGCGCTCTGACTGGTTTTCGCAAAATATTCTTTTGTAGACATGGACTGCTGCTCTTCGTTCCCTGGTATTATAGGCCGAACCGGAGAATAGCGCGACGCCATTGCCTGCACGGCGTCCAGACACCATAATCGTTAAATGAAGAACATGCATGTTCGCGCCATATTGGCGTTGTTGTTTCTGGCGCTCATCCCGCCGGCCATGGCGGACCAGAAGGACTCGCGGCTGGATGAATTGTTTGAACAGCTGAAGACCGCGCCCAATTTCGAAATGGCGCATGTGATCGAGCTCCAGATCTGGCACATCTGGTCGAAGGCGAACACGGCCGGTGGCGGCCTGCTGTTACGCCAGGGTGTGCAATATATGAACGAGGGCGATCATGAGAAGGCGCTGGTCAATTTCAACGCCCTGGTCGAGATTGAGCCGGAATTCGCCGAGGGCTGGAACAAGCGCGCCACCCTGCATTACCTGATGGATAATTACGACGGTTCGGTCGCCGATATCCAGCGGACCCTGGCGCTGGAGGAACGTCATTTCGGGGCGCTGTCCGGCCTTGGCCTGATTTACGACTCCCTGGACCAGAAAGAGGCGGCGCTGAAGGCCTTCCGCGCCGCTTTGGAAATCTACCCCAACATGGAAGAAATACGGCGCCGCGCCGAGGAACTGGCCGAGGAGATCGAGGGAATTCCCCTCTAGAGCGGCTCCATATGGTCGGAAAAGGCTCTAGCCTTTTCGCACCCGCGCAATCCTCAACACATTGGTGGCGCCCGGGGTGCCGAAGGGGACGCCGGCGGTAATCACGATGCGCTCGCCGGTTTTGGCGCAATGATCGGTCAGCGCGGCTGCCGACGCCTTCTTTTCCATGTCGGCGAAGCTGCGCGCGTCCGCCGTATGCACGGAATGGACGCCCCATACGATCACCAGCTTGCGCGCCGTTTCCAGGTTCGGTGTCAGGCTGAGGATCGGCACCTCCGGCCTCTCTCGCGCGATGCGTAGCGAGGTGGATCCCGATGTCGTATAGGTCACTACCGCGCTGGCCGACAGCGTATGGGCGACCTGGCGTGCGGCGGCGCTGATCGCGTCGGCAGAGGTTGCCTCGGGCTCGACCCGCTCGGCGTCGATGAGTTTCCAGTAGAGCGGATCCTGTTCGACCCGGCCGATGATACGGTTCATCATAGTGGCGGCCTGGACCGGGTATTTGCCCGCGGCGGTTTCCGCCGACAGCATCACCGCATCGGCACCATCATAGACCGCGGTCGCAACGTCGGAGGCCTCGGCGCGGGTCGGCGTCGGGGTGTCGATCATGGATTCCAGCATCTGCGTGGCAACGATGACCGGGCGGCCACGCCTGCGGCAGGCGCGGATCATGCGCTTCTGCAGCACCGGCACGTCCTCGGGCGGCAGCTCCACGCCCAGGTCGCCGCGCGCCACCATCAGCGAGTCGGTCAGTTCCACGATCTCGTCCAGGCAATCGACAGCGGCCGGTTTTTCCAGCTTGGCGCAGATCGCAGCGCGCCCGGCGATCAGCTTGCGGGCATCGAAGATATCCTCGGGCCGTTGCACGAAACTGAGGCCGATCCAGTCGACTCCCAAATCCAGTGCGAAGGCCAGATCCTTGCGGTCCTTGGCGGTCAGCGGCGACAGGGAAAGTACGACGCCGGGCACGTTCACGCCCTTGCGGTCCGACAGCGGGCCGCCGACCATCACCCTGGTCTCGGCGTAATCCGCGCCGCATTCGATGACCTTCAGGCGGATACGGCCATCGTTCAACAGCAGCTCCGAACCCTTTTTCAACGCCTGGAAGATTTCCTTATGCGGCAGGTTCACCCGCTTGCCGTCGCCCGGTTTCTTGTTCAGGTCCAGCCGGAAGGACTGGCGGGCCTTCAACTGGACGGGGCCTTCGGCGAATGTGCCGACCCGAAGCTTCGGTCCCTGCAAATCCGCCAGAATGGCGATCGGCCGGCCGACCTTCTTCTCCAGTGCTCGGATTATCCTGTAACGCTCGCGATGTTCCTCGTGGACACCGTGGCTGAAATTAAGGCGGAACATGTCCACGCCCGCGCGGAACAGGGCCTCGATGATCTCCGGCGTGGAACTGGCCGGGCCGAGGGTGGCGACGATTTTGGTGTGATGTTGGCGTCTCATGGGGCCTAACCTAGCGATTTTCAGCGGCTTGTCATGTGTTCTTATGGTCGCGTACTCACCTATTACGGCGGGGCCTCGTCGAGCACCCATATATCTATCGGCTCCTTACGGCCGCGAAGTTTCTGCCCGGATATCCGTCGGAATCCGTCGGCGCCGGATCCGGCTCCGTTCAGGCCGGCGGCGGTCAACAGGTCCTCGCTGACGACAACCGGCCCGAGGTTGCGCGTAAGCTGTTCCAACCGGCTCGCCACATTGACCGTATCGCCGATGACCCCGAATTCCACCCGGCGCTCGTCGCCGATATCCCCGATCACGACCTCTCCGTAATGTGCCCCGATACCGACCTTGACGGGGTCGCTTTCCAGCGGGTTATTCGCGGCCAGCGCCGTGCGAATCGATCGTGCGCAGGCGATCGCGTTCGCAGCGTCGTCGGGGCCGACGGTGGGCACGCCGAAGGTCGCCATCACCGCATCCCCGATATATTTATCCAGCGTGCCGTCGTGAGCAAAGACCTGCTCGGCGACCAGCGAATGGGTCCTGCGCAACAGATCCATCGCCTGTTCCGGGCCAAGCCGTTCGGCCAGTCCCGAGAATCCGGCGATATCGGCGAACAGGACGGCGACCTTCTGGCGCCGCACCGCCCCCAGCGGTTCGTCCGAGTGGGACAGCATATCGACCATGTTGGGGGAGAAGTGGCGCGCCAGGTTGGCCCGTTCGCGTTCCGCCATCGCATGGCGCAGCGCGAGCCGGCGCACCCGCCATACCACCGTGGCGAGGATGCCGGCGACGGTCAGAAATATGAAGATCTCCTTCAGATGCTGTGGAACCGCGACGAAATGAGGATCCATCCGGAACGGCATATGCCTGGCGGGTCCCATGGCGCCCCAGCCCATGATATCGAACTGCGTTCGTGAATCCGGGAGGCTGGTGACCCACGCCAGCGCGCCGGCCCAGGCCGCCGCGCCGGTTAACCCGCACCAGAGCACAAGGCGTGGCGAATAAGTCAGCAGCGAGCCGGCAAGCAAGGCGTAGAAGAAAGAGAAATTGCCGAGGCGCAGGTTCATCGGCGCGGGTAGCGGTGTGTCCATGAACGGGTTCGGCACCGTCAGGCCATAAGCCAGTATACAAGAGTCCGCCAGCATGAAAATCACGCTGGGCCAGATACGCGGTGCCATTCTCATTGCGACAAACCCGTGGATAATGCCCACGGCCAGCAATGCGGTCAGCAAGCCGATATAAAACCAGGCCCTGGGAAATTCCTGCAGCAGCAGGACCCATCCGGCGAAGGCCAGCAGCGCCAGCGATCTTACCACCGTCGCGTGCCTTATGCCGCTCCGGGATTCTTCGGTGAAGCTCTGGCGCAGGCGGGTGGTCGCGCCATGGCCGGTCGAGGAATGGTCGCTCATCGCCGGCTTCCCAGGCGGGCCAGCAGGATGCCCCACAGGATGACGGCGCCGCCTGCCGCCTGCCAGGGCGTAATCGCCTCGGACAGAATGATCCAGGCCAGCAGCGCGGCGGCGACCGGCTCCAGCAGCAGCCCGACGGACGAAAACCCCGGCGGCAGATGGGCCAGCGCGTAGGCGATCGCGCCCTGGCCCGCGGCGTGGCTCAACAGCGCCAGCCCGACCAGGAGGACCCAGCCGTAAAAGGTGACCGCGATCATCGCTTCGCCGGCCAGAAGGGCGACCGGCAGCAGTACCGCGGCCGTGCCGACCGAGCTCCAGGCCATGGTGGTCGCGGCGGAGAAACCGGCGCGCAGGCGCGATACCGCCAGGATATAGCTGGCCAGGAACATGGCCGTTACCAGCCCGAAGAAATCACCCAGCAGGTTCGCCGGGGCCATCGCGAAACTTTCGCCGGCCAGGGTCGCCGCGCCGGCCAGCGCCAGCGTCATGCCCACAAGATATTGCCGCGTCACCCTGTGCGAAAACAGCAGCCAGGCGCCGAGCGTGACGAAGATCGGCGCGAAATTGGCGAACAGGGTCGCGTTGGCCACGCTGGTGTTCATGATCGACAGATGCCAGAAGGCGAGGTCGCCGGCAAAGAACGCCCCAGCCAGCAACAGCCGGAGATAATCGCCGCGCCCGGCGGGCCGACGCGTCTCCGGATTTCGCTGCCGGTCCGCCACCATCCACAGCATCAGCACCGGGATCGCCAGGAAGGGGCGGTAGAAGGCGGTGGCCATCGGCCCCAGTTCGCTCAACCGCACGAAGATCGGCGAGGCGCCGACCAGCACCGCGCCCAGCAACAGCGCCGCCAGCGCCGGCTTGTCGGCCCGCGCGGCATCGGTCTGTGTCGTGCGCTCCGCCATGAAGGTGCTGCCTCGATTGCTGAAGGTGCCGGAGGCGGAGTCTTAGCGGCTGGCCGGTTGCGGCGCAATGGAACCGGCTGCACTGCATCCCTTCCCGTAAAGATCTTTTCGGTTATGATACGCCCATGACCGAGCGAGATTCAGGCCGCGATGCCGAAGAAGGGCTGCTGCTGCCCGGCGATCCGCCGCCCTTTACGGTTCTCAACGCGCCGGGCGCGGCGCCGGCCGTGCTGCTGTGCGACCATGCGAGCAATGCGATCCCGGCGGCGCTGGACGATCTCGGCCTCGACGAGGCGGCCCGTTCGCGCCATATCGCCTGGGATATCGGCGCGGCGGCGGTGACCCGCCATCTGACGGAAATACTGGATGCGCCGGGGGCGCTGTCGGGCTATTCGCGCCTCGTGGTCGATTGCAACCGCTCGCATGACGACCCCACCGCCATGCGCCAGATCAGCGACGGCACCGTGGTGCCGGGCAATCGCGGCCTCGACGCCACCGCCCGGGCGCTGCGCGCCGAGGGCTGCTACTGGCCCTACCACCGGGCGGTCACCGGCCTGATCGATGCCGTCGCCGCCAGGGGCGTGACGCCGGCGATCATCTCGATCCATACCTGTACGCCGGTCATGAAGGATTTCGAACGGCCCTGGCATATCGGCGTGCTGTCCAACCACGACCGCCGCATGGCGGATCTTCTGATCGCCGAGCTGGGCCGCGATTCGACGCTTTGCGTCGGCGACAACCAGCCCTATTCGGGGCTGGACCCGCATGGCTACACGATCGAAAACCATGCGCTGCCGCAGGGCCGGCCGAACGTGTTGCTGGAAATCCGCCAGGATCTGGTCGACACCCTGCACGGGGCCCGGCACTGGGCGGAACTGGTGGGCAAGGCGCTGGCGAATGTCATGGCCCATCCCGACATGGCGCAGGCTGTCGGCGCAGATGTGCGGGAGGCCTCATGAACCGCGACGATTCCGCCGATTTCACGATCGGCATCGAGGAAGAATATCTGCTGGTGGACCCCGCAACCGGCGACGTCGCCGACGACCCGCCCCAGGGCATCCTGGATGAATGCGCGGCCGGCATTGACGACAGCGACGGCATGGTGATGGCGGAATTCATGCGCGCCCAGGTCGAAGTCGGCACGGCGGTTTGCCATTCCATCAAGGAGGTCAGGGAGAAGCTGGCGAAACTGCGGCTTAGCGTTGCCTCGGCGGCCAATGCGCATGGGCTGGCGCCGGTCGCGGTCTCGACGCATCCCACCGCCGAATGGTCGGCCCTGCACCATACCGACAAGGAACGCTACAATGTGCTGGCCGAGGACATGCAGGCCGTGGCGCGGCGGCTGCTGATCTGCGGCATGCATGTGCATGTGGGGATCGACGACGACGATTTGCGCATCGACCTGTTGAACCAGGTCGCCTATTTCCTGCCGCATCTGCTGGCGCTCAGCACCTCGTCGCCCTTCTGGCGCGGCGACAATACCGGCCTGATGAGCTATCGGCTCAGCGTGTTCGACGAACTGCCGCGCACCGGCCTGCCGGAGAAGTTCGACAGCTACGGCGAATATCTGCGCCATGTGCAGGTTCTGGTGGATGCCGGCGTTTTGAAGGACGGCACCATGATCTGGTGGGACGTCCGCCCGCACACCACCTTTCCGACCCTGGAAAACCGCATCGCCGACATCTGCACCCATATGGACGACGGCATCACCGTCGCGGCGATGTATGCCTGCATCCTGTCGATGCTGATCAGGCTCAGGCGGTCGAACCAGCGCTGGCGCTATTATTCGAACATGCTGATCGCCGAGAACCGCTGGCGTGCCCAGCGTTACGGCTTCGAGAAAGGGCTGGTCGATTTCGGCCGGGGCGAAATCGTGCCCTATCCCGAACTGCTGGAGGAACTGCTGGAACTGATGCGGCCCGACGCCGAACGGCTGGATTGCGTCGCCGAAATCGAACGGGCGCGCGATATCCTGGCGCGCGGCACCAGCGCCCACCGCCAGGTCGCCATCTACAACGAGGCGATCGAAGCCGGGGCCAGCCAGCAGGAAGCCCTGAAATCGGTCGTCGACTGGCTGGTCGAGGAAACCGTGCGGGATCTGTGAATAGAGCGAGGCTGGCCGGGGGGCATCAGCCGTGTTCGAAAGCCTTGTTGACTCCCTGGCGCGCAGGTTGAAATTCTAAGTTAACCTTCCAACACTATGATATCCACGGCGCCGACTGGCGCCGCGTGAATATCTGTGGGAGGGATACATGACCGACCCGGAAAAGCTTCTTGATGAGGCGCAGGAAATAGCCCAACGCGACTTATTTGTCATTACTGGCGGTAGTGCCGAAGACAGGAAGGCTGCGGCCGAAACGGGGCGTGAATTGATCGCGAAGGCGATTGATACTTTCCGTTCCAATGCGGACCGACGTGGAGAAGCAAGGGCGCTAAGGCGGCTCGGTTATCTCGAATATTTTGCGGGCGAACGTGATACGGCGCGCAAGGTGTTTACTGAGTCGCTGGAAATGTTGCGCGAGCTGGGCGATCGGCTGGGCGAGGCGAAGAGTCTGCGCGGTCTGGGCCATTTGGAGGAATCGAGTAAACGAGAGAGCAGGGCGCGCGAGTGTTTCAGGCATGCCGTGGCGATTTTCGATGAGTTGGGTGAAGACGGTGCGCGCTTGCGCATGGAGATGCAGCTTGCCGCTCTGATCGGGGAAGATCTCGACAAAGCGGCCGCCATCGAACTCTATGAGAAGGCGAGCGCGGGCTTCGAGGCAACCGGCGATTTCCAAATGGCGTCTCTGGCCTTGAGCTCAATGGCCGGCCTGTACAGGGACATGGGAGCGCCTGAGAGATGGAGAGAGACCCTGGAGAGGGCGGTGGTAATCTGCCGTCGCATCGAGGATACGAAGGAGACAGCCTTTGCTCTTGTTGGCTTGTCCTCGTCTTTCATGGTGCA
>CAMYNJ010000047.1 GCA_947259795.1 uncultured Alphaproteobacteria bacterium | reverse complement strand
TTGCCGGCCGACTGCGGCGTTGCGTCCCTTGGCCGATGCGTGGGCATCGCCCTGCGGGCCGCGCCTTGCATTCGACTCGGCAAACGCCAATGAAAACAGCAACATATTTCGGGCCAGGCTCTTAGGCCTGGACCGGAGGGATGCGATGAAGCCGGGCGAGATCACGCAAGACCAGGGCGCGGCAATCGCGTTTCTTGGAAAGCTGGCCGAACGGGAGGGCGGCGAACGGGAGCGAATCGACACCCATGCCGCAACCGTCTTCCTGGCCGGCGACACCGCCTGGAAACTGAAGCGCGCGGTCTGGTTCCCCTTCCTCGATTTCTCCAGCCTGGAAAAGCGCCATGCCGCCTGCGAGGCGGAAGTTCGCCTGAACCGGCGCACCGCCCCGGATATCTATCTCGGCTGCCAGCCCATTACGCGCCAGGCGGATGGCGCGCTGGCGCTTGGGGGCAATGGCGAAGCCATCGACTGGGTCGTCGTCATGCGACGCTTCGACCAGGACCTGCTGTTCGACCGCATGGCGGAGCGCGGAGCGCTGAGCGCGGACCACATGGTGCAACTCGCCGACAAAATCGCTGAATTCCACGCAGCGGCGGAGCGGCGGCCCGAGCTCGGCGGCGCCGATGCCGTGCGCTGGATCGTCGACGACAATATCGAAGAGCTGGCGTCGATGCCCGGGACTTTCGGCAAGGCCGCCGTCAAGGCGCTGCAGCATTTGTCGGACGAGGCCCTGCCCAGATGCGCGGGTCTGCTGGATGGGCGGCGGGAGGCGGGCTTCGTGCGCCACTGCCATGGCGATCTGCATCTGCGCAATATTATCCTGTGGCAAGGCCGGCCGACCCTGTTCGACTGCCTGGAGTTCGACGAGGCCCTGGCCTGCACCGACGTGCTGTACGACCTCGCCTTCCTGCTGATGGATCTGGAGCATCGCGGGCGAAGCGATTTCGCCAACCTCGCCCTGAACCGTTACCTGCAGCGGACGGGCGATCTGGGCGGGCTGCCGGCGATGCCGCTATTCCTGTCCTGCCGGGCAGCGATCCGCGCCAAGGTGGAGGCCAGCGGGGCGGCGATGCAGCAGGACGCCGCGGTAGCGGATGGCATGGCCGCCGCGGCGCGGGATTATCTGTCGCTGGCCACGGCGTTCCTGGCGCCACACACGCCGATGCTGATCGGCATCGGCGGCGAATCGGGCAGCGGGAAATCGACGATCGCCGCCGCCGCAGCGCCCCGGCTGGGCGGCGCACCGGGCGCGCTGGTCCTGCGCAGCGACGTGACCCGCAAGCGGCTGTTCGATTGCCGCATGGAGGACTCGCTGCCGAGGCAAGCCTGTAGCCGGGAAGCGACCGCGCAGACCTACGGTCGGCTGATCGAGGATGCGAAGACCGCCCTTGCTGCCGGCATGACCGTTATCGCCGACGCCGTCTATGCCGACCCGGCCGAGCGCGCGGCGCTGGAGGCAGCGGCGCGCGAGGCCGGCGCGCCGTTCCATGGGTTCTGGATCGATGTGCCGCTGGAAACACGGATAGAACGGGTTTCCGGCCGCCGCCACGACGCCTCGGACGCGACGGTGGATTTCCTGCGCGCGCACCCGGCCCGGGAGAAGGGGCCGATGGGCTGGACGCGCCTCGACGCATCCGGCACGGTGGACGTGGTGGTTGAACGCCTGCTCGGCATGGTTTGATGCAGGTCATTACGGACCCGGCCGGATAGGCTATAGTTGGTACCGGCGGGATAACGGAACCGCGATACGGGAGGATTACAACATGGCGATCAAGGTCATTCTTACGCCGCTGTTCGGCGTACCGTCGGACGAAGCGGCATTGGCGACGGCACTGGCCGTGGCGCAGAAATTCTCGGCGCATATTGATGTCATGCATATCCGCGCCGACCCGCGAACCATGATTCCCTATATCGGCGAGGGCATGTCGGGCGCGCTGATCGAGGAGATGATCGCGAGCGCCGAACAGCAGGCCGAAGAGCGGGCCAAACGGGTGCGCCAGACCTTCGACAACTGGCAGGCGAAAGCGGGCCTGGCGCTGGGCGATTCGGCGGCGAATGCCCCGAACTGCGCCTGGATAGAGGATACCGGCCGCCCCGATGCCTGCATCGCGCGGCGCGGCCGTGTGGCCGATGTCGTTGTCATCGCACGCGCCGAGGGCGAGAACGCCGCCACTACCATTACCGAAACGCTGGAAGCCGCGCTGATGGATAGCGGCACGCCGCTGCTGGTGGCGCCGGCCGGCGCGCCAGAGACCGTCGGCGGGCATGTCGCCGTCGCCTGGAACGGCGGGCTGGAGGCCGCACGGGCCGTGACCGCCGCCATGCCCTTCCTGAAGGGGGCGGAGGATGTGACCATCCTGACCGTCGGCGATCCCTGCCCGCCGGAAGCAACCCAGGAAGCGCTGGCAGGCTATCTGGCCAACCACGGGGTGAAAGCGCGGATCCGGAATCTGGAGGCTGGCGACGAATCCATGTCGGCAACCCTGTTGAGCGCAGCCAGGGAGGCGAACGCCGACCTGATGGTAATGGGCGCCTATACCCACAGCCGCCTGCGCGAACTGGTATTCGGCGGCGTGACCTATGAAGTCCTGGCGGCCGCCGACGTCCCGATACTGATGGCGCATTAAAATTCCCGCTGGCACGAGCTGCCAATTCAGATAGACTCGCGGCCATGAACGAGCAACGAAAGACGGTGATCCTGACGGGCGCGAGCCGCGGTATCGGCCACGCCACAGTGAAGCGGTTTTCGTCGGAAAACTGGCGGATCATAACCTGCAGTCGCGAAGACACGCCCGAGGCCTGCAAACGCGATCCCAACTGGACCCACCATATACCGACCGACCTGGCCGACATGGATTCGGTCGAGGAATTCGTGGCCCGGGCCAACGAGGCGCTGGGCGGCGCGGCGCTACATGCGCTGGTCAATAACGCGGCCATATCGCCCAAGACGCCGATCAAGGAGCGGCTGGGCTGCCTGAACGGACCGATCGACGGCTGGCGGAAGGTCTTCGACCTGAATCTCTTCGCGCCGCTGATGCTGAGCCGCGGCTTCGCCAAGGCGCTGAGCCGCGGGTCGAAGGACGGCGGCGCGGCCATCGTCAACATCACCTCAATCGCCGGCCATTTCATCCATCCCTTCGCGGGATCGGCCTATTCAACCTCCAAGGCCGCCCTGTCGGCGCTGACCCGCGAGATGGCGGTGGAGTTCGCGCAGCTCGGCGGGCGCGTCAACGCGGTGGCCCCCGGCGAGATCGAGACCGAGATGATCGGCGACGAGTACGAGCCGCTGATCAATCGCATCCCGATGCACCGCATGGGCACGGCGGCCGAGGTCGCGGGCTGCGTCTACCAGCTCGTAAATTCGGATTTCGGTTATGTAACGGGGACGGAAGTCTTCGTCACCGGCGGCCAGCACGTTTATTAAAGGATCAAATCAGACGCGGCCGTCCAGGGCGGTGAACCAGTCGCGGCGTTCGGTCGCCTCGGCGATTTCATGGTCCAGCCATTCGGCCAGGAATCCGTTGTCGTAACTGGCGCGCAAATCCTGCAGCCGGGCAAGCTCGGTTTCGCAGGCCTCGGCCAGGATTTCCGCTTGCTCATGCCGGTCCTCTTCGGACAGCAATGGCAGGAAACGCATCTTCAGCGCGATCACCAGGCGGCTGAGATCGTTGGCGAGCCCGCGGACGTTGGAAATCATCAAGGCATGGAACGCGGCCTCGCCCTCGCCGGTGATGCGGAGCACCGATTCGTCAGGCAGGGTTTCGGTGGCGGCCGTGCCGTCCGCCGCCTCGATCAGCCCTTCCAGGCGAAGGAGTTCCAGCGAGGTGCCGAGCAGATCGAGCGACGGCCCGACGATGCGCGCCACGAAGAAA
>CAMYNJ010000046.1 GCA_947259795.1 uncultured Alphaproteobacteria bacterium | reverse complement strand
GATGCCGGCCGACACCAATCCGTCGGGCGATATCTTCGGCGGCTGGGTGCTGTCGCAGATGGACATCGCCGGCGGGGTGGTCGCGCATCACCGGGCGAAGGGCAGGGTGGCGACGATCGCCATCGACTCGATGGTGTTCCACCAACCGGTCAAGGTCGGCGACGTCGTCTGCTGTTACGCGGAAATCGAGAAGATCGGCCGGACCTCGATGACGATTCACATCCAGACCTGGATCATCCGCGAGGCCGGCGGCCGGCGGGCGAAAGTGACCGAGGGCATGTTCACCTACGACGCGCTCGGCCCCGACGGCCGCCCGCGCCTGGTGGACGCGGAGTAGTCACTAATCGGCCATTTCCAGTTTTACCCGGTTGTCGTAGAACGCGATATGGCCCTTGATGCGGGCCATTTCGTCATAGGGCGACTCGTAGCCCCAGGCGGCGTTCTCTTGCCGGCTGCCTCCGCCTTCGATCGTCCAGTAGGAGGCTTCGCCCTTGAAGGGGCAGTGGGTGTGGTGGTCGGTCGCGGCCAGCACGTCCATGTTCACGTCGTCGCGCGGGAAATAGTAGACCGGCGGATAATCGCCCTCGCGCATGACCAGGACATGGCTGCTGTCGGCGACCGCGACGCATCCCAGCCAGACGCGCATCCGCCGGTCGACCGGCTTCAGCGCGATCCTGTAGTCGGGGTGTTTGGCGAATCCGGGCGCGGGGTTGGCGGCGGTCTCGGTCTGCATGGCTTCGTCCTTCTTCGTTCCCGGTTTTGGCGGCACTGCAGTTTGCGGCGCGCCGGCCGCGCCGCCAAGCGGTTTGCGGGCGACCTCACGGCGATGTGAAATGCCGGCGGGGGGCCTGTCTATATGATCGGCGTCCGGCAAACTTGGAGGGATTGAGCATGCGGATGATGATTCTGGCGCTGGCACTCGTGGTTTCGGCCGGTCTGGCCTGGGCAGGCGAGGCGGATGTCGTGGATGCGAAGGCAACAAGGGGGGCGGACGGCACTTACCGCTTCGACGTGACGTTGCGCCATGCAGACGAGGGCTGGGAGCATTATGCCGATGCCTGGGACGTGCTGGCCCCCGATGGAACAGTGCTGGGCACCCGCGTGCTCTACCATCCCCATGTCGACGAGCAGCCCTTCACGCGTTCGCTTTCCGGCGTGAAGATCCCCGCGGGCGTTACCGAAGTCACGATCCGCGCCCATGACAAGGTGCATGAACATGGCGGCAAGGAACTCACGCTGACGCTGCCCTGAATCACCGGATATCCAGGTCGAAATCCGCTGCCCCCAGAATCTCGCCATTTACCAGTAACTCGACGCGGTGACGCCCGGGATAATAGACCCGGGTCGTGATCGCGCGGATGGCGTGGCGGCGCCGGGCGCGCAGGGCACCGCCCGGCTCCAGCGTCACTGTTTTCCACTTGAAGACTTTTGGCGATGTTTTGCCGTTGGCCTTCACATGGTGGATCACGTAATCGACGATAAGCGGCTGTGGGGTAACGGAATTCGACACCAGGACGGTTTCGAATTCGAGCCACTCTCCCAAGGTTACGACAGGGGAGCTAATCGTCATCCCGACCGGCGCCACCTGGGGAGGGCCGTAGCCGAGGACCTGCAGACATTGCCGGTTGCCGGCCTTGACGAGGCTGCGGCAGGCATGACGGATCAGGCGCTTTCTCTGCGGCGGCGCGTCCTTCATCCAGCGCCGCGCGGTATCCACCACCAGACCCGGATGGTTCTTCGAGATATCGTTCAGATTGTTTGCAACCGACCGGCGCACATAATCCGACGGATCGTCCTTCAGGCTTTCCAGCAGTGGCAGGACGGGCGACGGATCGCGCACGAAGTTGTCCAGCCGCGCCGCCCAGGGAAGCCGCGGCCGCGTGCCTTCCGATACCAGCCTGCGGACATGGGAATTGCCGTGGCGGACCCAGCCCGCGAGGGTTTCCAGCGTCCTTTCCGGCTCGTCGGCCAGGAAACGGCGGATGGCGAATTCCGAAGAGGATCGCTTGGTCATTTCCTTCAGGGTCGAAAGCGCAACATCGAGATGGCCCGCGCCCCGTTCGGCGACGTAGATCGTCATCGGCATCACCGCCCAGCCTTTCACGCCGTCATCGGTAATGCCGGCGTCCATCTCGGCGAGATTCAGTTCTTCCGCGGGATGCAGAGCGGCCAGCAGAATGCCGCAGGAATCGCGAAAATCCGGCGGCAGATGCCGGCCGAGCGCGCCGGCGATCCAGTTGGCGCGGTCTTTCAGTTCCAGCGCCTCCAGGCCGTCGCACCCGTCGGCGACGAAACCCGAGTGGTCGAAGTCCGGCCACTGCCTGACCAGATGATCGGCCATGCCCGCGACGAGTGCGGGGTTGAAGAAGTTTTTGAACGGTTCCGGCATTTCTGGTGCTGTTCCCCAAATTTATTCGGCCATGTCGATAACGCCGGTCTTCGGATTCGCGCCGATTCGGCAACGAAGATCGTCCCGTGGCGTGACGACCTTATGGTCGTCGTGCCGGTATTCACCCGGTTAGCGGCTGTTTCGATTGTTCCGCTGACATCGATTATACGGACGCCCTGCTGACAGCATTGTGTCAGTAGTCACGTAGTCTAGTGGGACATGGCCGAAAAATCAGGCCGGCTCTTCAGGATCGCGAATTAGGAAGCTGGGACGCGGGAAGGCGTTCACCGCCGCAGCCTCAGGGCCTGTCGCGGCCAGCCGGCGTCTCCTCCAGTTCGTCCTCGTGCCCGGCGATTGCCGTTTCATGCGCGCCGCCCAGATCCTCCGACAGCGGTTCGACCGCGCTGACGGTCTGGGCCAGGCGTATTGAATCGGCGAAGTCGGCCCGGTCTTCCTGGGGCGCCCGCTCGCGTATGGTCATCCGCCAGAAGGCGAAGCCGGCCAGCATGGCAAGGCACACAGCCGCGAACAGGAACAGGCCGCTGGGGCCCACAAATTTCATCGCGATGGCGGCGACGGGCGGGCCGGTCACGGCGCCGATGGCATAGAGCAGCAGCAGGCTGCTGGAGGTCTCGACATAATCCTCCGGTTCGACGAAATCGTTGGTATGCGCGACCGAGAGGGCGTAGAGCGCGAAAGTGAAAAACCCGTATATCCAGGCGAAGGGATAGGTGAAGGCCGCGCCCCGGCCGTGGAATATCGTCAGGCCGATGCCGGCTGCGGCCGCCATGACGCAGGCCCCGAGAATCACCTTGCGCCGGTCGATCCGGTCGGACAGGCGTCCCAGCGGCCACTGGCCCAGCGCGCCCGCGATGACAGTCGAGCTCATGAAGATGGCGACGCCGGTAATATTGGCGCCGGTCTGATGGGCGAAGACCGGGGCAAGGGACCAGAAGGCGCCATTGACCAGCCCTACCGTCAGGCAGCCGACGAAGCCGACCGGCGAGACTCGGTATATATGGAACGGGCGAATCCGCACGACCTGCACCGGCGCCGGCGCCGCGGCGCGGCTCAGCGATACCGGTACGGCCGCCAGCGAGATCAGGATGGACACCACGCTGAACAGCGGCAATCCGGCTGGGTTCCCGAACGGCAGCATGAGCTGCCCGAGCGTTATGACGGTCAGGTTGATGATTGTGTAGAGCGAGAAGATCGTGCCCCTGGTTTCACTCGTCGAGCGCTCGTTCAGCCAGCTCTCGATGACCATGAACAGCACGGCGAAGCAGTATCCGGTAATCCCGCGCAGCAGCCACCATAGAACCGGCGACACCGCCAGCGGATGCAACAGGGCGTTGGCCGAGACGATCGCGACCATCGCCGCGAAAACGCGGATATGGCCGACCGCGCCGATCAGCCGGGCGCCATGCAGGCATCCCGCGCCGAAACCCAGGAAATAGACGCTGCCCAGGATGCCCAGATCCAGCGGGCTGAAATTTTCCAACCCGCCCCTGACTGGCAGCAGGATGCCCTGCAGGCCGTTCCCCATGAGCAGCATGGCGCTGCTCAACAGCAGGGCGGAGATGGGCGCGATTACCGACTTCATGATGTGAGGATCTTCTTGCTGGGCCGACGGGGATGGAGACGCACAATATACCGGCGGCGACCGGACTCAGCCAGCGTGGCGTCATCATTTTGCGATTATGCGCACAAAATACGGGCCGCTCCGAAGAGCGGCCCGCAAGGTCTCGGGTCCGGACTATATCAGACGCTGTATCAGACGCTGTAATACATGTCGAATTCGACCGGATGCGGGGTCGTTTCGAAACGCAGGACCTCTTCCCATTTCAGCTCCATGTAGCCGTCGATCTGGTCGTCGGTGAACACGTCGCCTTTCTTAAGGAAGTCGCGGTCGGCGTCGAGCGACTCCAGGGCCTCGCGCAGCGAGCCGCAGACCGTCGGCACGTTGTAGCGCTCTTCCGGCGGCAGGTCGTAGAGGTTCTTGTCCATGGCGTCGCCCGGATGGATGCGGTTCTCGATGCCGTCGAGGCCGGCCATCAGCATGGCGGCGAAGGCGTAGTAGGGGTTCGCGCCCGGATCGGGGAAGCGGACCTCGACGCGCTTGCCGGCGGGGCTGGCGGCATGCGGGATACGGCAGGAGGCCGAACGGTTGCGCGCCGAATAGGCCAGCAGCACCGGCGCCTCGAAGCCCGGCACCAGCCGCTTGTAGCTGTTGGTCAGCGGGTTGGTGAAGGCGTTCAGCGCCTTGGCGTGCTTGATGATGCCGCCGATATAGAACAGGCAGCTTTCCGACAAATCGGCATAGAGCGAGCCGGCAAAGGTGTTCTTGCCGCCCTTCCAGATCGACTGATGGGTATGCATGCCCGAGCCGTTGTCGCCATAGACCGGCTTCGGCATGAAGGTCGCGGTCTTGCCGTACTGGTGGGCGACCATGTGGGTGACGTATTTGTAGATCTGCAGATTGTCGGCCGAGCGCACCAGCGTGTCGAACTTCAGGCCCAGCTCATGCTGCGACGGGGCGACCTCGTGATGGTGCTTTTCCATCGGCAGGCCCATCTCGGCCATGGTGGTGACCATTTCCGAGCGCAGATCCTGGGCCGAATCGACCGGCGGGACGGGGAAATAGCCGCCCTTGACGCGCGGACGGTGGCCCCAGTTGCCCTCTTCATAGGCCTTGCCGGTGGCGGATGGGTCTTCGTCGGAGTCATACGAGTAATACATGCGGTGCGGCGAAGTCTCGAAACGCACGTCGTCGAACACGAAGAACTCGGCCTCGGGGCCGAAATAGGCGGTGTCGCCGAACCCGGCCGACTTCATGTAGGCCTCGGCGCGGCTGGCCGTCGTGCGCGGGTCGCGCTCATAGGGCTGGCCGGTCGAGGGCTCGACCACGTCGCAGAAGATGATCAACGTCGGCTGGGTTGCGAAGGGGTCCATCACGGCGGTGCCGCAGTCGGGCAGCAGGGTCATGTCGGACTCGTTGATGGCCTTCCAGCCTTCGATCGACGAGCCGTCGAACATGATGCCCTCGGTCAGCATCTCCTCGTCGACGGTGGTGACATATTGCGAGATATGCTGCCATTTGCCGCGCGGGTCGGTGAAACGGAAATCGACGTACTGGACGTCGTTTTCCTTGATCATTTCGAGCGTTTTCTTGGTCATAATGCTTCAATCCCCTGTCATTGGGCGGTTGCGGTAAATGCCGGGCCGCTAGCGGCCGGTTGGGCTCGTGGGTTTGTCAGACGGCGTCGCTGCCGCGTTCGCCGGTTCGGATGCGGATCGCCTCTTCGATGGCATAGACGAAAATCTTGCCGTCGCCGATGCGGCCCGTGCGAGCGGCCTCGGTGATGGCCTCGACGGCGCGTTCCGCAAGCGCATCGTCGACGACGACTTCCAGCTTCACCTTGGGCAGGAAATCGACGACATATTCGGCGCCGCGGTACAGCTCGGTATGGCCCTTCTGCCGCCCGAAGCCCTTGGCCTCGGTCACGGTAATGCCCTGTATGCCGACCTCGTGCAGCGCTTCCTTTACCTCGTCAAGCTTGAACGGCTTGATGATCGCTTCGATCTTTTTCATGGCGCACATTTCGCTTCACTGGAAAGGCCACGCCTCCCTCACGGATGCGCGGTGTTCGTGCAGGCTAATAGCATGCGGCGTGCCAAAACAAAATGCCGGAAATCAATGAACTAAAACAATAGGATATCACTGCATAGCGAGTCCCGGGCAATCCAGCGGGTGCCCTAAAGGAAGGCGAATGCCCAAAAAACAGGCAGAATACCTGCCTCATAAACAGGCACGGATGCGCCCGATCGCCTCGCGGATGTTATCGATACTGCTGGCGTAGGAGAAGCGCAGATAGCCTTCGCCCCAGGCGCCGAAGCTGGTGCCGGCGATGGTGGCGACGCCGGCTTGCGCCAAAAAGCGGTCCTGCGCCTCGCGCGAGGTCAGCCCGGTGCCCTCGATATTGGGGAAGGCGTAGAAGGCGCCGGCCGCGTCGGCGCAGCGGAAGCCCGGCACCTGGTTCAACTCCGAGACGATGATCCGGCGCCGCTCGTCGAAGGCGGCGACCATGTCATGCACCGCGTCCTGCGGCCCGGTCAGCGCCGCGATGCCGGCATACTGGGTGGCCGCGTTGACGCAGGAATGATCGTTGATGCAGAGCCGAATTGCATGGTCGACCAGCGCCTCGGGCCACACCGCATAGCCCAGCCGCCAGCCGGTCATGGCATAGGTCTTCGACCAGCCGTCCAGCATGATCAGGCGGTCGCGGATCTCGGGGTATTGCAGCAGGCTGACATGCTCGCGCCCGTCATAGAGCATCCGGCTGTAGATCTCGTCCGACAACAGCGCCACATGCGGGTGGTCCTTCAGCCCCGCGACGAGGCGGTCGATTTCCGCCTTCGGGGTGACGCCGCCGGTCGGGTTGGCCGGGCTGTTGATGATGATCAGCCGGGTCGCCGGGGTTATCTGCGCCAGCACGGCTTCGGCGTCGAAGGCGAAGCCGTTGGCTTCCTCAAGCGCGATCGGCACCGGCTTGGCGCCGCTGTATTTGATGACCGATTCATAGATCGGGAAGCCCGGATTGGGATACATGATCTCGGCCCCCGGCTCGCCGAACATCAGGATGGCGAAGAACATCGTCGGCTTGCCGCCCGGCACCACGACCACATGGTCCGGATTCACTGCCACGCCGTGCCGCCCCTCAAGATCGCCCGCCACCGCCTGGCGCAACGCCGGAATGCCATTGGCCGGCGTATAGCCGTGATGCCCGTCCCGCAACGCCTTGACCCCGGCCTCGACGATATGCTCCGGCGTCCGGAAGTCCGGCTGCCCGATGCCCAGATTGATGATGTCCTTGCCCTCGGCCGCCAGCTTCTGCGCGCGGGCGAGGACCTCGAAGGCGGATTCGGTGCCAAGGCGGGAGAGAGAGGCGGCAGTGTGGAGCATGGGGATGGGGTCTCGTGACGGCCTGTTGGCTAATATGCGGTGCGATGTGGGGTGTGCTGCAGCATAACTCCCCAGTGGCGCGAAGGCGAGAAGGGTATTTGATGACCATGATTGAAGTCGTCAATCTTGCTGCCGTACAAAAAAAGAAACGGCCCTCCGGTGACGAGCCGGAGGGCCATCAACCGTATTGAAGGCCCAGGCTGTCAGGCTATTCGCACCTCGGCGAGGAACCCGTCGACCTCGCCACGCAGGCCTTCAGCTTGGCGCGACATTTTCTGGGCCGCGCCGAGCACATGGCCGGCGGCCAATCCGGTCTCGCCGGCCGCCTTGTTGACGCTACTGATATTGTCGTTCACGTCCTGCGTGCCACGGGCTGCTTGGTGGACGTTGTGCGCGATATCCCGCGTCGACAGGCCCTGTTCCTCGACCGCCGAGGCGATCGTCGTCGAGATGTCGTTGACTTCGGTGATGATACCGTTGATCTTCCGCATTGCGTCGACGGCATCGGCCGTCTCCTCCTGCACGCTGGCAATCTGCCTCGAGATATCCTCGGTTGCCTTGGCGGTCTGGTTGGCTAGGTTCTTGACCTCCTGGGCGACGACCGCGAAGCCCTTGCCGGCATCGCCGGCGCGCGCGGCCTCGATGGTCGCGTTGAGGGCCAGCAGGTTGGTTTGACCGGCGATGTCATTGATCAGGGTTACCACCGCGCCGATCCGGTTTGCGGCCTCGGCCAGCCCCAGAACCGTCGCGTTGGTGGACTCGACCTCTACGACAGCGTTGCCGGTGATCATGGCCGATTGCGACACCTGGCGCCCGATTTCGGCGATTGAAGCGGATAGCTCTTCCACCGTCGCTGCGACCGTCTGGACATTGGCGGTGGCCTGTTCCGACGCGGTGGCCACATTGGTCGATTGACGGCTCGTCTCCTCGGCGGTCGCAGACATTTGCTGGGCGGTCGCCTGCATCTCGGTGGCGGCCGAGCCGACGCCATCCACAACTTCCTTGACTTGCCGATCGAAGTTGTCGACCAGTTCGTTTATAAACTGGCGCTTTGACTCCGCGGCGCGCTGGTTGGTCGCGGCCTGCTCTTCTTCCAGCCGCCGCTTCTCGAGGGCGTTGTCCTTGAATACCAGAACGGCCTGGGCCATCTCACCGATTTCATCCTTGGAACCGAGAGAAGGAATTTCGATGCCCTGGTCGCCGCCGGCGAGTAGCGTCATCGCGCCCGTCATCCTGACCAGCGGCCCGACAATCCTGCTTGCCAGGAGGAGAGAGAGGAGAACAAAGGCGCCGATCCCGGCCAATCCAACTGACAATACCCACAACTGGACGCTATTTTTCGCATCAATGCCGAAGGCCACCATTTCGCTCTGCGCCGCGACCACGGTCGATTCGGGAATGTTCGAGCAGATCGTGGCGATGGCCGCGCTGCCCCTGGATACAAGAGGCGCACAATTCGCGGCGTATTTTTCCCCGTCGGCCAACAGCGAAACGATTTTTCCGTCTGTTCCGGCGATATTCCTTTCAATATCGGAATCCAGGCGTGGCGGCGTGGCGCCAAATCCGGCGCTCGTGATCGCGACGGTATCGAGGTAGACCGCGAACGCCGAACCCGCGGTTTCGTGCAGCTGCGCAAGCGGTGCAAAGTAATGATTTAGTAGTTTGCCTGCGACAAGAATGCCTATGGGATCCTGGAAATCATCCCGGACTTGAGCTGCAGACACTAAGGCGACGGCGCCTTTTTCCTCAATGTTCCTGTGATCCAGCGCAAGATCTTTCAAAAAGCCGGTATCCATCTTCAGTATTCCGGAGACCGCTTCCGTTTCGCCGGTTTCATCGAAGGAAGCAAGCGCCTGCATCGGGACACCGAGCGTCGAGGCGTTAAAATGCCGGCCCATATTGAAATTTCTCGCGTCGGCTGGAAAGGAAGCGATCAGTGTTCCGTCAAGGCTGAACACCACGGCGAAATCAAGATTATCGGCCTTCATCGCAGATCTGAGAATCGGTTCCAGCGCGGTCTGGTGGTAGTTTTCAACATAGGCCGTTACATCCGCCCTGCGCGCGAGGGTCAGAGCCTCGGTGGCAACGTTATCCTGGATACCGTCGATGAATAGTTCAAAAACATTGAGATGTCCGCGAAGACGCTCGTTGGCTTGGGCTCCTATGGCGTCGGCGATCAATGCCGTTTGCTTTTTCGTACTTTGATTCAGTTTCCACGAAACTACGCCACCGATGCCGCCGATTGTCACGAGTGCCACGGATATGAACCCGATCAGTATTCTAAGTTTCAGTCCGCCCATCGATGGAACCTCCTGCTTTGCCTGCAACTTCATCAAGCGGCCTCCGGGGCCCCTTCGAGGGCCCGGAGAACACAGCGATTATGACCTTAGTACGGTAGCCCGTTGGCGCTCGTAATGGCTTCGTGGGCCGCCGTCGAACTCGCGAACGCGAGGAACTTTGCGACGTTTCCCTTGTTTGAAGGCTCCTTGAAGATCACGGCCAGGACGCCGGTGCTCGGATAGTTGGCGTCTATCGCGGATACACCGCCGACCATGACAATCTGGACGTCCGCTGCCAAGGCATCGGCATAGGGGCCGAACCCGATGGTGCCCGCCTTCGACGCGACCGTCTCGACATTTTCCTGCGTAGTCACGGTCTCCTTCGCCCGATTGGTAAAGACAAGATCTTTGAAGCCCGGAAAGGTATTTCTCAGCACATTGAGGGAACTGTCGCCGTCGCCACGCCGAACGACCCTGATCTTGCCGTCGTTGCCGCCGACTTCACTCCAATCGGTGATCTTCCCACTGTAAATGTCGGCGATCTGCTGGGCGGTAAGGTCATCCACGCCGGCACTTTTGTTCACGAAGAAGACAACTGGAATCCTGGCGATCGGAAGGTAGCTTAGGCCGAGATGCTTTTCCTTGTCCTTGATCTCGCGTGCGACCCGGCCGACCGCGTACTTGTCGGCTCCCACTGCCTTGATTCCACCGCCGGAGCCAATGCTGGGTGGCACGCTGACAACGACATCGGGGTTGTACTCAGTGAAGGCTGTACTGATACTCTTGAGGATCAACATCCCGTCGCCGGTTCCGACAACGGTTATTTCTTCGGTCGCTGCTTGTGCGGTGGCCACGTAAAACGGCAGCAAAATAGTCAAAGCAAGTATCGCGGTCTTTTTGCGCATTTCTCTTTCCTCATAACTGGTTTGGGAGACGGTCGGGCTGGCCCGATATGAACGGCCTTCGCCTTGGATTCGCCGATATCAGCGAATGGCGTACCAATAAACGCGGTCCCATAGACTTGTTGCCGCGCTTTGATGGAATAGTTGTATGCATACGAAGAAAATCAATCATAAGTGATATCGGTCGGATGGCGGCAACAATACTATTGCGATTATTAATGCATAGTTAATTCAACTATATGTCGAGCCATTGCAGCGACTATTTGCGCGCGGACCGTGCTTCGATTTGCCGGGTCAGGGCGAATTTAGATTCTGGTTAGCGGCCTATTTCACGAGACAATGTGCTATGTCGGGACGCGCCGGGGCATCTTCACCGGCCCGTTCATGGCGAGAGGCAATCGGAGGGTAGCATGGGGATCATCGAGGTGGTGCGGCTGGCCGCCGCTATTCTCACCCTGTCGGCGCTGTTCGGCTATATCAATCACCGCTGGCTGAAGCTGCCGCATACCATCGGGCTGGTGGTCATCGCGCTGATGGCCTCGATGGGGACGATCGCGATCGACCTGGCGGCGCCGGAGCTGCAGCTCAGGGCCGCGGCGGCGGCCATGCTGGGGCGCATCGACCTGACCGAGACGCTGATGCACGGCATGCTCAGCCTGCTGCTGTTCGCCGGCGCCATGCATGTGAACCTGGATATCCTGGCCGAGCGCAAATGGGCGATCGGCAGCATGGCCACCGCCGGGGTGCTGATCTCCACCTTCATCGTCGGGGCGGGCAGCTGGCTGCTGCTCGACCTGCTCGGCATCCCGCTGCCCTTCGCCTGGTGCCTGGTGTTCGGGGCGCTGATCTCGCCGACCGACCCGGTGGCGGTGCTCGGCATCCTCAAGACGGTCAAGGTGCCGGAATCGCTGGAGGCCAAGATCGCCGGCGAGAGCCTGTTCAACGACGGCGTCGGCGTGGTGGTCTTCACCATTGTGGTTGCCATTGCCGTCAGCGCCGGCGGCGGCGAGGCCATCGGGGCGGCCGATATCGTCAAGCTGTTCCTGGTGGAGACCGTGGGCGGTGCGCTGATCGGCTTCGTGGTGGGCTACGCCGCCTACCGCGCCATGCACGGCATCGACGAACATAATCTGGAGGTGCTGATCACGCTCGCCCTGGTGTTCCTGATCACCGCGATCGCCCAGGCGGTGCATGCCTCGGCGCCGATCGCGGCGGTGGTGGCCGGGCTGCTGATCGGCAATCACGGCACCCGCTTCGCGATGAGCGAGAAGACGACCCTGCATGTCCAGACCTTCTGGTCGCTGATCGACGAGATCCTCAATTCGGTGCTGTTCCTGATCATCGGTTTCGAGGTGCTGGCGCTGGCCTTCAGCGGCCCGACGCTGGTCGCCGCCCTGCTGGCGATCCCGCTGGTGCTGGCGGCGCGGCTGGTCGCGGTGGCGACACCGGTCGGCCTGCTGCGGCTGCGCGAGCAGTTCACCACGGGTGCGGTAAGGGTGCTGACCTGGGGCGGCCTGCGCGGCGGCATATCGGTGGCCCTCGCCCTGTCCCTGCCGCCCGGCCCCGAGAAGCAGGCGATCCTGGTCGTCACCTACGGGGTGGTGATCTTCTCGATCATCGTCCAGGGCCTGACCATCGGGCGGGTGGTCAAGAGGGTGGTGCGCTAATCCCCCTAGCCGCCGCCCTTCTGGTACGCGCGCCAGAAACGCTCCAGCGCGGCCTTGATCTCGGCCTCGCTATAGCCGGCGAAGGCCAGGCGGACGGGGGTGACGGGCAGCCGGAAATGGCCCAGGCGCCGTTCGGTCTCTTCGCCGAGTTCGATATCCAGGCGCCGGGCGCCGTCCTCGACGGTGATCCGGTTGCCCTCGACCCGCAGGGCGGCGCCGTTCATCGCCTTGGGCAACAGCCGCAGGAATTCCGCGTGGCTGTAGCCCATCTCCTTGTGAACGACATGCGCGTCCCGCGTCATCGATAACCTCCCGATCGCCATATTGCGAGGCAACTTAGCCCGCCCGGCAAAAGTTGAACATCATTTCGATTGAAACGCGGGAAAAATCATTGTTACTATGAATGCCGGTCGCAAGCTGCGCGCTCGTGCAGGTTCAAGAATAACAATATTGCTTAAGGGATTGCGATCGCATCTCGATCAACGGACCGGACGGCGCGTTCACAATGCCGGCCGGCGAACGTGGGAGGAAATCCGGTTTGCAGAAATCCCTGGTGATCATTCCAAGCAAATGCACGGGCTGTCTGCAGTGCGAACTTGCTTGCTCGTACGACAACGAATCCATGTTCAACCCGGCGAAGTCGCGGATCAAGATTTTCGACTTCCACGATAAGGGGCGGTTCGTTCCCTATACCTGCACCCAGTGCGACGAGGCCTGGTGTATGAAGGCCTGCCCGGTGGATGCGATTTCCCTCGATGCCGCGACCGGCGCCAAGGTCGTCTCGGACGAGCTATGCGTGGGCTGCAAGGTCTGCACCATCGCCTGCCCGTTCGGCACGGTGAACTACAATGCCGACACCGGCAAGGTCATCAAATGCGACCTCTGCGGCGGCGATCCCGAGTGCGCCAAGGCGTGCCCGACCGAGGCGATCGTCTATGTCGACGCGAACTGGACCGGGCTCGACAAAATGCGCGCCTGGGCGGAAAAAACCGACGCCGGCCAGCAGGCCAGCGCGTAACGCACGGGAGGACAATATGGCCTGGGCTAAGAAAATCCTTCGCGTCAATCTGACGGACGGAACCTGCAAGAACGAACCGCTCAACATGGATTGGGCGGACAAGTATCTCGGCCAGCGCGGCCTGGCGACGAAATATTTCGTCGAGGAAGTCGATCCCAAGGTCGACCCGCTGTCGCCGAAGAACAAGCTGATCATGACGACGGGGCCGCTCACCGGCACTTGCGCCTCGACCGCGGGGCGCTATTCGGTGGTCACCAAGGGGGCGCTGACCGGCGCCATCGCCTGCTCGAACTCCGGCGGCTTCTTCGGCAACGAGATGAAGAATGCCGGCTACGATATGATCATCTTCGAAGGCAAGGCGAAGAAGCCGGTCTATCTGTTCATCGACAATGACGATGTCCAGCTGCTGGATGCCGGCAAGATCTGGGGGACCTCGGTATGGGATACCGAGGACTGGATCAAGGAACATCACCAGGACCCGATGATCCGCGTCGCCTCGATCGGCGTTTCGGGCGAAAAGGGCGTCAAGTTCGCCTGCGTCGTCAACGACTATCACCGCGCCGCCGGGCGTTCCGGCGTCGGCACCGTGATGGGCTCGAAGAATCTCAAGGCCGTTGCGCTCCGTGGTACCAAGGGCGTCCAGGTCAAGGACTACAAGAGCTTCATGAAGGCGGTCGATGCCGGCAAGGCGGTGCTGTCCGGCAATGCGGTGACCGGCGAGGGGCTGCCGGCCTATGGCACGCAGGTGCTGATGAACGTGATCAACGAGACTGGCGCGCTGCCGACCCGCAACCATCAGACCGTCCAGTTCGAGGGCGCGCACGCGATCTCGGCGGAAGCCATGGCGGAGCCGCGCAAATCCGACGGCAAGCCGAACCTGGTTCGCAACGCCGCCTGCTTCGCCTGCACCATCGCCTGCGGCCGTATCTCCACGATCGACCGCACCCACTTCACGGTGGCCGAGCGCCCGCAATACCAGGTCGCCTCGGGCGGCCTGGAATACGAGGCGGCATGGGCCCTGGGCGCGGCGACCGGCGTGGACGACCTCGATGCGCTGACCTTCGCCAACTTCATCTGCAACGAGCAGGGTTACGACCCGATCTCGTTCGGCGCGACCGTCGGCGCGGCGATGGAGCTTTATGAGACCGGCGTCATCGACAAGAAGGCGACCGGTGGCATCGAGCTGAAATTCGGCAACGCCAAGGCGCTGACGGATCTGGCCGAGCAGTGCGGCAAGGGCGAAGGCTTCGGTGCGGAAATCGGCCTCGGCTCCAAGCTTCTGTGCGAGAAGTACGGCCATCCCGAACTGTCCATGTCGGTCAAGAGCCAGGAATTCCCAGCCTATGATTCGCGCGGCATCCAGGGCATGGGCCTGGCCTACGCCACGTCGAACCGGGGCGCCTGCCATTTGCGCGGTTACACGGTGGCCTCGGAGATCCTGGGCATTCCGGAAAAGACCGATCCGCTGGTCGCCGACGGCAAGGCCGGCCTCGTGAAGGCCTTCCAGGACGCGACCGCGGCCTTCGATTCGGCGGGGATCTGCATCTTCACCTCTTTTGCCTGGTCGCTGGAGGACGTGGCACCGCAGATCGACGCCGCCTGCGAGGGCGGGTGGTCGGTGGACAAGCTTCTCGAAGTGGGTGAGCGGGTCTGGAACCTGGAGCGCCAGTTTAACAATGCGGCCGGCTTCACCGCCAAGGACGACAACCTGCCGGCCCGGCTGGTCAAGGACGCCGCCAAGGTCGGCCCGGCCAAGGGCCTCACCAACCAGCTCGACAAGATGCTGCCGGAATATTACGAGCTGCGCGGCTGGACCCCGGACGGCGTGCCGACCAACGAGACGCTTAACCGGCTCAGCCTCTGACGGCGAATGCGGGGAGGGGCCTTGGCCTCTCCCCGGTCGCATCGTCGAGGCCCATAACCACCGGACGCAAGGTTTATGAATATCGAGCTGAAACTCTACGCGTCGCTGTCCAGCTACCTGCCGCCCGGCGCCAAGCACCATAGGGTTGCCCTCGACGTGGCCGAGGGCACGACGCCGGCGCAACTGATCGACGATATGAAACTGCCGAAGGAAGCCTGTTTTCTGGTCCTGCGGAACGGAGTCTATCTGACCCCCGACGAACGCGAAACCCGCCCCATCAAGGAAGGCGAAACCATTGCCATCTGGCCCCCGATCGCGGGCGGGTGAGGGGCGTATTCACGCCGCGCAGGGCGGGGCCTTGCGGCTTACGTCATTAAGGGCCAGCCGGGTTTCGTCGTCGAAGCCGTGCCTCGCGCGCGTCGCCTCATAGACCTTGTCGGCGATCGTCGTGAAGCGCTGCTCCGCCATACCGGTGGCGAACAGGGCATAGGCGACCTTGTCGGTGCGCCAGCGGAAACTGCGCATGGTGCCGTTCCGGACCTCGCCGAGGTTGGTGCTCAGTGCGGCAGGCGCGCTGGTGACCCACAGCGTCAGCCGGCAGCCGCGTCGGCCCGTATAGCCCAGATGCATCGCCGCCGGGAAATTCCCTTTCGCTTCGTAAAACCGCAGATAGGTCAGGCGCAGCTTTGCACTGGTCAGGTCCGGCGCGTGAATGGGAAGACGCAGCCTGTCGATACTCGCCAGATAAAGATTGGCATCGACCTCGCGCGCGTTCGCCGCGGCGGGCTGCTGCACCCATTCCGCATGGATTGCCGCCGCCTCCCGGTACCAGTCATTACGGTCTCCGTCAGGCTGCAGAAAGCCGGTCAGCAGGCCGGTCATGACCGCCACGAACAGCCCCACCGAGGCGGCGACCGCCAGCATGGCCTTCGACCGGCGGGCGCCGGGTAGCAGTATGCCTTCCGGCGGTTCAACGGCCAGCCCCGACAGTGCGGATTTTACGCGGCTCAATGTCGCCACCCGGGCGGCCAGCCGCGGGTCACGCGCAATGGCATCGGCCACGTATGCATCCTCGTCGGGCGAAAGTTCGCCGTCGACATAGGCGCTCAACATTTCTTCTGTGGGATATTCGTTCATCTTGCTGCCTTCTGCCGGGCATTTTCCGGAAAGTTCACTACGTTGCCCGATTCCAGCTGTTTCAGCAGCGCGTTCCGGGCCCGCGCCACCCTGCTCGTCACCGTACCGGCGGGAACGCCGAGGATGTCGGCAGCTTCCGAATAGGAAAAACCTGAAACATCCACCAGGCCCAGAACGTCACGGTGATCCGCAGACAGTCTGGCGAGTGAAAACCTGACCGTCAAGGTGGATATTAGAGAATCGTCATGAAGCCAGATTTCGCCGCCGATTTCCTCATATTCCGATTCGTAACCCTGGATTTCCAGCCGGCGGCCGCGGCGGCGGACCAGGTCAAACCAGGCGTTGCGCAGGATGACGAACAGCCAGGCGCGGAACGCGGGTTCATCCTCGGGTATGCGCGATGCGTTCAGGGATTTCAGCGCGGTTTCCTGCACCAGGTCATGGGCATCGCTGCTATCCCCCGACAGGCTGACGGCATAGCCGTAAAGCCTGGGGATATAATCCTCTATACGGCGACCATTCGCGCCCGCTCCCATCGATGCTCCCTTAACCGCTGCGCCCGGTTCTGTCGCCGGCTAGCGCGCAAAAACGAAAAGCAACAATACCACAACCGCAATGATGCCGCCTACCCATATGTAGGCCGGCAGTCCGCCGGCCGCGGCCGGGGCCGCCGGTTCGGCTTCGGCCTCGGCCGGGACGCCGCCGCCGACCAGTTCGGCGAACTTGGAGAAGAAATCGTCGGCCATCTTCTTTGCCGTGGCATCGATCAGGCGACTGCCGATCTGGGCCAGCTTGCCGCCGACCGAGGCGTCGACGGTATAATTAAGCACCGTCTCTCCGCCGTCGTCGGCCAGCGACACTTTCGCACCGCCCTTGGCGAAACCGGCTGCGCCGCCGGTGCCTTGTCCTGAAATCGTGTATCCGTTCGGCGGATCGATATCCGACAGCTCCACTTTGCCGCTGAATTTGGCGCGTACCGGGCCGACCTTGGCCGTGACCTTGGCTTCGAACCCGCCTTCGTCGGTCCTGTTCAATTCCTCGCAACCGGGAATGCATTGTTTCAGGATTTCCGGATCGTTCAGCGCGTCCCAAACCGTCTGGCGCGAGGCAGGGATGCGATATTCGCCGGTCATCTGCATGAGTTTCCATCCTGTCCTTGTGAAATTCGAGTTTTTTGGTGGCGTGACCGAAATTAGTCACCATATGCGTTTCCGGCAAGGCGGCTCCCATAATTATACGATCGTAAGGGCTCTTGGTATCTGGTATTTGGTGTGATGTTGTTGTCCGGGGAGTTTTCTCTTGATCACGGGCTTGTTCTGGGGCTCGGGATCGCATCGGTGATTCTGGTCGTGCTGATCGCCGTGCGCATGGATGTGGTGGACCATGAAGGCCATCCCATCCAGTTGACCTACCGCTTTATCGGCTACTGGCTCTGGCTGCTGGTCGAAATCGTCAAATCCAGCCTCGACGTGACGCGGCGCATCTGGTCTCCCTCGCTGCCGATTTCCCCGACCATGTATATCCTGAAGGCCGGCCAGCCTGGCGAGTTGGGCCAGGTGATTTATGCGAATTCAATCACGCTGACGCCGGGGACGGTGACGGTGCGCCTCGACGGCGGCGACATCCTGGTCCATGCCATCGCCCGCGAGGTGGGCGATGCGCTGGCCGCCGGAGAGATGGACCGCCGCGTGGCCCGGCTGGAGGCTTCCGGCATCAAGGTGGTGGAGCGCGCGAAATGATGTTCGCCGCCGCCACCATCGGTCTCGTGGTCGCCATGGCGCTGGCGTTGATTCGCGCCTACGCAGGTCCGACCCTTTATGACCGCATTCTTGCCGTGAACGCCTTCGGCACCAAGACAGTATTGATGATCGCGGTGCTGGGCTTCCTGATGGGGCGGCCCGAATTTCTCGACATCGCGCTGCTCTATGCGCTGATCAATTTCATCGGCACCATCGCGGTTCTGAAATTCTTCCGTTACGGCGATCTCGGCCGCGCCGGCGGGCGGGCCGAGGACGAGGAAGGGATATGATCGAAATGCTGCTCGACGGTCTCAGCTGGGCCCTGCTGATGGGTGGCTGCTTCTTCATCCTTACCGGCGGAGTCGGGCTGCTGCGGCTGCCCGGCGTCTATGCCCGCATGCATGCAGCCGGAATCCTGGATACGCTGGGGGCCGGGCTGTTCCTCGGCGGCTTGATGGTCCAGGGCGGGTTGTCGATGGTCACGGCCAAGCTGGTCCTGATCCTGGTCTTCATCCTGTTCACCAGCCCGACCGCGACCTATGCGCTGGCCAATGCGCTTTACGGTGCCGGCGTCAGGCCGGTCGGCCGCGACGGCCGCCAGTGCGAGACCATCGACAAAAGGGGCAAGTCATCGAAACCCTGATCAACATTTTGCTGCTGTCTTTCATGGCGGCGACCATTTTCATGGTGGTGCGGCTGCGCAACCTGTTCGCGGTGGTCATGCTGGGCGGCATCTACAGCCTGCTGGCGGCGGCGCTGCTGGTGGTGCTGGACGCGGTCGACGTGGCCTTTACCGAGGCCGCCGTCGGCGCCGGCATTTCCACCGTGCTGGCGCTGGGTGCCTTGTCGCTGACCACCAGCCAGGAGAAGGAACCCAGCCGCAGGCCGCTCTATACCCTGGCCGTCCTGTTTGTGGTTTCGGTGACCGGTGCGGCGCTGATCTTCGGCAGCCTGGACATGCCGCTCTTCGGCGATCCGGCCGCGCCGATCCACGGGCATGTCGCGGACACCTATCTGGCCGAAGGCCAGGCGGCGACCGGCGTGCCCAACATCGTCACCGCCGTGCTGGCCAGCTATCGAGGCTTCGATACGCTGGGCGAGGTGATGGTGATTTTCACTGCGGGCATCGGTGTGCTGCTGGCCTTCGCCAGCGCCCAGGCAGGCCGCAAGCCGGACGATGAGGTCGGCGGCGGGGAGGACGACGAATGAGTCACCATCTGGTCGTTCGGGTGATCGCCAAGTTCCTGATCCCCTTCATCATGCTGTTCGGGCTTTACGTCCAGTTCCATGGAGATTTCGGGCCCGGCGGCGGTTTCCAGGCGGGCGTCATCTTCGCCTCCGCCTTCATCCTCTATGCCCTGGTCTTCGGGGTCGAGACAGCACGCAAGGTCGTGCCGGACTGGGTGGTGCGCACCGGCATCGCGTTGGGCGGGCTGATCTTTGGCGGGACCGGGATCGTCTCGCTTCTCAAGGGCGGGAACTATCTCGACTATTCGGCGCTCAAGGCCGACCCGGTGGCGGGCCAGCACATCGGCATCCTGGTCATCGAACTGGGCGTCGGCATCACGGTGGCGTCGGTCATGACGGCGATCTTCTTCGCCTTCGCCGGCCGGCAAAGGAAGGGGTGAGATGGAAGCCTTCGGCCTCTATAATTACTGGATCGTCATCTTCCTGATGATGAGCGGCTTCTATGTGGTGATCGCCCGCGGCAACCTGGTGAAAAAGCTGGTCGGGTTGAACATCTTCCAGGCCTCCGTCTTCGTCTTCTATATCAGCATGGGCAAGGTCGCCGGCGGCACCGCGCCGATCATCGCCGAGGGTGTCGAGACCTATTCCAACCCGCTTCCCCACGTCCTGATCCTCACGGCGATCGTCGTCGGCGTGGCGACCACCGCGCTGGGTCTCAGCCTCGTGGTGCGGATCAACGAGGAATACGGCACCGTCGAGGAGGAAGAACTGGCGGGCAAGGACCCGGCCGAATGATTGCGTCCGTCCATTTCCCCATATTGCAGATTGTCCTGCCGCTGCTGCTGGCGCCGGTCTGCGTGTTGCTGCGCGGCGCGCGGCTGGCCTGGTTCACGGCGCTGACCGCCTCCTGGGGGGCTTTCGGCATCGCGGTGGCGCTGCTGTACGACGTACTGGCCGGCGGGCCGGTGTCTTATGCCGTCGGCGGCTGGAACGCGCCCTGGGGCATCGAGCTGCGCGTCGATGCGGCCAACGCCTTCGTGCTGACCATCGTCGCCGGCATCGGCGCCGTCGTGATGATCTTCGCGCGCAAGAGCGTCGAGCATGAAATCGGCGATTCCCGGGCTTATCTGTTCTATTCGGCCTATCTGCTGTGCCTGGCCGGCCTGCTGGGCGTGACGGTCACGGGCGATGCCTTCAATCTGTTCGTTTTCCTCGAGATATCGTCGCTGTCCTCTTATGTGCTCATCAGCCTCGGCAAGGACAGGCGGGCGCTTTACGCGGCCTACCAGTACCTGATCCTGGGCACCATCGGCGCCACCTTCTACCTGATCGGCGTCGGGCTGCTCTACCAGGTGACGGGCACGCTGAACATGATGGACCTGGCCCAGCGGATCGGGGGGCAGGAGGATTTGCGCGGCGTCCACGTCGCCTTTGCCTTCCTCACCGTCGGCATCTCGCTGAAGCTCGCCTTGTTCCCGCTGCATTTCTGGCTGCCCAACGCCTATGCCTATGCGCCGTCTGCGGTGACCGGATTCATGGCGGCGACGGCGACCAAGGTTTCGGTCTATGTGCTGCTGCGCGTCTTCTTCACCATCTTCGGCGTCGATTTCTCCTTCGGCCAGATGCCACTGGGCGAAATCCTGATGATCCTGGCGGTCGCCGCCATGTTCGCCGCCTCGACGGTCGCCATCTTCCAGAACGACGTCAAGCGCATGCTGGCCTATTCCAGTGTCGCGCAGATCGGCTACATCGTGCTCGGCATCGGCATGGCCTCGGTGACCGGCGTGCAGGCCGGCGTGCTGCACCTGTTCAACCACGCCCTCATCAAGGGCGGGCTGTTCCTGGCGATGGGCTGTATCGCCTACAGCATCGGCTCCACCCATATCCGCGATTTGGGCGGCCTGGGCAAGCGCATGCCCTGGACGGCGGCCGCCTTCGTGGCCGGCGGGTTCGGCCTGATCGGCATCCCCATGACCGCCGGTTTCGTCAGCAAATGGTATCTCGTGCTGGCCGCGCTGGAACAGGGCTGGTGGTGGATCGCCGTCCTGATCCTGCTCAGTTCGCTGCTGGCCGTGCTCTATGTCTGGAAGGTGGTCGAGCGGATGTATTTCCAACCGGCCGGCGGGACCGGCGAGACCGTTGAGCGCGCCGAGGCGCCGCTGGGCCTGCTGATCCCCACCTGGATCCTGATTGTCGCCAGCATCTGGTTCGGCATCGACACGCGGCTCTCCGCGGGAGCCGCGCTTGAGGCGGCCAAGACCCTGCTGGGGGCGGGCTGATGGGCGGCGAATTCATCACCGGCGAACTTATCGGCGTCGAATCCATCGGCATCGCGATGCTGTGGGCCTTGCTGATCCCGGCCGCCGGCTCGCTGGTCATCGCGTGGCTGGGGCGCTGGCCCAACCTGCGCGAGACCGTGACCCTGGTCACCGCCGGCGCGCTGTTCATCGACGTGCTGTGGATCGTGGAGCTCTATTCGCGCAACGGAGGCACTGCGCTGACCCTTTGGGAAATTTTTCCCGGCCTCGGCCTGACCTTTACGGCGGAACCTCTGGGCCTGCTTTTCGCGTTGGTCGCCTCCAGCCTTTGGATCGTCAACTCGATCTATTCCATAGGCTACATGCGCGGCAACGGGGAGCAAAACCAGACCCGCTTCTACATCTGTTTCGCGGTCGCGATCGCCAGCACCATGTGGGTCGCATTCGCCGGCAACATGCTCACTCTGTTCATTGGTTATGAAGTGCTTACGCTATCCACCTATCCGCTGGTGACTCATTCCGGCAAGCCCGAGGCGATCCGGGGGGGGCGAACTTATCTCGGCATTCTGATCTCGACCTCCATCGGCCTGCTGCTGCTGGGCCTGTTGATGACCTGGAACATCGCGGGCACCTTGGATTTCACGCCGGGTGGCGTCCTCGCCGCGCCGCTCGCCGCGGGCGCCATCGGAGGACCGATGATCGGTCTGCTGTTGTTCCTTTACGTGTTCGGGATCGGCAAGGCGGCGCTGATGCCAGTCCATCGCTGGCTGCCGGCGGCGATGGTGGCGCCGACACCGGTCAGCGCGCTGCTGCACGCGGTGGCCGTCGTCAAGGCCGGTGTGTTCACCGTGGTCAAGGTGATCGTCTACCTGTTCGGCGTCGATCTGCTGGCGAATACGCCGGAAGCGAATTGGCTGCTCTACGTCGCCGGCTTTACCATTATCGCCGCCTCGGTAATCGCGCTCAGGCAGGACAATCTGAAGCGCCGGCTCGCCTATTCGACGGTCAGCCAGCTATCCTACGTGGTGATGGCGGCGGCCATCCTGGCGCCGATTTCGGTCGTCGGCGCCGCCATGCATATCGCCGCGCATGCATTCGGCAAGATTACCTTGTTCTTCGCGGCGGGATCCATCTACACCGTGGCGCACAAGACGGAGGTCAGCCAGCTCGACGGCATCGGCCGGCGCATGCCCTGGACCATGGGGGCATTCACCGTGGGGGCGCTGTCCATGATCGGCGTGCCGCCGACGGTGGGCTTCGTCAGCAAATGGTTCATCCTGCAGGGCGCGATGCAGACCGAGCAGTTCGTCGCCGTGGCCGTCGTCATTGTCAGCACCCTGCTGAACGCGGCCTATTTCCTGCCGATCGTCCATGCCGCGTTCTTCCGGCCGCCGCCTGACGATGACCACGCCGAACACGGCGAGGCGCCGTTGCCGATCGTGATCGCGCTCACGGTTACGGCCATGGGCACGATAATACTGTTCTTCCTGCCGGATTTGCCGCTGGGGCTGGCCCGCCAACTTGGAATTGGAGGTTGAGATGACCGACGCGCCCGAAACCAGGGACAAGCACTGGCTGGTCAGGCCGGCGAACATCCGCAAGCTGACCTATGTTTCGGCGGCCGTTCTGGCGTTTGTCGCGCTGCTCGATGTTGCCCTTGAGCCCCATCCCGCATTCGGCATCGATGGAACCTTGTTTTTCTATTCCTGGTTTGGATTCGTCACCTGCGTGGCCATGGTTGTCCTGGCCAAGCTGCTCGGCATCTTCCTGAAGCGCAGGGACAGCTACTATGACGATTGAGGCGTTCCCGCCGGGCCTGCTCCTGATCCTCGGCGCCGTGCTGCTGTTGCTGCTGCGCGGACGGGCGCGCGAGGCAGTCACGCTGGTGCTGCCGGTCGCCGTGCTGGCCCATCTGTGGACCCTTCCCGACGGCGTCCTGCTGCAATTCTCGTTCCTGGGCATGGCCGTCGAGCCGCTGGAGGTCGACGCGCTGAGCCGGCTGTTCGCCACCATCTTCGCGATCATGGCCGCGGCCGGTGCGCTCTACGCCATCCGCCAGAGCCGGTTCCTCGAAATTATCGCCGCCTATATCTACGCCGGCGGCGCGATCGGCGTCGCCTTCGCCGGCGACCTGATCACCGTCTTCGTATTCTGGGAGGTCATGGCGCTGGCCTCGACCATGGTGCTGTGGGCGGCCGGGAACGAGAACGCCTGGAAGGCGTCGTTCCGCTATTTGATGATTCATCTGCTGGGCGGCGTCGTGCTGATGGCCGGCATCGTCGCTCATGTCCAGGCCGGCAACGGCACCGATTTCGTCGCCATGAAGCCGGAAGATGTAGGCACATGGCTGATCCTGATCGGCTTCCTGCTCAACGCGGCCGCGCCGCCATTGTCGGCCTGGCTCGCCGACGCCTATCCCGAAGCCTCTCCCGGCGGCATGGTGTTCCTGTCCGCCTTCACCACCAAGACCGCCGTCTACGTACTGCTGCGTGGCTTCCCCGGCGCCGAGATCCTGGTCTTCGTCGGCCTCTACATGGTGTTCTACGGGATTATCTATGCGCTGCTGGAAAACGACATGCGGCGCATCCTGGCCTACAGTATCGTCAACCAGGTCGGCTTCATGGTGACCGGCGTCGGCATCGGCACCGAGATGGCGCTGAACGGCGCCGCCGCGCATGCTTTCGCGCATATCATCTACAAGGCGCTGCTGCTGATGTCGGCGGGATCGGTATTGCACATGACGGGCAAGCGAAAATGCACCGACCTCGGCGGACTGTTCCAGTCGATGCCTTTGACCACGATCTGCGGCATCATCGGGGCATTGGCCATTTCGTCGTTCCCGCTGACGTCCGGCTTCATCAGCAAATCGATGATCGGCCAGGCCGCGGTCGACAGCAATATGGCGGTCGTCTGGTTCCTGCTGACCGCGGCGTCGGCGGGGGTGTTCCTGCATGCCGGCATCAAGTTTCCCTGGTTCGTGTTTTTCCAGAAGGATTCAGGGCTTCGCCCGAAGGATCCGCCGCTCAACATGCGCTGGGCGATGATCCTGTTCGCCTTCCTCTGCATCGCCATCGGCGTGTTCCCGGGCACGCTCTATGCCCTGCTGCCTTATCCGGTGGACTATGTGCCTTATACGGCGCCACATGTGATTAACATATTGCAGCTTCTGCTGTTTTCCGGCGCGGCGTTCTTCGTCTGCCTGCCGATGATGAAACGGACGCTGACCATCAGCCTCGACTTCGACTGGTTCTATCGCAAGTTCTTCGGTATTCTGGGCAAGGAATTCAGCTATCTCGGGGTCGACGCCTATGCGGCCGCCTGGACGGCGCTCGAGCGGCGGCTGGAACGCTTCATCACTCGGATTTTCAAGCATCATGGCCCCGCCGGCGTGATGGCCCGCACCTGGCCGACCGGCAGTACCGCGCTCTGGATGGCAATCCTGCTGCTGGTCTATCTGCTGCTGACTTACGTCTGATCGAATTCCGCTTCGCGCCCGGCGGCGCGGGCCTTCTCGTAGCGCGCCATGCGCTCGCGGTATTCGGCCTCGCCGAAGAAGAAGGTGATCAGCGCGAAGCGCCGCCCGCCGGTGACATCCGTCACCTCATGCAGCAGCGAGGTCGAGAACACCACCGCCCCGCCCGCCGGCGGCCGATAGAGCTGCCTGCCATATTCCGGGAAATTCAGATAGCCGCCCTCGTATTCGTCGTTGAGGCATAGCGTCAGGGCGAACTTGCGGTGCGCGGTGGCCGGCTTGGTATTGTCGCGGTGGGCCCGGAAATAGCCGGCCCCGGCGTCGTAGGCGCCGATCCGCAGATGTTCGAAGCGGGTGATCTCGTAATTGAAGGCCTTGCGCACCTCCGGCACGATGCGCCGGGCCAGCCGGTCGTTGACCAGGCGCATCACCTCGGGGTCGGCGACCTGGTGGTCGCGGCGGTTCTTGTATGTGTGATCGATCTCCTGGCCGCCGACGCCGCTCTGTTCGGTGGCGACCCCGGTCTCGATATTCTCGCGCTGCCACAGCTCGATCAGCAGGCAGCAATCGGCCGGGCTCAGCACGTCGGGCATCGCCAGCACCGGCGCCTGTGCGGCGATCACCAAGGGCTCGGTGACGCGCCGCGGACTGGCGGCTTCGGCCAGCGCCGTGCCGACGAGTGCCTGGGGCAGGGGGAAGGCGACGACGCGCGCATTGGCGTCGACCAGCAGCGCGCGGGGTTGCTGGCCCGCGCCGTATTCGGCCAGCACCTTGCCGCCGGCGTCCGACAGCAGCTTGAACGGCGCCTGTGAGGCCAGCCGCAGCATATTGTTCTCGGCCGGCGATTTGTTTGTGATCGCCAGGATCGAGATGCCGGCGCCGTCCGCTTCCGCCGCCCGGGCCGCGCAGTCGCGCAGCATCGCCTGCTGGGCCGGGTCGTCGGCCCGCGGCAGCAACAGAATCAGGATGAACCGCCCCGCGAAATGCGGCGCGCGGGAGAAAACCTTGCGTCCCTTTTCGTCCGGCAAAACGAAATCCGGCGCGAAGTCGCCAATGTCAATCATGCACCAACTCTGGTAATCCGGGCGGGGCGAACCAAAATTACATGGATCGCCTTCGCCCGCAGCATAAGTCCGCCCGCCGCAGGGTCAAGCCAACAGAACAACGGATCGCCATGCGCAAGTCGAAACTACTGGGATCATCCGCCGACCGCCCCGGCGGCGGCAACGAATTCCGCGCGTTCCGCATGCTCGCACCGCATCTCTGGCCGCGCGGCTCGCTGGAGCTGCGCGGGCGGGTGGTGCTGGCCCTGGCCCTGCTGGTCGGGGCCAAGCTGACCAACGTCTATGTGCCGCTGTTCTACAAGCAGGCGGTGGATATCCTGACCGGCGAGGCCGGTGCGGCGATCGCGCTGCCCATCGGTCTGCTGGTCGCCTATGGCGTGGCGCGGCTGTTCTCGGTCGCCTTCGGCGAATTGCGCGACGCGGTCTTCGCCAAAGTCGCCCAGCGCGCCATGCGGACCTCGGCGCTGAAGGCCTTCGAGCATCTCCACGCGCTCAGCCTGCGCTTCCATCTCGACCGCCAGACCGGTGGGCTCAGCCGCGTCATCGAGCGCGGCGTGTCGGGCATCGAGTTCCTGCTGAACTTCATGATCTTCAATATCGTGCCGACGTTGCTGGAGATCCTGCTGGTTTGCGGCATCCTGTGGGGGCTGTTCGACTGGCGCTTCGCGGCCGTCACCGCGGTCACCATCTTCGGCTATATCGCCTTTTCGCTGCTCGTCACCGAATGGCGCATCAAGTTCCGGCGCGAGATGAACGAGCGTGACACCGAGGCCAACACCAAGGCGATCGACAGCCTGCTGAATTTCGAGACGGTCAAGTATTTCGGCAACGAGGCCCATGAATCGCGCCGCTACGACAGCGCCCTGAAACAGTATGAGCGTGCCGCCATCCGCAGCAAGGTCAGCCTCGCCATGCTGAATATCGGCCAGGCCGGTATCATCGCCATCGGGCTGGTGGTGATCAACGCCATGGCCGCGCTCGGGGTCATCGCCGGGACCATGACGATCGGCGATTTCGTGCTGGTCAACGCCTACCTGATCCAGCTCTACATGCCGCTCAACTTCCTCGGCTTCGTCTACCGCCAGATCCGCCAGTCGCTGACCGACATGGACGCTATGTTCGGGCTGTTGAAGGTGGAGCGCGAGGTGGCGGACCGCCCCGGCGCCCCGGCGCTGGCGGTGAGCGGCGGCGAGGTTACCTTCGACCATGTCAATTTCGCCTACGACGAGCGCCGGCCGATCCTGAAGGACGTCGGTTTCACCGTGCCGCCCGGCAAGAAGGTCGCCATCGTCGGCCCCAGCGGCGCCGGCAAATCGACCGTCAGCCGCATCCTCTTCCGATTCTACGATGTGACCGAAGGCGCCGTGCGCATCGACGGCCAGGACATCCGCGAGGTGTCACAGGCGAGCCTGCGCGCCGCCATCGGCATCGTGCCGCAGGACACGGTGCTGTTCAACGACACCATCTACTACAACATCGCCTATGGCCGCCCCGACGCCACCCCCGCCGAGATCGAGGAGGCCGCGCGCATGGCCCGCATCCACGACTTTGTCATGTCCACCCCCGACGGATATCAGACGCGCGTCGGCGAGCGCGGCCTGAAGCTCTCCGGCGGCGAAAAACAGCGTGTCGCCATCGCCCGCACGATCCTCAAGCAACCGGCCATCCTGCTGTTCGACGAGGCAACATCGGCGCTGGACACCCACACCGAACAGGAAATCCAGAAAAGCCTGGACGAGGTTTCCGCCAACCGCACGACGCTGGTGATTGCGCACCGGCTGTCGACGGTCGTCGGCGCCGACGAAATCATCGTCCTGGACCAGGGCCAGATCTGCGAGCGCGGCCGGCATGCCGAGCTGCTGGCGAAAGAGGGCGCCTATGCCGCGATGTGGCAGCGCCAGCAGGAGGGGCGCAATGGCGGGGACGAGGCGGGGGAACAGATCGCGGAACCCGCGCCGGTGGCGGGATGACTTCGAGACCATTCAAAGCCGTGAGCTGCGCGACCGTCCCCGCGATGACGCCAGAGGTCGCGGCAGTGTTCGATGGCTATCCAGCGGCCATGCGTCCGAAGCTCGAGGCGTTGCGGCAACTGATATTTGATACGGCGGCCCGGACCGAAGGCGTCGGCCTGCTGACGGAAACGCTTAAATGGAACGAGCCCGCCTATCTGACCGCGGCCAGCCGGAGCGGTAGTACGGTCAGGATCGGCTGGAAGCGTTCGGCACCCGATTCCTATGCAATCTACTTCCATTGCGGAACAACCCTGATCGACAGCTTCCGAACTCTGTTTCCCGAAGAATTCCGCTTTGAAGGTAACCGCGCCATTTTGTTCAAAGCGTCCGATCGCGTGCCGGAAGGGCCCCTGTCCACCTGTATCGCAATGGCGCTCACCTATCACCGGAACAAAAAGTAGATCCGGAGTCCGGCCCTGGCGCCGGTGGTGGCAAGTCCAGGTTAGGACGACGGTTGCAGCGAAGCGAACAATATTGAAGGGTTGCCAAATGCCAAGCCATTTTTCATCGATTGGAATGCCCGTCGAATCCGAGGAGGAAATGCACGCGCTTCTGGAGAAGGCTGCCGAAAACGTCGAGGAGATTTCCTGCGGCAAGGGCGCCTATCTTCGATGGTCGTGCGAGCAGGGGGCGGAACTATGGCTACAGCTCGACAAGCGTGGGTCCATCGTCGGCGTCACGCCGTACTTCAACGGAAAATCCGAAATGCGCGTGGCCGTGACTGCCTTGGTCGGCCGGCCGGATGATACACCGATGGAGGGCGCCGTATACGGCTGGGCCGATCCGCAAGGGGATGAACCGGAAAGCGGCAGTTATCCGTTCGTCTTCGATCTGGTCGATAAGGCGGTGTACGGAAATCTGGACTATCCCTTCGTCAGCCAAGTTCGATTGTCGGCTTTTGCCCACGAATTGTCGATTTACGAGTCGGAAGACAGTTTCGACGAGGCCCAGGAAGACGAGATCAAATTCGCGTCGGAATCGTTTATCCCCTCCGGCCTGTTCCGTCCGGACGGCGAGACGACCGAGCCGCCGGAGTCCCACGCGATTTTTACGGGCCACATCCTGGAGGCGCGGGAACTGACAAACCCCCTGACCGACGGCCGCTACGCCTGGATTCGGGTTCGCACGCTGGGTGGGGAAATCGACGTGGTTTCCGACCTTGAACTGATTGAAACGACGCCGGTCGTCGGCGGAATCGCCTCCGGCACATTCTGGCTCTGCGGGCGCATTCTGGAGCCGAAAATCGCTGCGAAGTCCGGATTTTTGGGGCGGCTCTTCAGTCGGGGGAGCGAATGACCGAAAAACTACATCCCGTCGGCGCCCTCAAGGCAGTGTGGTCGCGCATGCGGTTACCCACAAAGCTCCTGTTGATGCTGGGCGTCCTGGCCGTGCTGGTCGGCAGTCTGGCCTGGGAGGAAGATACCTGCGGCGCGGGAAGGGTGCTGGTGCTGGTCCAGTTGCCGCTGGAAACATTTAAGAAAATGTCCGTTGCCGATGCCGAGCAAAGAGAGATGGTAACGGTAAACATGGAGGGGCGAGAGGCAACGCTCCCGTTCGGTTTCACTAATGAAAGATGGGAAGAACTGAAAAGGCGATATGAGAAAGGCGACTGTCTCTTCCATTACCGAACAAGCCCGGAAACATGGAAGGCATTGTACGGCAGCGAGGGTTACCTGCTCATTCGCGATGGCGAGGTGATCTATTCCATTCATACGGAAATCAACTGAAAGTAAGGGGCCGGCCAGTGCCACAAGCCCCGATAGGAAATTCGTAACCTGATCCCGCTGCCATCCCTCTGGCCGGCTGAGCGTGGCGCGGCGTTCATACTCTCCAAGAGCCGCGTTGAAGTTGCAGCGACGGCCGCCCGGCCCTGCCGTCCGGAAGGCGAGCGCCTGATCGATGCGATCTCGGCCCGGGCGTTCCTAAACCAGCGAATCCTTGTCGGCGCGGGGGTTCAGGACGAAGGCGTTTTTTGCCGATTCGTGGTATGTCGCGCCGAAACCGGCGAGGATTTCCTTCGATCCCGCGTCCGGGTCGCCCCAGCAGCGGCAGGTGATCTTGGCGCTGGCGTCGATGCAGGCGCCCAGCGGCGCCTTGCCTTTCTCGTTGGCGAGATGCGCCTTGAAGCTTTCGTTCGTGGCGTAGACCTCGGTCCACTGGCTGACGCCTGGGGACGGGTAGTCGGCGTGATAGCAGATGACGCCCGGATGGTCGTCGGACATCACCTGGCAGAGTTTTTCCTGGTTCGCCTTGAAGTCGGCCTCGCGGCCTTCCTTCAAGTCCCACTGGATCTTGAGCATGAACGGCATGATTCTCTCCCTGGTTTAGAAGGCCGGAAATATCAGCTCGCGGCTACTCTTTTACGACGTAACCGGAAGCCGGTCCAACGGCCGCGATGGCCTGCTGTGGCAGCCGCCGCATACGTCTCCAGCCCGGACAGCGGCCGCAATTGAACGCCGAGAGCAGGTGATGGATCGGTGTAATGCTACAGCATCTGCGAGGGACCGATCACACGCATGCGAACATTTTCTTAGGAATTTTTCTGCAGGATTAGCGTTGTCGTTCTGATCCATGTGCTTCTTTAGAAGTATGGCCGGCCTGAATCGGGGCCGGTCGATTTAATTTTCGTATCGAAATCATGATTTAGTGGAGGCCGTATTGATGTTCAAATTCCCTGCCCGCCTGTTGATTGGCGGATTTCTCCCGATGCTGCTCCTGGCCACGGCCATCGCGCCTGCACAGGCGGCGGAGGGCTCGATGCTGGTCATCGGCCGGATTACCGACAATCCGGATAAGCACCAGAAACGGCTTGACCGGATGGCTGAATATCTTGCCGGCGAGCTTGCCGATTACGGCGTGACGTCGGTCGGGACGGTCATGGTTGAAACCCAGGCCGAAATGGCGGACCTGATGCGGGCCGGCAGAGTCGATATCCTGTCCGAGACCCCGTTCATGGCGATCCAGCTTGAGAGCGAAGGCGTGGTCGACATCCTGATGCGCGAGTGGAAGAAGGGCGTTCCCGAATACCACAGCGTCATCGTCGTGCGTAAGGACAGTGCGGTGCGCGGCCTCGCCGACCTGGCCGGCCGCCGTGTGTCGTTCGAAGATGCCGGCTCGACGTCCGGCTATCTCTTGCCGCGCAACGCGATCGAATCCGCCGGCTTCGACCTGATGCAGCTCAATGGAAGACGATACCGTGCCCGATGACCTGCGGAATGACCTCCAGGTCATTTACGAGACCAAGCCGGTTATCCGGTCTGTCCTGATGGTGAATGCGTCCATCCCTGCCGAGGCGCAGGAGGCGATCGCCGTCATTCTGGAACAGATGGAAAAGACCCCGGAGGGCCGCGAGGTCATGAAGAAATACTCCAAGGTCAGCCGATATGACCGAATCGAGGGGGATGCGCTGAAAGGGCTTGAAGAGGCCCGGCGCATCTGGCTGCGGCTGCACGACCGCCCCAGCTGATCTGCCTTGCCCGCCGGACCGGGGACGCGTTGCGTCCGCCCGGCCCGGCGCCGGACATCGCGGTCAGCCCGCGAGCCCGCACGCGACCAGAGCCCGGCGGACATGCCAGTCTGCCGGGCTTCTGACCTTCGTTCAGGCCGGGAAGCCGCGTGAAACCCGCGGAAATCCCCTTTGCATGGGGTTGTTCCTCGAGTCGGGCCGTCAGCTATCGGCTTTCGACTGACGGCCGGTGGCCAATCGGCCTCCGGCGCTTACTTCTCCAGCCCGAACAGCGGCCGCAGCTGGACGCCGACCCAGTTGCCGGGCAGCGCGAACAGGATCCAGACCCAGCCGTGCAGGCTGCCGGACGCGACGCCGGAGAAGAACGCGCCGATATTGCAGCCATAGGCCATGCGTGCGCCGATGCCCAGCAGCAGCCCGCCGATCACGGCGGCGAGCAGGCTCCGCGGAGGGACCCTCAGGGTCGGCTCGAAGCGGCCGGCGAACCCGGCCGCCATCAGCGCGCCGAGGATGATGCCGAAATTGGTGATCGAGGTATCGTCCAGCAGCACGCCGCGCGCCAGGGCCCTGGCCTGGTAGGGGTAGCTCCAGAACACGCTCGATTGCGGGTCCCAGCCGAAGAACTGCGCGGCCTCCGCCGCCCACAGGGTGAAGCCCCAGGTGATCGACCAGGCATGGCCGGTGGCCTCGAGGACCAGCCAGTTCAGCAGCGCCAGCAGGACGGCGCTCAGCAGCAGCGGCCAGGGGCCGGCGAGCAGGCGCCGCCAGGTCAGGCCGCCGCCCCACACCGGTTTCTGCTCGCGGTACCGGCCCCACCGGCCGAGCCCCAGCCAGATCGCGCCGAGCAGCGCCAGCTGCCCGACCGTGGTCACGCCCCAGCCGTAGGTGGCGCCCAGCGAGACGGTCCGGCTGTCCGCCCGCAGCCAGGCCCAGAGCGGCCAGTCCCAGGCGAGCGTCGCGAGGAACGCGCCCACGCAGAAGAAGACCAGCGTGACCACCATCCTCGTGCTGCCGCCGCCCACCGTGAACAGCGTGCCCGACCCGCAGCCGCCGGCCAGCTGCATGCCGACGCCGAAGATGAAGCTGCCGGCGGCCACTTCCCAGCCGGCCGGGGCGAGGGCGCCGGAGGCCCGGATGCCGCTCGCCGACATGCCGCCGGCCAGGGTCGGCGCGAAGATCACGACGGCCAGCGTGACCATCAGCACCTGCGCCCGCACGCCGGCCACGTCGCGCCGGACCATGGCGTTGCGGTAGGCGGCGGTGAAGCCGAACTCGGCATGGTACAGCGAGGCGCCGAGCAGGCCGCCGATGGCGAACAGGACGCCGAACTGCCAAGCATAGGCGGCCAGCAACCCGACGCCATACGAGATCTCCAGCAAGGCGCCGATGGCCACCGGCCACTGGCTCGGCAGCGGCAGGGGCCTCTGGGCGGGCTGGACGGCGTCGGTCATGGTCGGCTCCTGCGGGTCACGAATCGCGGGGCCGATGTTAACGCCGAATGGCGGGCCGGGAAACCGGCGAGTTGGGGCCTGCGACATTGCAGCCCAACAGCGGGGGCGGCGCAACCTCACCCTTCGAGACGGCTGCTTCCGTAGCCTCCTCAGAGATCGTGAATCTTCCGATGCGGAGTGGGAAGTGGCCGCCGGCATTGCCGGCGAGTCATCTGTCGGTCACCCTCACCCAACCCTCTCCCATCAAGGGAGAGGGTTTTGATTTCGCAGCGAAAAACCCCCTCTCCCTTGATGGGAGAGGGTTGGGGTGAGGGTGACAACCATACGACTCGCCGGCGAAAGCCGGCGCCGATCTACTCCAGCTCCACCGCGTAGGTCTTCAGGTCCGGCAGTGTCTTGACCAGCCCGCGGTCCTTGAGGAAGGCGCCGAAGCGGACGTAACGGCCGCGGTCCAGCGCCGCCGGGCGCAGCGCGAAGCGGGTGACGGTGTCGCGCCAGGCGCGGCGGTTGAGTTCGTTGTCGAGCTTCTTCGGCGCACTGGTGCGAAAGGCCTCCCAGGCTTCGTCCGGGTGGTTCACGATATATTGCGTCGCCGCCTCCAGCGCCGAAACGAACCGGGCGATGGCCGCCGACTTCAGCAGCTTGCGGTTGGTCACGACGATCAGCTCGTCGTAGGCCGGCACGCCTTCCTCCTCGGGGTAGAAGGCCCGGCCCGGGCGTTTTTCGATGTCCAGCTGGTTGAGCTCGAAATTGCGGAAGGCGCCGATCACCGCATCGACCTGGCCGGACATCAGGGCCGGCGACAGCGCGAAATTCACGTTGACCAGCTCGACGTCCTTCAGCGTCAGCCCGTGCGTTTCCAGCATCCGGCCCAGCAGCGCGTCCTCGAACCCGCCGATCGAATAGCCGACCTTGCGGCCCTTGAGGTCGGCGATGCGTTTCACCGGCCCGTCCCGCAGCGCGACCAGCGAATTCAGCGGCGTCGCCACCAGCGTCGCGACGCGCACCAGCGGCAGCCCCTCGGCGGCCAGCATGTGGAGTTGCGGCTGGTAGCTGATCGCCAGCTCCGCCTTGCCGGCCGCCACCAGCTTCGGCGGCAGGTTCGGATCGGCGGGCTCGATCAGGAAGACCTCCAGGCCGGCCGCCTCGAACATGCCCTTCTCCTGGGCCACGATCAGTGGGCCATGGTCCGGATTGACGAACCAGTCCAGCAGGACGGTCAGGCGCTCCTTGGCCAGGGTCGGGGTGCCGCCGAGTGCAAGCGCCGCAACGAGAGCCAGGGTCGATAGGAACATGCGGATCATATCGGTCTCCTTACGCGTTGATTCTGTGTTCGGCGCCGGACTCCGCGATCCAGGGCAAGGCGCGGACCAGCAGCCGGTCGACGGTGAAATAGAGCGCCACCGCGAGGACCGCGAGCACGGCGAGCGCCGCGAACATGAGGTCCGTCTGCCCGCGGGAATTGGCGTTCAGCATGAGATAGCCGAGCCCGCTCGACGAGCCGACCCATTCGCCGACCACCGCGCCGATCGGCGCGACGGCGGTCGCCACCCGCAGGCCGGAGGCGAAGGAGGGCAGGGCGGCCGGCATGCGGATATGGCGCAGCGCCGACCAGCGCGTCGCGTCCATGCTGTGCGCAAGGTCGGTCCAGCCGGGCTCGGTGCGCCGCAGCCCGTCCAGAAACGCCGCGGTCACCGGGAAATAGATGATCAGCGTCGCCATGGCGACCTTGGAGGCGATGCCGAAGCCGAGCCACAGCACCAGCAACGGCGCCAGCGCGAACACCGGCACCGCCTGGCTGACCACCAGCACCGGCATCAGCCAGCGCCGCACAGTGCGGGCGTAGTCCATTACCAGCGCGCTGGCGCCGCCCAGCAGCGTCCCGAGGGCGAGGCCCAGCAGGATTTCGGCCGCCGTCGTGCCGGTGTTTTCGGCCAGCAGCGCCGCGTTCTCAACCAGCGCTTCGAGGACCGTGCCGGGCGCCGGCAGGATGTAGTGCGGCGCGCCGGTCAGCCAGACCACGGCCTGCCAGGCGGCCGCCAGCCCCGCCGCCACGATCAGGCCGCGCAGCGGCGCGGGAATGCCGGCCCGGCCGCTCATGCCGTGGCTGCCTTGGCCGACACCAGGCGGGTCAGGAGTTCGGCCTGGAGCGCGAGTATCGCCGGGTCGCGCGGGTCGCGCGGCGGGTGTCCCGCCGGCTCCAGCGCCTCGTCGAGCCGCGCCGGGCGCCCCGCCATGACATGGATGCGGTGGCCGAGCCGCAGCGCCTCCAGCGGATCGTGGGTGACCAGCATCACCGTCCGCCCCGCCAGCAATTCCGCCGCGGCGTCCTGAAGCTGGTAGCGGGTGATCGCATCGAGTGCGGAGAACGGCTCGTCCATCAGCACCACCGGCCGATCCTCCATCAGCGTCCGGGCCAGCGCTGCGCGCTGGCGCATGCCGCCGGACAGGCTCGCCGGCCGGTCGTCGCCCCGTCCGGCCAGCCCGACCAACTGCAACAGCCCGTCGGCGCGGGCGCGATCGGGCCGCTCGCCGCGCAGCCGCGCGCCCAGCATCAGGTTCCCGGTGACCGTCAGCCAGGGCAGCAGCAGGTCCTGCTGCGCCATCCAGGCATAGCGGCCGGGCAGCTTCCCGCCGTCGGAGCACACCACGGCGCCGGCGCCCTCGAGCCCCGCGACCAGCCGCAATAGGCTGGTCTTGCCGACGCCGCTGGGGCCGAGCAGGCAGGTCGTCTGCCCGGCGGGCAGCGCGAAGTCCAAGGCATCGAACAGCGCCGCGCCGGCATAGGACAGCCGCGCCGCATGGACGGAAATGGAAATGGGTCGTATGGAGTGGTCAGCGGTCAAGTCACGCGTCCCTACGCCGGCATGATCCGGATCAGGTTACAGAGCCGATCGTGATTGATCGCGCTCACGATCAATCGCGTGAATCGGCTCTGCATATTGAAACTAGAGCCGATTCTCCGGTTTGCTGGGTCGCCGAAGACGATTCCAACAACCCGGACCGGGTCTAGGGGTCGTCCCGCGCGACGGGACCTCTCAGCCGACGATCCGGCTCCCCCCGGTGAAGGTTGCCCGAACTATGGGCCGTCGATGGCCGATTGGCAAGCGGTCATGCGGCGCTATAGTGGAGTCCATGAAACGGCTTTTCGCAGTGGTCCTGGGTCTGCTGACACTGGCGCTGCCCGGCGCTGCCGGCGCGCAGCAGAGCCCGGTGGCGACGACGTTCGCGACGTCGCGCCTCGTCATCGTCAGCGAATCGGGGCGGCACGAGTTCACCGTGCAACTTGCGGTCACGCCGGAACAGCGTGCGCAGGGGCTGATGTACCGGCGCAGCATGGCCGCCGACGCCGGCATGCTGTTCGATTTCGGCCAGCGGGCCGGCCGCGCCTCGATGTGGATGAAGAACACCTATATCCCGCTGGACATGCTGTTCATCAGGGCCGATGGCGAGATCGAGAGCATCGCGACGCGCACCGTACCGCATTCGCTTGAATCCGTATCGTCGAGGGGGCCGGTGCGCGGCGTCCTGGAACTTAACGGCGGGACCGCGGCGCGGCTCGGCATCGCGCCGGGCGACGTCGTCGAGCACGAGATATTCGGGTCCGCGGACTGAGCGCCGCGGCGGGGCGGCGTCAGGCCCTGGCGTCCTCGATCTGTTTCTTGATGAATTGCCAGTTGCTGCCGGCGGCCATCAGGCAGGTCAGCCCGTTCGGCGTCGTGTAGACGATGGTGAAGCTGTCGCCGGCCTTGTTGGACAGCACCTCGACGACCGATCCGTTGGTCGCAAGGCCCATCGCGACCGGTTTCTCGGAATATTTCTGCGAGAGGTGCGAGAGCATTTCGTCGCGATCGCCGCAGGGCATCGATTCGTTGTTATCGGCGATGGCATCCGACGCGGCCGGCACGACAAGGAGGGCGAAGGCGAGCAGGGGCAGGACATAGCGGGACATGGGCGGCGATCTCTCGAGCTGTTTTCGACAAGAACAGGTATCGGCGACAAGTCGATGATAAGAAGCACTCGTTAATGCAGGATTAACCGAAACCGCGTTTTTCGCGCCCGCAGTGCGCGTTACGCGAGTTCGGGCCTTTGCCGCGTAGGCCCCCTCCGATTGAGCGGAACGACACGTCCTTTTATCTGCGGGACCGAGCCGGCTCAAAAATCTGGAAGGGTGGGCCGTTTCGAGAATAGCTCCGCCCGCATTTTGTCGATGCCGATGATCGAATGGGTGACCGTCAGCGCGCGGCCCACGAAGTCCTTCGACAGCCGGAATTCCACGACGCGGTACCAGACCTCTCCGGGACCGACTGAAAACGCGTGGTCGATGCAGAGGCACTTGAACTTGAAGCCCAGGGCGTGCTCGACCGGTTCGACGACATGCGGGGCGGCGAAGAAATAGAGCGGCTCGGCGGAATCGTTCCGCACCAGGAGGGCGAAGCGTTTCTTCTGCCCCGGCTCCAGCGTTATGGCCGCCCCCTCGATCTCACCCGCCACAGGCGCGTCTTCGATCGTTTTTACGCTCCGTGTTTCCCAAAGCCGCGGGCGGCCGTTGATCTCGAAGATCTCGACCGTTGCGCCGAAATTATGGTACTCCCACTCGATGCCGACCTCGACGGCAGGCGCTGTCGCGGCCGAGGCCGAAAGGGGCAGTGCGAGAAAGACGGCAAGGAAAAACGCCCTCAACGCCCCGTCCCCTCTCTCGTCAATACCAGTTTCTTGAACTTCAGTTTCCGGCCGCCGCTCTCGTTGACCAGCTCGAACGCGCCGTCCTTCGCGGGTCTGATGTTGACATACTCCTGGAAGATCTTCTGGCTCGTCACCCCATCGGGCGAATCGCTCCTGTTGCAGTCGCGGCCGCACCCGTTGCAGTCGCCGTAGATCTCGGTTTCGTAGTAGAGGCCGAAGAGTCGGAGCCTGATCCCGCTGATGCCCGATTTCTTGATCTCGTAATTCCCCAGGGCGAAGTATTGGCGGGCCTCCTCGCTCTCCGCAATTCCCGATAGGTAGAAGCTGCCGTCGGCCCGCAGCCTGAGCCGCGCGCTGATCCACTCCGCTTCGGTCTCGAGCTGTCCGATATAGGAGTCGTTCAGGAGAGCCGCCGTACTGGCCTTCGAGAACGCCGTCCGGTTGGCGGCGATGGCGCTTTTAAGCTGGCGGGCGGGGTCGAGCATGAACCATTCCCCGCCGCCGAAGAAGCGTATTTCGCTGATGACGAGGTCCTTGTAGGACTTGCCGGCGTATGAGTCGGTAACATGGAACGTGAGGGTCTTGCCTTCGAAGGGCTTCGGCAGGGCGATCACCTGCGAGCCGAGAACGTCCCTGACCGCCACGACAAAGTCGTAGCCCCCGTCGCCCGTGATCCGTATCGTCCGTGCCCGGCTGTTCGCCAGGCAATGGGGGACCGATCTCTGGTATCCGTTCCAGATGCGTATCTTCTCGACGCGCCTTGGGCGGTCGAATTTGAAGTGAAGGCTCACGTCTTTCGCCTTCCTGTCCGAAGCCCAGCCGTATTCAAAGCGGGAGTCGAACAGGAAAACGGGATCATAGGCGGTCCTCGGGGAAAGGACGCTTGACGACTCCACCGTGCCGCCGGCCAGCGCCGGCGTCTTGACGTCGTAGGCGCGCCCGTCCGGGTCCTTGAGGTTTATCCCGCAGA
>CAMYNJ010000045.1 GCA_947259795.1 uncultured Alphaproteobacteria bacterium | reverse complement strand
GTCCCTTGGCCGATGCGTGGGCATCGCCCCGCGGGCCGCGCCTTGCATTCGACTCGGCAAACGCCAATGAAAACAGCAACATATTTCGGGCCAGGCTCTCAGGGGGGACGAGCAAGGATCGTTCGCGTTGTCTTATGCAGGGGTAACAATCGGTGCCGTGCCGTCGCGCTATCGCCTCGCTTCTTGCAATTTTCCATCCCTGCCGCAAGACGGATTGAAATTGGCGGCTTTAGCTGTACCCTCTTGTCTAAGACAAAATATGCAAAACAGGGAAGTGAATGAGGGTTTGCGGACATGCCGCTGGCGCAGGTAACACTCGATGACAAGTATGTGCTGGAGTCCGGCCGGGTCTATCTGACCGGCACCCAGGCGCTGGTCCGCTTGCCGATGCTGCAGCGTCAGCGCGATGCCGCGGCCAGCCTGAACACTGCCTGTTTCATCTCGGGCTATCGCGGCTCGCCGCTGGGTGGACTGGACACCGCCATGTGGCGCGCCCGGAAATTTCTGGAAAAGAACAATATCCATTTCAGGGCCGGCGTAAATGAAGACCTGGCGGCGACCGCCATCTGGGGCAGCCAGCAGGTCGGCCTGTTCCCGGGCGCCAAATATGACGGCGTGTTCGCCATGTGGTACGGCAAAGGCCCCGGCGTGGACCGTTCGGGCGACGCGTTCAAACATGCCAACAATGCCGGCACCGCGCCTTATGGTGGCGTGCTGGCGCTGGCCGGCGACGACCATACCTGCCGCTCTTCCACCCTGCCCCACCAGTCCGATTACGCCTTCATCGACGCCAGTGTGCCGGTGCTGAACCCGGCCGGCGTTCAGGACGTGATCGATCTCGGCCTCTACGGTTTCGCGATGTCGCGCTATTCCGGATGCTGGGTGGGTTTCAAGACGGTGGCCGAGACGGTCGAGACCTCGGCTTCGGTGGAAATCGACCCCCTGCGGCTGGATATCGCGACACCAACGGATTTCGAAATGCCGGAAGGCGGGCTGAGTATCCGCTGGCCGGACCCGCCGAACGACCAGGAATACCGGCTGCATCGCTACAAACTATACGCCGCCATCGCCTTCGCGCGGGCCAACCGGCTGGACCGGGTGGCGATTGCCGCGACGACGCCCCGATTCGGCATCGTCACCACCGGCAAATCCTACCTCGATGTCCGGCAAGCGCTGGACGATCTGGGCATCGACGAGACTTACGCGGCCGAAATCGGCCTGACCGTCTACAAGGTCGCCATGACCTGGCCGTTGGAACCGCAGGGCGTGCGCGCCTTCGCCGAGGGGCTTGAGGAAATCCTCGTGGTCGAGGAAAAGCGCGCGGTGATCGAGAATCAACTGAAGGAGCAGCTGTACAACTGGGAAGCCGCCAGGCGCCCGCGCATCATCGGCAAGTTCGACGAGGAAGGCGAATGGATCCTGCCTTCGGCCGGCGCGCTGACCCCGGCGCGCATCGCGCGCATCGTCGCCAGGCGCATCGCCCGCTTCCACACCAGCCCGCATATAGAGGAGCGGCTCGCCTTTCTCGACGCCAAGGAAAAGGCGCTTGAGTCCATGCATCCCGCGCCGGCCCGCATCCCCTATTTCTGTTCCGGCTGCCCGCACAATACATCGACCAAGGTGCCGGAGGGCAGCCGCGCGATGGCCGGCATCGGTTGCCACTACATGGTGCAATGGATGGACCGGCGCACCGACACCTTCACCCAGATGGGCGCCGAAGGGGTGACATGGACCGGTCAGGCGCCCTTTACCGAAGTGCCCCACGTCTTCGTCAATATCGGCGACGGCACCTATTTCCATTCCGGCATCCTGGCGGTGCGCCAGGCCGTCGCCTCGGGCGCCAACGTCACCTACAAGATTCTGTTCAACGACGCGGTGGCCATGACCGGCGGCCAGCCGATCGATGGGCCGATGACGGTGCCGCAGATCACCAACCAGCTCTATGGCGAGGGCGTGACGAAGATCGTCGTCGTCACCGACGAGCCCGGCAAATATCCCATCGGCACTGTCTGGGCGCCCGGCGTGAAGGTGCATCACCGCGACGAACTGGATCATATCCAGAAGCAGTTGCGCGAAATCCCCGGCGTCACCGCGATCATCTACGACCAGACCTGCGCCACCGAAAAGCGCCGCCGCCGCAAGCGCGGCATCATGGTAGACCCGGCGCGGCGCGCCTTCATCAACGAGGCCGTCTGCGAAGGCTGCGGCGATTGCTCGCTGGCCTCCAATTGCCTGTCGGTCGTGCCGGTGGAAACAGAGTTCGGGCGCAAGCGCGCCATCGACCAGTCCTCCTGCAACAAGGATTTCTCCTGTCTCAACGGTTTCTGCCCCAGCTTCGTCACCATCGAGGGCGGCGGCCTGCGCAAACCCGACCGCCAGCGCCTGTCCACAGGCACGCCTTTCCCGGTTCTGCCCGAACCCGAACTGCCGGCGCTGGGCGAACCCTACGGCATTCTGGTCACCGGCATCGGCGGCACCGGCGTGGTCACGGTGGCGCAGATGCTGGGCATGGCCGCCCATATCGAGGGCAAGGGCGTGGGCGTGCTGGACATTGCCGGCCTGGCGCAGAAATTCGGCGCGGTCACCAGCCATGTGCGCATCGCGGAAAGGCCGGAGAACATCCATGCCGTGCAGATCGCCGCCGGCGGCGCCAATCTGGTGATCGGCTGCGACCTTGTCGTGACCGCCGGCGCCGGTGCGCTGGGCAAGATGCAGGACGGGGTGACGCGCGCCGTCGTGAACACCCACGAGATGGTCACCGGCGATTTCACCCGCAATCCGGACTTCGCGTTGCCCGCCGCGGACATGCGCCGCGCCATAGACGAGGCCATCGGCGACGGCGCCGAGTATGTGGCGGCGACCAGGCTGGCGAACGCGCTGGTCGGCGACGCGATCGGCGCCAACCTGTTTACCGTCGGCTATGCCTGGCAGCGGGGGCTGATCCCGATCGGCCACGAGGCGCTGATGCAGGCCATCGAGGTCAACGGCATGTCGGTGGAGTCGAACAAGCAGGCGTTCCTGTGGGGCCGCCGCGCGGCGCACGATTTGGCCACTGTGGAAGGCCTTGCGGCGGCCACGGGCGCGGCGGCGGAACCGAAGTTTGCGGAAACGCTGGACGACATCGTCGCCCGCCGCGTCGATCACCTGACCGAATACCAGAACGCAGCTTATGCGAAACGCTATGCGGATTTCGTGGAACGGGTCCGCGCCGCCGAGAACGGACAGGCCACCGGCCATGAAGAACTGACCAAAGCGGTCGCCCGCTATTACGCCAAGCTGCTGGCGGTCAAGGACGAGTACGAGGTGGCCCGGCTCTATCGCAGCGCGGCGTTCCGGTCGGCCCTGGAGCGCAACTTCGAAGGCGACTACCGGGTGCATGTCCATCTGGCGCCGCCGCTGATTACCCGGCGGAACCTCGATACCGGTCATCTCGAGAAGCGGGCCTTCGGCCCCTGGATTTTCAAGGTCTTCGGGCTGCTCGCCCGATGCAAGGGCCTGCGCGGCACCGCCCTCGATATCTTCGGCTACACCGCCGAAAGAAAGGCCGAACGGCAACTGGCCAGGGACTACGAGAAAACCGTCATGGCGCTGCTGCCGACCCTGAACGCCGGCAACCACGCGCTGGCCGTTGAGATCGCCTCGATCCCGGAGCATATCCGCGGTTTCGGCCATGTAAAGGAAGCCGCCATCGAAAAGGCGAAAGCGCGCCAGGCGAACCTGATCGCGGAATGGCAAAACCCCGCCCCGAAGGCCGACGCGGCGGAATAGAGCCTCACTCCCTGCGCGGCAGCAGCAGGATGGCCGGGATGCACAGGCCGGCGGCCGCCGCGCCCACGCCGAAGTTCGCGGCGGGGCCGATGGTCTGCCACAGGGCGCCGGCGATGACGCTTGCCA
>CAMYNJ010000044.1 GCA_947259795.1 uncultured Alphaproteobacteria bacterium | reverse complement strand
CAGATCCTGCCCGAAGGCGAAGTCCCTGTCGGACGGAAACGCGCACCTCTTATCTTCCTTCTGGTCGTGACGGCCTATTTGATGGTCGCCTGGGTCAACGCAATGATGATCGACTTGATGAGTGACAAGATATTCCCGGTGACGATTTCGTCGATAACCCTCGTCTGCTGCCTGCTGCTTCTGATCCGGATGATGCGGGCGCCGGAGACGGATGGCATATTCGCCGATCGCGCGGCAGGTGGCGACGATGTCGATGCTGCGCATGGGCTCTGGAGCACGCTATCATGGTTTGCGGGCCTGCTTCTCCTGTCGTCTCTTCTGGGCTTTATCCTGGCGCTCTCGATTTTCTTCGTTGCGTTCTTCCGTGTGCGCGCAGGGCTAGGTTGGCTACGCGTCCTGATCCTGTCCGCAGCCGGCATCGGTTTCATTTCGGCGATGGCGAGCTGGCTTCACCGCGACTTCCCGCCGGGACTTCTGCAGGAATTCGTCAGGCTGCCCTGGCCGCTCGGATGATACAGAAACCCGCGATACCCTGCCTTTTCCCGGGCGGCCGATCCGACATATTGGACATTGCGAGAGGTTAACATGACGGAATCCAAGGAGCCACGTTGGGCCCGGAGCTTGTTCTCCGAGTTGGTTGAAGGGGGCGTTACGTTGTTCACCCACGTTCCCGACGCGGGAAACGCTGCGTTAGTTCGGCTCGCGCAGGAAAGCAACAAGACCAGTGCGGTGCTTCTTTCGGCGGAAGAAGAAGGCGTTGGAATCTGTGCGGGGGCCGATCTGGTCGGCGCGCGCAGTGTCGTTTGCATGCAGTCGTCCGGGGTCGGCAACTGCATAAACCACCTGTCGCTGGTCAAGGGCGGGCGGTTTCCTGTTTTTCTGATCGTGACGATGCGGGGCGATTACGGCGAAATGAATCCCTGGCAGTATCCCATGGGGCAGGCGGTCGATGCCGTGCTGGAAGCCATGGGGATGCTGATATTCCGCGTTGATTCGGAAGAGGAGTTGGAGGTCGCAACGAGAGCGGCCCTGTCGGCGTGTTTCAGCGGCGGTCAGGGCGTTGCCCTGGTGCTGTCGCAGCGCTTTCTGGGCGCCAAGGCCTTTTGAACAGGGAGAAATGAAGATGGTGGATGTATCGTTGGATCGCCGCGAACTGTTGCCGGCGCTTTTTCCGGACCCCTCCGAATATCTGATGGTGTCGGGCCTGGCAGGCGCATCGCGCGACGCCGCCGCGCTGACCAGCGAAGCGGACAATCTGTTCACGATGGGCGGGGCCATGGGAGCCGCCGTTTCCATCGGCCTTGGAATGGCGCTCTGCGCCCCGGACAAGAAGGTCGCGGTCATTACCGGAGACGGCGAATTGATGATGAATATCGGGAGTCTGGCAACGGTCGCATCGGCGGCGCCGATAAACCTTTCGATCGTCTGTATCGACAATGGACAACATGGTGAAACGGGAGGCCAGAAAGGCCACACCGCGGAGCGAACCAATCTCGAGTTGATGGCCCAGGGAGCGGGTATTCCCGGGGCATTGACTATTTCCCACCCGGAGGAACTGGTGGCGGCCGCGCGCTTCCTGACCGAATCTCCGGCCCCGAGATTCTTGTGGGCCAGGGTCTTGCCGGGACCGCCATCCGACTGGAAACGCAACTGGAACCTTGCAGACTGTCGCACACGATTCCGGGACGCGGTTCTCACGGGTTCCGGCAGCTGACGCTTGGTCTCCTGCGGGTTTCCGATCCTGGTGCGATGAAATCTGGATTGCCGGAACCGGGAGCAGACCAACCGCGATAACGCCGATATTGAGAACGCCGTCGAGATCGTCGACCCTGCACCGCGATTTCCCGCCGGGCCTGCTGCAGGAACTCCTCGACCTCCCCTGGCCGTTCCCGGTCCAAAATCGCGCTATTGCATCAGGAAGGCTTCGAGCAGCTTGCGGGCGGCGGCGGCGGGGGTAATGCGGCCGGCCGACACTTCCGCCTCCAAATCGGGTAAGCGCGCCGCCACGCCCGGACTATCCCTCAGCGTCGATATCAGCCCTTCCCTGATCTCGCCCCACATCCATTCGCGGGCCTGGGCGGCGCGGCGCGCGGCGATGGCGCCCGCCGGCTCCATGGTCGCGCGGAAGGATTCGACCCACTGCCAGGCCTCCCCGATGCCCTTGCCGGTCAGCGCCGAGCAGGTGGCGACCGGCACCGGCCAGTCCGGCGTGCCCGCGCCCAGCAGATGCAGCGCCCCGCTGTATTCGGCCGCCGCGCGCTGCGCCGCGTCGGCGAGGTCGCCATCGTCCTTGTTGACCAGCACCATATCCGCCATTTCGACGATGCCGCGCTTCAGTCCCTGCAGCTCGTCGCCGCCGCCGGGCAGCAGCAGCAGCAGGAATATGTCCGTCATGTCGGCCACCGCGGTCTCCGACTGGCCGACGCCGACCGTCTCGACGAAGACGACGTCGAAGCCCGCCGCCTCGCAGAGCAGCAGGGCCTCGCGCGTGCGCCGGGCCACGCCTCCCAGCGTCTCGCCCGCCGGTGAGGGCCGGATGAAGGCGGCGTCGTTCCGGGCCAGTTCCTCCATGCGGGTCTTGTCGCCGAGGATCGAGCCGCCGCTCTTGCGCGACGTGGGGTCGACCGCCAGCACCGCCACGCGATGGCCCTGGCCGATCACATGGAGGCCGAAGGCCTCGATGAAGGTGGATTTGCCGACGCCGGGCACGCCGGTGATGCCGACGCGGATCGAATCGCCGGCATGCGGCAGCAGCAGATCCAGCAGCGCGTCGGCCCGTTCGCGATGGTCGGGCCTTGTGGATTCCACCAGGGTGATGCCGCGCGCCAGCGCCCGCCGGTCGCCGCCGCGGATCGAATCGGCCAGTGCCGGTATTTCCGGGGCGCTCACGGCCTCAGGCCCTCCGCCCCCGGCCCCAGCGGCTGGCCGAACGAAAACTCCACCGCATTGCCGTCGGGGTCGCGGAGGCCGCAGTAATAGCCGACCGGCCAGGGTTCCTCGCGCGGCGCCCAGAGCAGGCAGCTCGCCGCCACTGCCCGGGCCGCGATCGCATCCACCGCCTGGCGGCTGTCCAGCGCGAAGCCGAAATGGCTGAAGTTGCGCTCGCCCTGGTCGCGCCCCGGCCCGCCGGGCAGCAGCACGAAGATGAAATCGCGCTCGCGCCCCGGCTGGGCCAGCCAGACCGCGTGCGGGTCGCCCGGTTCGCCGCGTTCATGCACGATTTTGAGCCCGCAGAAATCGCGATAGAAGGCGACGCAGGCGGCCAGGTCGCGCACATGCAGCGCCACATGGGTGAAGGCGGCGGTCATGAAGGCGACAGTAGCGCGCCCCGTTCGGAAATTGAACCGCCGATTACCCGTCCGACAGGATCGACAGTGCGAGGCGCGCCTCGGGGACCGACAGACAGCCATAGGCGATCAGCGACAGCGCGGCGACGACGACGACATAGGATGCCAGGCACCAGCTGGTCTGGCCGGGGGTCATGCGCTTCAGGTAGGGATCGGGCGTGAAGCGGTGGGTGCGGCGCTCGACCATGAATTCGAACAGCGAAAACAGCACGACCAGCGCCAGCGCCCAGCTCCTGAGCCAGAACATCATGACGATGGCGGCGAAAATGCCCATCATCAGCACCGTCATGCCGATGCCCGAGCCCACCGACATGGTGGCGGATTTGACGATGCGCCCGCCATCCAGCGGTGTGATGGGGATCATGTTGAACAGGTTCAGCACCGCGATCCAGGCCGCCACCGCCCCCAGCAGCGGATGTTGATACGTCACGAACAGCCCATAGAGCAGCACCGCCTGGGCCAGCCCGAAGACCGGCCCGGCGATGGCGACGAAATGTTCCTCCAGGCGGCTGGCGAAGGCGCGCTCGGGCACCGCCGCCCCGCCCACGAAGGGGATCAGGTAGAAGCCCCTGGTCGGGATGCCGACGGCGCGCATGGCCCAGACATGGCCGTATTCATGGATCACCAGCGAGAAGATCACGATCACCGCGAATTCCCAGCTGAACAGCCAGGAATAGGCCACGACGCTGGCCCCGGCGAGCCCGGCCTTCGCCATCTTGACCGACTTGAACAGCTTCGAGCCGATGGCGAAGAATTTCGGCCCGAAGGCGGCGGCCAGAATGAACGGGGCAACGCGGCTGCTCACACAGGGACTCCCTCTCGATACTGGGGCAGCCATCTATAACAGCCCGCCATTAACGCGCCCTTAAGCCCGGCTGGGGCCAATAATGGCGGATCCACCGAGCGGGAACCACCATGGAGCCGACCGTCGAAACCTGGCCGCTGATCGCCGCCCTGCTGCTGACCGCGGCGATGGGGGGCGCGCTGTGGCTGTTCCATCGCCAGGTCGCGCGCGACAAGCAGGATGCCGACAACCGGGTGGCGCGGGCGCTCGCTTCGGCCCGCAAGGCGGCCGGGAAGCTGTCGAAAGCGGAAGGATCGCGGCGCTGGGCGCGGGCGCAACTGCAGCTCGCCATGCTGCTGACGCGGGCGGGCGGACATGAATATGACGGGAACCAGTTGGGCGAGGCCCTGGAAATCCTGGCGGCGACAATCCCTGTGCTCGAGGCGAAGGGGATGACGGGCGAAAGGGCGACGGCGCTCTATTACCGCGGCCGCGCCGAATGGGAAATCGCCATGAGGGAGCCCGATGGCGCCCGGCTGGAGGCCGCGGTGGAGACCTTTCGGCATCTGCTGGAACACCGGCCCTGGCCAAGGCATCTTCTGCACTCGGTGGTGATGACCCTGCCGGCGGTCATTTTGGTCGATCTCGGCCAGCGCCGGGACGACCGGGCAATGATCGAGGAAGGCGTGGCCCTGTGCCGTGAAGCCGTAACGGTCGCCCGCCGCCGGATCGCCGTCGAATGGTGCATTGCCTACCGCAATCTGTGCCATTGCCTGACCATCCTGGGCCACCACGCCGGCGATTCCGGCTTGCTGGAGGAGGCGGTGGCGGCCGGACGGGAGGCCGCCGGCGCGATCCGGCCGGCGAAAGACCCGGGGCAATGGATCATCTCGCACATCTGCCTCGGCCATGCGCTCTGCACCCTGGGCGAACTGGGCGGCGACGCCGGCAAGCTGCAGGAAGGGATCGCCGTGCTGGAGGAGATCCGGCGCTCGAACGACCCCGCGATGGAACATGAGAGCCGCATGCTGGTGGCCCAGCCCCTGGCCGGCGCCTTGATCGCGATCGGCCGCCTGACCGGAAACCGCGTCGCGCTGCGCCGGGCCCGCCAGGAACTGATCGTGGCCCAGAAGGTTTTCGACCGGTCAGGGCGGTATTTCGCCCGCGCCGAGGCGGAACGAATGACGGGCCTTGCCCTGGCGTCGCTCGGGGCGATCGAGAAGGATCCGGCGGCGCGCCGGGAGGCGGAGGCGCGTTACCGCGCGGCGCTGGAGCTTTTCAGTGCCGCCGGCGCCATCCGGCAGGTCGACGAAACCGAAGCGGCGTTGCGCGCGCTGGACGACGCGCCGGCCGCCGATGGCCTGCCCGGACTGCCGTTCACCCCGTTCTACGTGGTGCGCTAAGCGCCGGCACCGCCGCCCGCCGCGCCTACCGGTTCTGCCTGTGGTCCACCAGGTCCTCGACCACCGTCGGGTCGGCCAGCGTCGAGGTATCACCCAGGTTCGAATAGTCGTTTTCGGCGATCTTGCGCAGGATGCGGCGCATGATCTTGCCGGACCGGGTTTTGGGAAGGCCGGGCGCCCATTGCAGCCAGTCAGGCGAGGCGATCGGGCCGATCTCCCGGCGCACCCACTGCACCAGTTCCCTGTGCAATTCGTCCGAGGGCTGCACGCCGATATTGAGCGTCACATAGGCGTAGATGCCCTGGCCCTTGATATCATGCGGCGCCCCGACGACCGCGGCCTCGGCAACCGCCGGATGGGCGACCAGGGCGCTTTCCACCTCGGCCGTGCCCATGCGGTGGCCGGAGACGTTGATCACGTCGTCGACGCGGCCGGTGATCCAGTAATAGCCGTCCTCGTCGCGGCGGCAGCCGTCGCCGGTGAAATATTTGCCCTTGTAGGTCGAGAAATAGGTCTGCACGAAGCGGTCATGATCGCGATAGACCGAACGCATCTGCCCGGGCCAGGAATCCAGCATGCAGAGATTGCCCTCGCAGGCGCCCTCCAGCGCGTTGCCGTCATTGTCGACGATGGCCGGCTCTACGCCGAAGAAGGGCAGCGTCGCCGAGCCGGGCTTGAGCGTCGTCGCGCCCGGCAGCGGCGTGATGAGAATGCCGCCGGTCTCGGTTTGCCACCAGGTGTCGACGATCGGGCAGCGTTTCTCGCCGACCACATTGTAATACCACTCCCAGGCTTCCGGGTTGATCGGCTCGCCGACGGTACCGAGCAGGCGCAGCGACTTGCGGCCGGTCGCCTTCACCGGCCCCTCGCCCTCGCGCATCAGGGCGCGGATCGCCGTCGGCGCGGTATAGAAGATGTTGACCTTGTGCTTGTCGCAGACCTGCCAGAAGCGCGAGAAATCCGGATAGTTCGGCACGCCCTCGAACATCAGCGTGATCGCCCCGTTGGCCAGTGGCCCATAGACGATGTAAGTGTGGCCGGTGACCCAGCCGACGTCCGCCGTGCACCAGTACACGTCGCCATCGTGATAATCGAAGACGTACTCATGCGTCATGGACGCGTACACCATATAGCCGCCGGTGGTGTGCAGCACCCCCTTCGGCTTGCCGGTCGAGCCGGAGGTGTAGAGGATAAACATCGGGTCCTCGGCGCCCATTTCCTCGGGCGGGCAGTCGCTGGAGGCCGCCTCGCAGGCCTCGTGATACCAGACGTCGCGGCCGTCCGACCAGTCGATCTTGCCGCCCGTACGCCTGGCAACGAAGACGGTCTCGACCGTCGGGCATTTGGCGCAGGCCGCGTCGGTATTGGCCTTCAGCGGGATCTTCCTGCCGCCGCGCAGGCCCTCGTCGGCGGTAATCACGCAGTTGGACTCGCAATCCTGGATGCGGCCGGCCAGCGCGTCCGGCGAGAAGCCGCCGAACACCACCGAATGGATCGCGCCGATGCGCGTGCAGGCCAGCATGGCGTAGGCCGCCTCGGGGATCATCGGCATGTAGATCGTGACCACGTCGCCCTTCTTGATGCCGCGCGCCTTCATCGCGTTGGCCAGCCGGCAGACCTCCTCATGGAGCTGCCGGTAGGTGATGGTCTTGCTGTCGGCCGGGTCGTCGCCTTCCCAGATGATCGCGGTCTGGTCGCCGCGCGTCGCCAGATGGCGGTCGATGCAGTTGGCCGAGGCGTTCAGCGTGCCGTCATGGAACCAGCGGATTTGGACCTTGTTGCTGAAATCGACATCCTTGACCTGGGCATACGGCTTGATCCAGTCGATCCGCTTTCCGTGTTCGGCCCAGAAGGCTTCCGGGTCGTCGACCGAGGCCCGGTACATTTTCAGGTAGCCGTCATTGTCGATATGGGCCCTCTTGGCGACTTCGGCGGGCACGGGATAGAGGTGGATTTCCGACATGGTTCTGGCGCTCCCTGTGGCGGTTGTTACCGGCAGACGGCAGCCGCGCGGAACGCGGCCGCATGAGTTTCGCGCCAATAATGCTCAAGAAACGGGCGGCTGACAACCGCCTCAAACATTTTAGGGTGCAGCGGCTCAGGCGACCAGGCGATCCGCCATCAGTGCGGCCTGTGTCCGGTTTTCGACACTCAGTTTCCGCATGATCTGTTTCACATGCGCTTTCACCGTATTTTCGCACATGTCCAAGGATTCCGCGATTTCGCGGTTGGACTGGCCCTGTGACAAGAAGGTCAAGACCTGGCGTTGCCGCGGGGTCAGCATGGGGAATTTCTCGGCGATCGCCACCGTGCGCCGCGCTGCCGCCGCGGCCCCGTTGCCGGCCCTCGCGCGGCCGCCAGACAGCTCCATGACCATCGCCGGCGGCGCGTATACACCACCGGCGATAACCAGACGAAGAACCGCGACCATGACGGGGCCGGGCGTTTTGGAAGGAAGGAATGCCCTGGCGCCCACTTCCAGCGCCCCGCGCATGACATCGCCATCGTCGGTATCGCACATGACGACCAGCGGAATATCGCCAAGGGACCTGTTCAGGTTCCCGATGAAATCGAGTCCCGCCTTGTCCGTCATGACCAGGTTATAGAGGACGATGCTGCGCCCGCCCTCATGCGCCAGCAGCGCGCCGATTCGGTCGGGACTGTCGGCTTCCACGACCTCCAGCTCCGGGGCGATGGTTTCGATCAGCAGCCTGACGCATTCGCGGCAAAGGCGCCGGTCGTCGGCCAGGATTATGCGTATGGGCCGAAAGTCATCCGCCTTTTTTTCACGGTTCGATATTGTGCTTTTCTGTAACATCGCCTGCGCGGGGGCGATCGTTTACTGCCCGCCGATAAAGCCTTCTGTCATAACAACAACCCAAGGGTATGACCAGGCTTGATGTCGCCCCTCGTCCCTCTCCCTATTTTCTGTTGCGGCCATTGTACCATGACTTGCGAATTCGACGATACAGTTATTCATGCCTTTTTAGGTAATTCCATCCATCACTTTTGAGGCATCTCTACCAAAATTAGTAAGTGGCCTGACATGTACCGCCCGCGCCTGCGCGAAATTTCCAGCCGGAAACGCCGGCGCTCCGCCACCGTTTGCCTGAGCCTGTCATGACAGGTCGAGGGTTAATCCGGGTTAACCCAGCACCACGTCACCGTCGCGGACCGATACGGGAACCGGCACCAGCGACTGGCCGCTGCAGGGACCGAGCACGCAGAAACCGTCCTCGATGCGGAACTCGGCGCCATGGGTCGCGCAGAGGATATGGCTTTTGTCGAGGCTCATGAACTGGTTCTCGACCCAGTCCAGGGGCGAGGCCGCATGCGGGCAGGAATTGACATAACCGTAGGCCCGGTCGCCGTGGCGCACCACGAAAATACCGTCGCCATCGGCGTCCCCTTCGAACCCGCGGCCCTCGCCGTCGGGGATATCTTCCAGCCGGCAGAGCAGGCGGCTCAAGTTTCCCCCATGCGGCAGATCAGGGCCCAGGCCTCGTCGTCGATCGGCATCACCGACAGGCGCGACTGGCGGATCAGCGCCAGGTCCTGAAGCTTCGGTTCGGCCTTGATATCGGCCAGGCTGACCGGCTTTTTCATCGGCACCAGCGCCTTCACGTCGACCATGCCGAAGCGGCCGGAAGCGTCGCTCGGGTCCGGGTAATATTCGCGCACGACCTCGGCAATCCCGACGATGCGCTTCTCATTGACCGAATGATAGAAGAAGACCCGGTCGCCGACCCGCATGGCCTTCATGTTGTTGGACGCCTGATAGTTCCGCACGCCGTCCCATTCGGCGGTGCCGTCGCGGACCTGGTCTTCCCAGGACCAGGTGCCCGGTTCCGTCTTCATCAGCCAGTAGGCCATTCGCGCCCCCGTCTTTTCCAGATTTAAAATTGCGCCGAATGTGCCACAGGATCGCCCTGCGGGGAAGCTCTCAAACGGGCGGCGGCTTGCCCTCGACGATGGTCGACAGGGCCAGCGAGGAAACGGTGCGTCCCAGATCCCGGAACCGATCGATGACCCGTTCCAGATGCGCCACCGACCCGACCGCCAGCTTGGCGTAGAAACAGTCTTCCCCGGTGACGTGGTGGCAGTCGATGACTTCTGGCAGGTCCTGCGCCAGCCGCCGCACCGCCTGGTATTTCTCGCCCGGGCAGGTGATGCGCATGAAGGCGGTGATGCCCCAGCCCAGGCGCGCCCGGTCGACCACGGCCCGCCAGCCGGTGATCAGGCCGACATCCTCCATCCGGCGGACCCGGTCGGCCACCGCGGGCGCTGACAGCCCGACCCGGCGGCCCAGTTCGCTGAACCCGATCCGTCCCTCGGCCTGCAGCGCCGCCAGAATCCTGCGGCCCGTTTCATCCAGTTCGCTTTCGATTGCAAGGCCGACCATCTTTGTTGCCTTCACTACCACTGTATTTCTCTATTATATCTTTATTTTTAAAGTTTTCAACTGCGATCTGCCAATATATTCTAAGGCCAATCTCTGGATGGACCTTCGATATGACGGCGATTGGATTCGACACGCTCACCCTGCTCGCCAAGGCGCTGGGGATCGGGCTTCTGCTGGCGGTCCCGGTGGGGCCGATCGGGCTGTTGTGTCTGCGGCGCAGCCTGACCATGGGCATGGCGGCGGGCATGGCGGTCGGCCTTGGCGCCGCTACCGCCGACGCCGTCTATGCCGGGGCTGCCGCCTTTGCCTTGGGGGTGGCGGCCCCCTTCATCGCAGGCGCGGACTGGCTGGGGATCGCCGGCGGGATAGCGCTGGTCGGCATCGGTCTAAAGGACATCCTGCATCGCGACGCCTCCCCCGCCCCGCCCACCTTGCGCGGCCATATGGGGGTCTATGCGGGAACCGTACTCTTGACCATGACCAACCCCGCGACGGTACTGACCTTCGCGGCGATTATCGTCGGGCTGGGACTGGTCCCCGATATGGCTTCGATGCTGGACGGGTTGGTCTTCGTCGCCGGTGTGTTCCTGGGCTCGACCGCCTGGTGGTTGGTGCTGAGCGGGGCCGGCGGCAAGCTGGGAGACCGCCTGCCGCCCGGCGCCATCCGCTGGACACGCCGCATCGCCGGCGCCGCCTTCATCGGGTTCGGGATCTACGCGATGTTGTCGTGAGCGGCTTGTACCGGCGCGGCTACCCGCCGGCACATCCTTCGACAGACTCAGGATGAGGTGCGAGTTCCTTGATTTATAAAAGAATTCCTCATCCTGAGCCTGTCGAAGGATGAGGCCACTCGGCAAACCTCCAGAGAGTGGGCCGAAGCCCCCCTATCCTGAATCCGTCAGGCGATATCTTCCTCGTCGCGGCCCATAGCGCCGCAGAGCATCAGGTAGAGCTTGCCGACATCGGCCGTCAGGAAGGTCGAATGCAGCAGCTGTTCCGGGTCGCATTCGCGGGCCTCGGCCAGCAGCCGCTCGAACTGATCGATATATTGGGTGACGTAGCGCCGCATTTCCTCGTTGCGCCGAATCTTCTCGCCGATGCGTCCGGCGCTTGAAGTGGTGTTGCGGCCGCGCAGCAGGGTGCGGGTGAACACGCCCCGGTCGCCCGCGGCGTAGCGTTTCCAGTCGGCCTCCGGAACCTCGTCGAACAGCGCACGCGACAGGTCGATCGCCGTCGAGTTCAGGTCCTCGATCACGAAGCGCGCGGTCTTGAGGAACAGGTCGCGGCGCAGCCCCTGCTCCTTGAACTGGAATTCCTTGGCGCGCGCCTCTGCGCGGTCGGCCGCATTGATCATGCGTTCCGCGGTTTCGTCAAAGGCCGAGCCGGCGCGGTCGGCGCGGGTCATCACCTCTTCCAGCGTACGCAGCAGCGAACCGCTGTGCTGCTGGATATTCTGCCCGATTTCGGCGACCTGGTCGATGCTGCGCGACGTGGAGGCGTCCAGCGTCTCGCGCTGCCGGCCCAGATTCTGTCCAGCCGTCTCGATCTGCCGCGCCGCCACTTCGATGGCCTTGTCGAGATCGCCCGACTGGGCCCGGAACTGCTCGGTCAGTCCGGTGATGCGGGCCGAAACCTGGTCGGCCGTACCGGTCAGCTGCGCGCTTTCGCCGGCGAAGGCGTCGCTGATGCTGCGCAACCCGTCAGCTGCCTGCATCACGGCGCGCGACAGATGTTCGGCATGCTGGCGCACCCTGTTGCCGGTCGCGTCGATCTGGCCGCCGGCCTCCTGCGCACGCTCGGCCAGCATATCGGCCTGCTGGCGGAAGCGGGCCGAAACCTCGTCCACCAGCCCCAGCGCGGTGCGCACCGCGTCATTCATCGAGCCGGACTCGGCGGCGAAGCCGCGCCCGGCCTCGGCGATGCGTTCGGTGACCCGGTCGGCGGCGCCGATCAGCTCCGCCACCAGATGCTTCATGCCGCTCGCCACGTCCTGTGTCTTGCGTTCGCTGGTCTCCACCGCGGCGCTCAGGGCCTCGGTATGCTGGCCGACCACGCTGGCCACCGTCGTGGCGCGCTGGCCGATCAGGTCGGCGAGCGCCGCCAGATCGCGACTTTCCTCACGCAGCGTGGTTCGCACATGCACGACATCGGCGGCGATCCGGTTGGCGTTGCGGGCCAGTTCCTCGGAGTTCTCGCGCAGCTCATCACGCATTTCGCGCGACTGCGACACCGTGCTGTCGGTCACCAGGCGCAGGGTCTCGGTCTCCTTGTGCAGCAGGGTCGAAATCGTCTGCGCCTGCACGGCGGCGGTCTCGGAAGCTTCCTGCAGCATGCGGGTCTGCTCGCGCATGACGTCGGCCATGTCGCCGGCCTGCTGCACCGAGGGGTCGACAGCCTCGCCGTATCTCGCCGCGCCCTCGCGCATGGTGTCGCCCAGTTCCGCCATGCGCGCCGCAATCAGCGCCTCGAAGTCGGCGGTCTGGGTGGCCGAACGTTCGGCCGCCGCGGTCAGTTCGCGGGCCTGGCGTTCCAGCGCCGCGCGCACGGTCTCCGCCCGCTCCGTCGTGGTCCGGGATGCATCGACCAGTTCGTTCACCTGACCGCGCAGCAGATGGCTCATGACCGTTACCTGCTTGCCGGTCTCGTCGCTGGCGTGGGCCAACTGGCGTGCCTGTTCGCCAGCGGCCTCTTCGACCCTGATCGCCTGGTCGCCGACATGTTCGGCGGTGCGGTTGAGGCCGTCCGCTTGCGCGCGCAGCGCCTCGTTGAGATCGCCGATCTGGCTGAAGCTGAACTTCCCGGCCTCGGTGAGATCCTCAATCTGGCCACGCATGACCGCTGCCAGCTCCTCGACCTGGTCGGAACTGCGCTGCACCACGCCAGACAGCTCCTGCGCACGCTGCGCCAGCACCCTGTCCAGCCTGTCCGCAACCTCGCCGGTGCGCTCGTCGAGCGTATCGCCCACCGTCGTCACGCGCGTCGTCGCCGTTTCCAGGAAATCCTCCAGGGCCGCCTGCTGGCCCTGCAGGACATGCTCCATCGTGCCGGTTACACCGGTGATTTTCCGCGACAGGGTGTCGGTAATGTCGTCCATGTAACCGGCGCTGCGATCGGCGGCTTCCGCCAGGGCGACGATCTGGGAACCGATCGCCTGTTCCAGTTCGTCGGCGAAGGCCTTGCCCCGGGTCTCGATGCTTTCGACCGCCTCGTCCGCCTGCTCGGCGGTTCGCTTCGTCACGTCGTGCAAGTGGGCGGCCGCCTCGATCAGCGTGCGTTCGATGCTGACGGCGCTGTCTTTCGCGGTCAGCGCCGCCTCGCTGAGCCGGCCGCTGTAATCACGGAACAGGCCGCCGATCTGCTCGGCCTGGGCGGCAGCGGCCTCGGAGGCGTTGGTCATTTCGGTTATCTGCTGGCGCATCGCGGACCGCATGTCGTCGGAATGGGTCAGCGCGTTGCTGGTTGCCTCGGTCATGTCCCGGGCCTGTTTTTCGACGGCCTCGCGCAAATAGGCTTCCTGCTTGTGGAACCGCTCCGTCAGGTCGGTCAGCGTCCCGGTGTGGTGCTCCAGCATCGACCCGATGGTCTGGGCCTGTCCGGTGGCGCTTTCGGAGGCCTCGGTCAGCGAGTCGGTCCGGCTGGCCAGCGTCTTGGACAGCTTTTCCATCTGGATGGTGGCCGTGTCGGTCACCCGGTTCAATTCCTCGGCCTGGGCCCGCAAGGACTCCGCCACCGAGCGCACGCGCAGTTCCGCGTCCTCGGCCGGATAGGTCAGCAGGTCGAGTTGGCGGCGCAGCATTTCGGTATGTTCGCGCAGATCCGCATTGCGCCGCACGAAGAGAACGATCAGCCAGATCACCGCCAGCGGCGCCGCAATCCCGGCGGCCAGCATGGCGATTTCCGGCAATGTCAGGCCCACGAGCGCCCCCTCGCCCCCATTGCCGGCGATATAGACCAGTGCGAAAGCCACCCAGGCGATGCTGGCGCCCGTGGCGACGATCGCTGCCCGCCGCTGCGCCCGCCGCGCCGCCTCTATCGCCTCATGGAGTCCGGCGGCACCACGCGCCGCCCCTTGCCGTCCCGACCGCGGGAGTTCGGTAACATTGGTGCTCATACCCGGTCCAATCGGTGAATCCATGCGAATCAACCAGTTATATCAATTTTTCAGTAAATGAACCATTAATAAGCGGAAGAAGTGAACGCTGCATACACCCTGAAAATACAAGATATTGTGGCCGCACTGCCGAGCGCCACCAAAAGTGCATAAATATCCGGTGTCGCCGCCGGGCGCGCCGAAGATTTACCGGCTGAGCAGGCGCGCCAACCAACCCTTACGGCGCAGCGTTTCAAACTTGGGTTCCTGGCCGGACACCTCGACATGGTCGTACCTGAATCCGGTCAGCTGTTTGGCAAGCTCCTGCGGGATATCGAATATGTGGTCGACGCTATTATATTCGACTTCGACTTCGTCCATGTCCCCCGCCTCGACAGCTTCATCCAGCGTTTTCCTTTCTTCCTCCTGCCTGTCGAAACAACTTGTCCGGATGGCCACGAAGGCATCAGGCAAAACACCTTCTTCATCCAGATGCATCTGTCCTTTCTCGGCGCTATGGACAACGGACCAAATCTGCTTGCCGTCGCGCCAACAAGCGGCGGAGGAATGCATTACATGCTCCTCGACCTCGCAGACTACCAGCTCCTTGCCGCCCGACAATCCTGCCAGATCGCTGTCGCGGATGCCGCTGTAGCCCTTCCGATATCCGGCGACCAGATACCACCCCGTGGGCAGGACCGCAGCGAAGTAGGGGCTGTTGAACGCGCCGCGAAATTCCCCGGTTCGCTCAAGTTTGAGTGCCGCGCAAACCTCATCTGCTTTCGCCTCCCTGATCGCGAGCCAGCATAATGCAATGCCCATGCGCCTCTTCCTTTCGTTCGCCGGGGATACGCAAATAGCATCACGACTGCGTTAACAATCGGTAAGCAGCTGACAATCCCCCTTCCGCGTCAGTGCCTTGTTCCCGCTTAACCCGGACTTCTCACCAGGGTGGCGCCGTCACGCGGTGGGCGGAGTCTGATCCGACAGGACAGGAAAAGCGCGCGGCGCGATGCCGCGCATCGGGCAAGCGCTTTGACGCAGCCTGTCGGCCTGTCCGCCGCGCCCGAAGGGTCGCGCCGAGCGGGCCGCCCGCGGCGTCGAAGCCCTCAACCGTAGCGTAGGCTACGCTTTTCGGGCTATTCCTGGCGGACCGGACTCCGCCCGCCGCGATGACGGCGTCATCCTGGTGAGAAATCCGGGTTAAGCGCTGAATACCGCTTTCCTTCGCCAGGCGGCAGCGGTAGAAGGCCGCGATGCTTCCGCTTTCCTTTCTCCGCGCCCACGGATCGCTGATCGCTTTCGGGGCCTTCATGTGTTTCGCCTCCAGTTTCGGGCAGACCTTCTTCATCTCGCTGTTCGGCGGCGAGATTCGCGGGGCCTTCACCCTGTCGCATGGGGAATTCGGGACGGTTTACGCCACCGCCACGATGCTGAGCGCCGCCACGCTGGTCTGGGCGGGCCGGCTGATCGACCGGATGCCGCTCGCCGATTTCGCCACGGCCGTGCTCCTGGGGCTGGCGGGGACGAGCCTGCTGATGGGCGCGGCCTGGAGCATCCCGGCGCTGGCCTTCGCCATATACGGGTTGCGGCTGTTCGGCCAGGGGCTGGCGAGCCATACCGGGATTACCGCGATGGCCCGCTATTTCGAGGCCGAGCGCGGCCGCGCAATCGGCATCGCCTCGCTGGGTCATCCCGCAGGCGAGTTCCTGCTGCCCTTCATGGTGGTGGCGGCCTTCGCCGCGATCGGCTGGCGGAGTTTATGGGCCGCCACGGGCATTGCCCTGATCGCCGTCACGCCGATGGTGTTTGTCCTGCTGCGGGGTCACGCGGCGCGGGATCGGATACTGCAGGAGAGACGGCAGGCAGAGGGGACGAGCGCGAGCGGCAAGACGCTGGGCCAAGTGCTGCGCGATCCCGGCTTCTGGCTGCGCATGCCGGCGCTGGCCGCGCCCTCCTTCATCTTCACCGGCCTCATCTTCCACCAGGTCCATCTGGCGGAAACCAAGGGCTGGCCGATGGAATTGATGGCGGGATCGTTCAGCCTCTTCGCGGCGGCATCGGTGGTTACCATGATCGCCGCCGGCCCGGCCGTCGACCGCTTTTCGGCCAACCGGCTAACGCCCCTGTTTCTGGCACCGCTGGCGCTCGCCTGCCTGCTTCTGTTCGCCACCAATTCGCCGCTGGCTGCGCCCCTCTTCATGGCGCTGCTGGGCCTGAATACCGGCATCTCCTTCGTGCTGAAGGGCGCGCTGTGGGCGGAATTGTACGGCACCGCCCATCTCGGCGCGATCCGCTCGTTCGACCATGCCGCCATGGTATTCTCCACCGGCCTGGCGCCCGCCGCCATCGGGCTGCTGATCGACGGCGGCGTTTCGATCGAGGCGATCGCCCTGGCCGCGGCGGTCTGGTGCGCCGCGGCTTCGGCGCTGGCAGCGGCGGCGATGCCAGCGCGACAGACGGTGCCGGACTGACTCCGGTCAGATGCCGCCGGCGCGCACCAGGCGGTGGTAATCCAGGAAGCTGGAGAGGTTGTGCTGGATGAAGTCGATCCGCACCCGGCTCTTTCCCCCGCCCTCGACAAAGGCGCCGTCCGGGCGGCGGAACTGAAGCTGCAGGCGCAGGTTTTCCTCGACCTCCGCCAGGCAGCGCTCGCGGAAGGCGCGGTCGGCCGCGATATCTGCGCGGCGCGCCATGCGCAGGAAGGCCAGCATGCCTTCGGATCGGCAGGCCGTCGGCGTGCTGAGGTTCCGGTCGCGATAGGCCGGATATTCAATGATATGTTCGACGATGCGCCGGCCATGCTCATACAGTTCCGGGAAGGGCTCGGACTGGTGGAGACTGTCGATCGCGTAAAGGCACCAGTGCGACTGCTCCTCGACCCCGTAATCGCGGCTGGCAAGCGCAAGTTCGCTCTTCAGCGCCGCATCCAGCCAGACCCTTTCGCCCGTCACCTCGTACAGGCGCGCCAGGCCGAACAGGGCTTCACCGGTATAGTAGCCGGACCGGAATTCCTGCAACTGGCCGCCGGGGAAGGACCGCTTGTGGTGAAAATCCTTGTCCGGGCGCATCTCGCCGAGGATGTATCGCCCGAGGTCGCCGGCGGCGCCGAGCAATGACTTGTCCGGCGACTGCCTGTGACAGGCGAGCAGCGCCAGGATCGCCAGACCGTTGCCCCCCAGCTTCGTCATATCCTTTTCCACCACACACTGAATATCCGCCGCGCCGGTATGGCGCAGGCAATTGCGGAACAGATAGTCCAGCGCCAGCCGGCAGGTGGACAGCAGCTTCGCCGGCGCTCGAATCTCGGACGCGGCCTCGGCCATGGACCAGATTGAGCCGCAATGGCGCAGGATATTGTATCCGCTCAGGCGTTCGCCCGTAGCGGCGTCGTAGCGATACTGAAAGCGCCCCTTCTTCTTGACCAGGGCGGCCAGCTTGTTCGCCGCGGTTCGGGCGATGATGTCGGGTGAGGTAGAAAATTTGTTGCCCATAAGGTCTCGCACAACTCCTTTGACCCATCGATCCAAATTTCAGGCTGCTGTTACAGTTCAGACTTTCAGCGGGCCTTTGCGGGCAAAATTATTCCGGCGCCCCGCAGCAAGAAAGCGAAGCAGTAATTCGCCTTCTCGCCATCACAGCCGAAGGGATCGCCTGCCGTAACTACCCGGTCCGCAGACATGGACCGACGCAGCACTCATCATACCAAAAAAAACAGGTGGCCAGAACAGCCACCCTTTTTCAAGGAACGCGCGGACCGGGCATAAGCCCGGTCCGCATTTTTCGGTCCGCATTAACGTTCTTTTCCGGCAGCCATTCCGTTCAGTCTTTGAGGCCCCTGCCACGGCCTCTTAAGCCGCCCAATCCGAGATTGCCGAGATCCAAGGAACCCGACGGCTACACGGCAGAGCCTTTGTCATCGTCGTCATCATCGTCGTCGCCATCGTCGTCATCGTCGTCGTCATCGTCGACATCGTCGTCGTCATCG
>CAMYNJ010000043.1:18172-29957 GCA_947259795.1 uncultured Alphaproteobacteria bacterium | reverse complement strand
CGGGGGCCGACCGACCGGGCCAACGTGGAACTCAAGGTGATTATGTTGCCGCCAAACACACTCCTTGTGCCCGCAATGCGGACCTCGCTCCTTGTGCCCGCAATGCGGATCTCGCTCCGCTGCCAACCCTCCGGCGGCCAGGTGAAGCCGTTTGCATCGACATGCCGCTGTTCGATCACCGCTTTCGTGTCTTGTCCGTCGCCGGCAGGCTGATCGACCGCTGGCCCCTGCCACGATACGATCCGGTATTCGAGCAGATCGGCCCGGACAACCGGCCCATCAAGCTGGTAGGGCGGTGGGTTGCCGCCATACGGATTGAAAACGAGATCCAGCAGCCAGTTGACGGCCCGATCGAAAAGACCTGGTTCGGCTTCCTCAACGCGGCGGATGGTCAGGAGGGATTCGACCTCGCAGAGGGCTGAGTCCGGGGTTTCGACGCAGGCCGGCGACCATTCGCCGTACCTTATGCGGCGAATATCACTCTCCTGCGATCCCACCCCCTGCGGCCAAATCGCGAGTGCGATGCCGAGCGGGATGACAGCCACTGCAATCCGTCCAATCGCTTTCATGCCCGCCAAGATAGCGCCGCAGTCCTTTGCAAATGGCTAATGTCGCGTTTCGCTGGCGAACGGCTCCGCCTCGCCTGCGAATACCGCTTCACCGTCTATGGCGAACTGACGGGTCTCATGACTGGGGCCGCAAGCAAGAAAATTCTCTCTGCGCCTCCGTGCCTCTGTGGTCAAACCTCTTACGGGTTCTGATGGAGCAGGGCATTATGGCTGAACCGGTCGTCGTTCATCGGCGGGATAATCGGGGAGCTATTGTTTGGCGGCTCCGCAATGCTTCCACGTCTTTCTCAAACATTCAGCCCGCTCGGCCACCTGCCACTTTTCGCCCTGTAACTCGACCTTGTAGCGGGTCAGGACATGCGGGGCGCGGACCACAAATTCGTTGTCGAGATAAAAACCGTCACCGAAATAGGTGTTGGACTCGACCAGGATGATCGCGATCGGTGGCAGCGGCGCACTGGACACCTCCACTTCGGGCGGGCGAACGACATCCACGACGCTATAGACCACCCGGCCCCGGCCAGGAAACGCAATCCACCCCCGCTTCCGCGGAAGACCGGCGCTGAAACATATCTCCGGGTCGGCCCGGACATCGCAGGCCATATACGTCTCAACCGCGCAGAGCGGGGTGCCCGGATCGCCGATGCAGCCGCTCGACGCGTCGTCTACATCGATGAACCGGACCTCGTTCGGTGGCGGGATATCCTCGGCGGCGGTGGCCGGGGCGGCGCACAGGAGCACCGCCAGTGCGGCGAGTGCCGGTTTCATTCGGGAGCCTCCGGTTTCAAGTGGATGGGTGGCGGGAAAGGGTTTTGGATGACCCGAATCGCGCCGCCGCTCGGCTGCTGCTGCTTTTCGGAATGGCCCGACAGGTTCCGTTCGAACAGGCTCAGCAGTTCGTCGAGCAGCGGAATGGCTTCTTCCTCCTCGCCGGCCCGGGGGGCGACCATCGCCCAGTCATGCGGCCAGTCCGGGTCGGTGAGCATGGCCTGGTCGTGGGGCCATTGGGGATCGATGACGATGTCGCGGCGCGGTGGCGGGTACAGCTGTTCCAGCAACGGCCTGAGACCCTGGGGACAGGGGAACTCGTACTTGTAATCACCGCCGGCGCTGACTGTCAGGCAGGTCTCCGTGCTGTCCCGGGAATCCTGCGGCTCCTGCGCGAGGGCGGCGGCGGCGAGCGTGACGAGGCCAGCCAACGCGATCGCGAACAGTCTGGATGAACGGAACATCCCGGCTATCCTTCCATCTGAAGGCCCAAGAATAGCACAAAAAAAGCCGGAAATTATGGCGAAGGCGCTTTATGGCCGGTCGGTGCGGTTGACCACGCGCCATTTCGGCTACTCCCCCATATCCCCATTTCATCCCCCTATCCCCTTAACTTGAAATTTACCGGTTCCCCGCGATCCTCTTGGGACATCGTAGGATTTACGGCATTTTCCCGGTGGCGCGGTTTGGATGGAAACTGACGCGGCGCGGCGATAACCGGTGAGGGCGCGGATGTAGGATTTTAGTTGGAAATCGGGGGCTGGCGTGGTGCGGCCCCCATACGGCATCTACACTACTTAAAGAATAAGGTTAAGCGATATGACCGACACCGTCGTCAGCTCCGACAAGAAGGAAGTCGTCATCGGCTTCGAACGCCCGTTCTGTGTCATCGGCGAGCGGATCAACCCCACGGGGCGCAAGCTTCTGATGGAGGAGATGAAAAAGGGCGACTACAGCCGTGTCGAGGCGGATGCCGTTGCACAGGTCGAGGCCGGCGCCACCATGCTGGACATCAATGCCGGCATCCCGCTGGCCGACGAGCCGGCGATCCTGGCCGAGACGATCAAGCTGGTGCAGGGGCTGGTCGACGTGCCGCTGTCGATCGATTCCTCGATCGTCGAGGCGCTGGAATCCGGCCTGTCGGTTTACGAGGGCAAGGCGCTGGTCAATTCGGTGACCGGCGAAGAAGAGCGCCTGGAGGCGGTGCTGCCGCTGATCAAGAAGTACGGCGCTGCCGTCGTTGCCATATCCAACGACGAGACCGGCATTTCGGAAGACCCGGACGTGCGCTACGAGGTCGCGAAGAAAATCGTAGAACGCGCCGCCGATTTCGGCATTCCGGCCAGCGACATCGTGGTCGACCCGCTGGTCATGCCGGTGGGCGCGGTGAACCAGGCCGGCGCCTCGGTGTTCCGGCTGATCCGCCGGCTGCATGACGAATTGAAGGTCAACACCACCTGCGGCGCGTCGAATATCAGCTTCGGCCTGCCGAACCGGCACGGCATGAACGCCTCGTTCCTGTCCATGGCAATCGGCGCCGGCATGACATCGGCCATCATGAACCCGCTGCATGAAGAGGAAATGACCGGCATCCGCGGTGCCGACGTGATGATGGGCCACGATCCCGACTGCATCCGCTGGATCAAGAAATACCGCGAGCCCATCGCGGCGGTCGAGGCCGGCGCCGAGGGGAATCGCCGCGACCGCGAAGGGCGCCGACGCCGACGCGCCTGAGGCGCGATCCGCCCATGATCAAAACCACCGAAGCCACTGTCGTCTTCACGCCGTCGGGCAAGCGCGGGAAATTCGCGCAAGGGACATCCGTGCTGGGTGCGGCGCGGTCGCTTGGCGTCGACCTGGATTCGGTCTGCGGCGGGCGTGGCATTTGCGGGCGCTGCCAGGTCACGGTCAGCAGCGGTGATTTCGCCAAATTCGGCATTTCGTCGCGCGGTGATCACCTGTCCCCCTTTGCGGCTGCAGAGCGGCATTACGCCGAAAAGCGCGGTTTGGAGGAAGGGCGGCGGCTGGGCTGCCACAGCCTGATTCTCGGCGATCTGGTTATCGACGTGCCGGAGGAAAGCCAGGTCCATCGCCAGGTCGTGCGCAAGCGCGCCGAGACCCGGGCCATAGAGGTCAACCCGCTGGTGCGGCTGTGTTATGTCGAGGTGCGCGAACCCGAAATGCAGGATCCGACCGGCGATCTGGAGCGGCTGAAGGAGGCGCTCAGCGAGCAGTGGCGAGTCGAGGTCGGCGCGGTCGACCTGCACGCCCTGCAGGCGCTGCAGCCGGCGCTGCGCGATGGCGGCTGGACGGCGACCGCTGCAGTGCGGGGCGACGGCGCGCTGATTCATGTCTGGCCGGGCTTCCATAACCGCATCTTCGGGCTGGCCATCGATGTCGGCACGACCACGGTGGCCGTGCATCTGACCGATCTCGCCTCGGGCGAGGTGTCGGCGTCGGTCGGCGCGATGAATCCGCAGATTCGCTTCGGCGAGGATCTGATGAGCCGGGTCAGCTATATCATGATGCATCCCGGCGGCGAGGGCGAGCTGATCGCCGAAATCCGGGCCGCGATCGACAAGCTGGCCGCCGAGGCCGCGCGCAAGGCCGGCATCGAGGCGGACGATATCCTGGAAATCACCATCGTCGGCAATCCGGTGATGCATCACCTGGTGCTGGGCATCAATCCGGTGGAACTGGGCGGCGCGCCCTTTGCGCTGGCAGCCGATGGCGCCCAACTGGTCACCGCGCGGTCGCTCGACATCCATGCGGTCAACCAGGGCGCCCGGGTCTATATGCTGCCCTGCGTCGCCGGCCATGTCGGCGCGGATGCCGCCGGGGTGGTGCTGTCGGAGGCGCCCTATCAGCGCGACGAGATGACGCTGATCGTCGATGTCGGCACCAACGCGGAAATCGTGCTGGGCAACAACGTCCGGCTGATGGCCTGTTCCAGCCCGACCGGCCCGGCCTTCGAAGGGGCGCAGATCACCGCCGGCCAGCGCGCCGCGCCGGGCGCCATCGAACGCGTACGTATCGATCCCGAGACGCTGGAGCCACGCTTCAGCATCATCGGGTCGAAAGCCTGGTCCGACGAGGAAAAATTCGCCAAGGCCATCAAACGTACGGGCGTCACCGGTATCTGCGGATCCGGCATCATCGAGGTGATCGCCGAGATGTTCCTTGCCGGGTTGGTGACCGCCGACGGTATCATCGACGGTTCGCTGGCGAACCGCACCGACCGGCTGGTCCGGCAGGGGCGTACATGGTCGTACGTGCTGCATCGCGGCGAACCGGAGATTACAGTCACCCAGACCGACATCCGCGCCATCCAGCTGGCCAAGGCGGCGCTCTATGCTGGCGCGCGGCTGCTGATGGATCGCATGGAGGTGGAGACGGTGGACCGGGTTGTGCTGGCCGGCGCCTTCGGCACCCATATCGACCCGAAATATGCGATGGTGCTGGGCATGATCCCCGACTGCCCGCTGGAAAATGTGCAGTCCGCCGGCAACGCGGCGGGCACCGGCGCGCGAATCGCGCTGCTGAATGCCTGCGCACGGGTGGAGATCGAACGGGTCGTGCACGATATCAAAAAGGTCGAGACCGCCGTGGAGCCGCGCTTCCAGGAACATTTCGTCGAGGCCATGGCCCTGCCCCACAAGACCGCGCCCTATCCCAACCTTGCGGCCGCCGTCGCCCTGCCGGCGCGCAAATCGGCGAACGACGCCAACAGCGCGGGCGGCAGGCCCCGAAGGCGCCGCCGGGGCTGAACGCGGCCGTTCAGGTCCCGGTAATATTTGCGGTAGTATGTTGGCGTGATGATACCGCCCACTCACATATATCGCGCCTGTCGGGCCGTTCGGGCCTTGGCGTTGCTGCTTCTCGCCGCCCTGCCCGCCCAGGCCGACGAGGCCGCGCTGGGGGCGGCCATTATCGAGGCCAACGCGGCCGCGGCGGAGACCCCGCGGGTATCGGTGCTGGACCCGAAGATCGATCTCGACGGGGCCTACCGGGTGCAGCAGCTTGTGGTCGATCACATGCTGGCGGGCGGCGACGGGGTGGCCGGCTACAAGGCGGGACTAACCGGCAAGCTGGCGCGCTGGTGGTTCGATATCGATGATCCGGTATTCGGCGTGATCCCGGCCTCTGGCCTGCATAAGAGCGGCGATGTGATCGCACAGCCGAAGGGCCGCCATATGCTGCTGGAGACCGAGATCGCCTTCGTCGCGGGGGCGCGGATCGCCAAGCCGGTGGCGGATGTCGCGGCACTGAAACCGCTGATCCGCGGCGTCGCGCCGGTGATCGAGGCGCCGGCCGGCGGCTTCCCGGAGTCCCAGGCCCGCCAGCTTACCGTCACTGACATCGTCGCCAATAATGTCTCCGCCCATATCCTGATCGTCGGCGAGGAGCATTCGGCCGAGGGGCTGAATCTCGCTAAACTGGGGGCCGTGATGAAACGCGGCGACAAGGTGGTCAGCAAGGGCACGGGCACCGACGCGATGGGCGACCCGTGGGAAGCCGCCTTGTGGCTGGTCAATGTCGCGGTCAAACAGGGCCGGGTAATCGAGCCGGGGCATTATCTGTCGACCGGCGTCATCGGCAAACGCGTCGAAAGCGAACCCGGCCGCTATGTGGCGAATTTCGCCGAACTGGGCGAAATCGAGTTCGAGGTCAGGTAGGGCGTCTATCGGCCGGTCAGAAGCGGCACTTGCTCTCCGGCTCGTCGTCGCCCAGCGTGTCCAGCACATCGCGCCGATGCAGAAAGCCGTCCAGCGGGGCGCGGGCGGCGACTGCGTTGTGGGTGTGCAGCAGGATTGGCTGGCGCAGCTGGTTGTTCCAGGGGCGGAAACTGGCCGGGTTGCCCTTGTAGGCGTCGAAAGTCAGCGCCTCGCCTTTCAGATAGGCCGCCACAGAATCGAAATCCGTGCCGCCGCTGCGCGCCACGGCCTCGACGATCACCTTGTAGGCGGCCCAGGCGGCCCAGTCGGCGTCCTTCATCTCGCGGCCCGCATGCCTGTCGAAGCGCTGGTTGAGCTGCGGCGCGCCGTGGCGCTCCCAGGCCCAGTGCCAAGCCGCCGCCGCCAGACCCTGGGCCCCGACCACCGGGCGCGGCAGGTGGGTCTGGTACGGCACGTAGCGGCCGAACTCGCCGTAGCCGTCGGCCAGGAACAGCACGTCATGGTCCGGCTCGGCGGTCATCAGGGCGATGTTGTTCCGGGCCCGGTTGCGCGGATCGTTGCCAAGCTTGAAATCCTTCACCGCGGCGATCTTCAGGCCGAATTTCCGGGCCGAGCGCTCGAAGGCCGCCACGGTCGCCGCATCTTGCCCCTGCTCGCCGCGCAGCACCAGCACCCTTTTCCAGTTGCGCGCCGCCAGATACTGCGCCATCGCATCCGTCAGCATGGCGCGGCTGGGAACTACATGCATGACATTGGCGCGGCAGTCCTCGCGCCGCAGCCGGTCGGCCGGCTCGGAGATGTTGAACAGCAGCACGCCGTCATCGCGGGTTGCATCGGCGAGCGCCAGCAGGGCGTCGGCAGCGGCATCGACCAGGAAGAACCGGATGCCGGCCCTGTCGCGCATCCCGCGGATCTCGGCCGCCAGCCCCGCCACGTCCGCCGCTTGGCGGCGCTCCAGCCCCAGCTTCAGGCCCAGCGCTCGCCCGGTCGCCCGGCTTTCGCGCGCCGCGACTTCCGCTCCGGGGAAGGGACGGTGGACGGTCCTCAGCTTCAATCCGGTATAGCTGCGGACTTCCGCATAGCGCGGGTCGTCCGCAATCTCCAGATAACCGATGGTGAAAGACTCGCGCTCGGCCGCCGCGGCGACCGCGGGCAGCAGCGTCAGCAACATTAGGACGAGGGCAGAAGGGCGCATCAGTCGTCGATCAGGATGCCGTAGGGGATCATCCCGACCGGGATCGATTTCAGGACTTTGTGTGTCCCGGTGTCGATGATCGAGATATCGTCCGACAATCCGTTGGCGACATAAAGCAGGCTCTCGTCGCGGGTCAGTGCCAGCCCCCAGGGCCGCTTGCCGACGAGGATATAATCGGTGATCCTGCGCGATTCCACATCGACCACACCGACATGGTTGGCCCGGCCCAGCGCTACGTAGGCGGTCTTGCCGTCGCGGGTAATCAACAGGTCCACCGGGGTCACTTCCTCACGCCGGAAACCGGGCGGCAGGAACAGGATGTCCCAGGCGACCTTGTTGGTGGCGGTATCGATGATGTCCACTTCGCCGGCCAGCTCGGCGGAGACCCAGAGATATTTCTCGTCGCGGGTCAGTGCGAAGCGCCGTGGCCGTGTGCCTACGAAGATATCGGCCTTTACTTCCATGGTCTCGAAATCGATGACATGGACAAGATTGTTCGCTTCCGAGGCGACATAGACGGTCTTGCCGTCGGCGGTGAACAGTACGCCTTCCGGCTCCTCTCCCAACTCCGCCTCGCCCTCCACCTTGCCGGAGGCCACATTGACCTTGGTCGCCGCCGCGTCCTCCTCGTTCGAAACCACCAGCCATTTGCCGCTGGGATGCAGGTCGAAGGTCTCCGGCTCCTCCATCTTGCGGATGCGGTGGACCAGCTTGGCGGTTGCCGTATCATAGACCGCGATCACATTGTCGTCTGCGCAGCCAACGAAGAATTGCCTGCGGTCCAGGTTGAAATGCATGCCTCGCGGCCGCGCGCAGGTCTCGAACTCGTCGATCACCTCGTGGGTCCGGCCGTCGAGCACCGTGATGCTGCTGCTTTTCTCGTTGCTGACATAGATCTTGCCGGAAGGTTCCGCCCCCACGCCATCGGCGAACGCGGTCATCGCCGCCATAACCGCCGCAAGGCTGATTACCGCCGTGGCTGCGCTGTGCCTCATTGATTTCCTCCCGCCTTTATCCTCATTGGCTTTGGTTCGCTGTGCGCCAAACATTACCCGCGGCGGGGCAAAAGGCAAAACGGGCTCAATCGCGAAGCCGACCATCCGCGCCCAGTGTCCTTGCGGCGGGTTGTCCCACCCCTTTGCATGGGGAGTTTGCTATAGGGAAATTGACTATCAGTGTGCTGACGGGTAATAATCTGCTCCAGGGTCATGGCGGTAATTTCCGGTACTGGGTCCATATAACAATAATTGGAACGGAAAGGCCAAATATCACGTTCTATGAATGTGGTAGCGACCCTTAAGGGGACGGGGGCCGATCCGATATCGATGTCCTCATTCCGTCTTCGGAGACCATGGGGCCCCGATCCGGGGCCAGGGAGGAATTATGAGTAAGTCAGCTTGGAAAAAGATGCTTACCGGCGTCTTCGCAATTGCCGGATTCCTTGCGGTCGGGGCATTCACGGCCGCCGCGCAGGAAGTCCAGGGCGGCACGCTGTACGGCAACATGCAGACGGTCACGCAGGACATGCTGAACCGCGCCGCCGGCGACGGCAACAACTTCCTGCACACCAACGGGAATTACGAACAGACCCGCTACTATCCGGCGCGTCAGATCAATGTCGACAATGTGAAGAACCTGCGCCCGGCCTGGATCTTCCAGACCGAAATCGTGGAATCGCAGGAAACCACCCCGATCGTCGTGAACGGTATCATGTACATCACGACGTCGTTCAACCATGTCTATGCCCTGAATGCCAAGACGGGCGCGCAGATCTGGCATTACAAGCACAAGATGGGGCCGATCACGACCTATTGCTGCGGCCCGAACAACCGCGGCGTCGCCGCCTACGGCGACAAGGTCTATATGGGTACGTTGGACGCCAAGCTGGTGGCGCTGGACGCGAAGACCGGCAAGCTGGTCTGGGAGAAGCAGATCGCCGATCCCGAACTCGGCTATTCCGAAACCATGGCGCCAAGCGCCGTCAACGGCAAGATCCTGATCGGCACCAACGGTGGCGAGTACGGCATCCGCGGCTTTGTCAAGGCCTATGACTGGGCCACCGGCGACCTGCTGTGGACCTTCAACACCATCCCGGAAAATTCCGTCGGTGTGTGGGCCGAGAACGACGCCACCGGGCGCAACATGAAGCGCGATATCGCCGCCGAAAAAGCGGCCCTGAAGAAGCTGGGCGACCCCTACAAGACGCTCGGCGGCGGCGTGTGGCAGAACCCGGCGGTGGACCTGGAGCGCAAACGCGTCTACTTCGTGGTCGGCAATCCTTCGCCCGACCTCGACGGCTCCATCCGTCCGGGCGACAATCTCTACACCGACTCGCTGGTTGCGGTCGACCTGGATACCGGCAAATATGTCTGCCACTTCCAGTACATCGCGCATGACGTATGGGATCTGGACGCGGTCAGCCCGCCGATCCTGACCCAAGTCAGGGACGCCAACGGCAATATGGTCGACGGCCTGCTGCATGGCGGCAAGACCGGCCATGTCTATATCCATAACCGGGACGATTGCTCGCTGATCCGCTTCTCCGAGGCGATGGTGCCGCAGGAGGACATGTGGGTGCTGCCGACCAAGGACGGCCAGCGCATGCTGCCGGGCGCCAATGGCGGCGTCGAATGGTCGCCGATGACGGTCGACGAAAACCTCGGCCTCGCCTACGCCATCAACCTGCATCAGCCGATGACCTATCACGTCGAAAGCTCCCCCTACCCCGAGGGCAAGCTGTGGCTCGGCGGCGCGTTCAAGGTCATCCCCACCGAAGAGCAATGGGGCAACATCACCGCGGTCGACTACAATACCGGCAAGATCCGCTGGAAGGTCAAGACGCCGCAGCCGATGATCGGCGGCATCATGGCGACGGCCGGCGGCCTCGTCTTCACGGGCGAAGGCAACGGCCTGTTCAAGGCCTACGATTCGGCCACCGGCAACGTGCTGTGGAGCTTCCAGGCCGGCGCCGGCGTCAATGCCCCGCCCGCCTCCTACACCGTCGACGGCAAGCAGTATATCGTCGTCGGCGCCGGCGGCAATGTGCAGCTCAATTACAAGCGCGGCAACAACATCATCGCGTTTGCGCTGCCGGACTGATACCGGCGACCGAACTAGCGTTGGAGCCGGCTAAGGGGAGCGTGTTATATGGGGGCCGGAAAGCGGCTCCCTTTTTTTGATGTTTACGGGGTAATGATATTCCAATGAACAGGGTAAGCAGGTTGCGGGCAGTGCTTGCTGTCGTCGCATGCGCCGGCTGGTCCGCTCCGGTGCATGCAGTCGAGAATCCGGTCAATCCGGACGAAAGTGAACGGCCCATTCTGCCCGAAGAATACGCCTCGGTCTCGACAGAGTTATCCGGCTGTTTCGAGTGCCACGGGGTCAGTGGGAGGCCCATTGAACCGGCGTTCCCCATCCTGTCCGGCCAACATTTTTACTACCTCTACGTCCAGCTCAAGGATTTCAAGGCTGCCCGGCGGACCTCCGAGATTATGCAGCCGATGGTCGACGAACTGAGCCGGGACCAGATGAAGCTGATCGCCAAATACTTTTCCGAACAGGAATGGCCGGGCACCGGTTTCAAGGGCGATCCCGCGTTAATTGCCAAAGGCGAGACTGCCACCGGCGCGGGACAATGCGTCCAGTGCCATCGCGGCGCCTACGACGGTGACAGCCGCGTACCGCGTCTGGCCGGCCAGACGCGCGAGTACCTCTTCAATACCCTGTCGGACTTCAAGCACAAGGCTCGCATGAACTCGCCCTCGAAATCCTCGTTGATGGATTCATTCGACGAAGCGGATCTCGAAGCAATGGCTGAATTTCTGGCCGATCTCTAATTGTCAGGTCTCGGCAAATCGATCCGGGACGGCCTGTTTTATTGCGGATTACCGCCCACTGGCTGCCAGTACGGCGAGCACGTCCTCCGCCGCCGCCAGATCCCTGGCGGTCTTGCCGTCCCTGTCCCTGATGTCCGTGCTGGCGCCAGCGCGCAGGAGAGTTGCAGTCGCCTCAGCATGGCCCAGCGAAGCGGCGACCATGAGCGCCGTGCGGCCGCGGTTGTCCTGCAGATCCACAGTCGCACCGAACTCAATCAGCACTTTCACCGAGGCTACCCCATCACCGACCGGTACGTCGTTGGCGTGCCCCGCCGCCCACATCAGCACCGTTAGATCGTTGCCATAGCGGGCATCGACATCGACGCCGGCCTCGAGCAACAGCCGTACCGTCTCGCTGAAACCCTTGGCCGCCGCGTAGACGATGGCCGATTTGCCGGTACGGTCGACATAGTTCGGGTCGGCGCCCTTCGCCAGCAGCAATTCCACGACATCGTCGTCGCCGTTGAAGGCGGTCGCGGTCAAGGCCGATACGCCCTTGTTGTTGGCATGGTCGACAAAAGCGCCTGCCTCGATCAGCATTCTGGCTGTGCGCGCATGGCCGCCTTCGGCGGCGCGGATCAGCGCCGTGCTGCCGCCCAGATTGCGGTGATTGATGTCGGAACCCGCCGCCAGCAGCGCCTTGACCGCCTTGCGGTGCCCGTTGCCTGCGGCGAGCAGTAGCGGCGTGCTGCCACAGCGGTT
>CAMYNJ010000043.1:0-18156 GCA_947259795.1 uncultured Alphaproteobacteria bacterium | reverse complement strand
CGGCCAACAGCCTTTCAATCTCGTCGACCCAGCCCGTTTCCGCCGCCTGCAGCAGGGCCAGGTTCGTCGTCATCGGGTTGACCGGCAGGCCGCGCGCGGTATCCGGCGTCTGGTCGCGGTAATGATTTTCCGCCCGAGCCTGCAAGGGGCTTGCGGCTATGAAAATCAGTAACAGGAGTCCCCGCCAATGCGATGCCATCGATCCCGCCCGTAATTGAATGTCGATACGGCTTTCTCTGCAGCAGGATAGCAAAAGACCCGCCGGCCGCAAATCGGTGGCTGGCGGGCCTAGGAATCCGGCCCGCAAAGGGCCGATCGAGAAATGCGCGGGGTCAGCCGTCCGGCTTCGCCTTGGCCAATTGCGATAGCAATCGAGTATGCTCGTGAAGCAGGGCGCGAGCTTCCTCATTCGGATTGAGGATGGCCCTGACCCCATGGCGCCCGTCTTCTTCCAGCGCCGCGCGCGAAACCGAGGACAGTTGGAACCGGGCGCCGTTTACGAAATTGTAAAATTTACTATTACAGGCCATGGCTTTTCCTCCTGTCCGACGATTTCAGACTGGCGGATCGGGGCCTGATTCTCATTGATTCAGGTCAACAATGCCTATGTATCGCCATTTTGCCGGCGTCTGCCGCGCCGCCGCCGCACCGGAGACGGTGCCGTGCCGGCCCGGGGCAGGGATTCGACATCCGCCAGATCGGTCCGGCCAGTGATGCAGACCGGGCAGGCGCAGCCCATGGCGCCGGTGCGCAAGATCATATCCTCGTAATCGAATTTGCGCTCGACCTTCAGGCACCAGCAGTCCTCGCCGCCCTCGCAACTGAACCGCCGGCCGCAATTCGGACATGTGGCGCGCATGGGATTGGCCGCGGCCCGTCAACCGCCGGCTTCGATCTTGAAGCGTTCCTTGACGACCGTGGTGAACAGGTTGTTGACGAGAACGCCGCGCAGCGCCGCATCCTCGGGCACCTCGCCGGGATCGAGGCTGCCGTCCTCATACATCTGGCGCACCTGCTCGCGGGCCTTCAGGACGACGGGGTCCAGCGCCGCCGTCGTCGAGCCGGAAATGAAGCGCACCAGCTTGTCGGCCAGCTTCATGGCCTGCAGGTAATCCAGGCTTCCGGAATTCTGCAGTACGCCGACACGTTCCTTCACCGCCTCGATGCCGTTGCCCGACACCTCGCCCAGCGCCTCGAAGGTGGCGTCCGCGGCGGCCAGCGGTTCCAGGTTGTCGCCATGGCGCGCCTGGGTCAGCTGTAGCGCGCTGCACATCAGGAAACCCAGAACGTAATCGTCGTCCCAGAACCCGTCGGGCAACGGCATCGCCTTCAGCCGGTCGTCCACGAAAATCGCGATCACCCGTGCCGCGGTGTCCCGGGCTTCCGTCGTGAGGCTTTCAGTCATACGAAACTCCGCTGGGTGGCGCGGTTGCCCGATGCGGTCCGCGATGGGCCGACCCTAAACCATTCGCTTGCCCCGCGCAAAGGGCCGCCCGTCCTTCAGGACGTCAGGGCGCCGAACACCTTCTGAAGCAGTTCCGTGCTGCGTTTCGCCGGATCGTTGCGGATTGCCGCCTCCTCCTTGGCGACATAGGTGAACAGTCCCTCCAGTCCCTTCTTGACGGTATAACGGGTCAGGTCGGATTTCACGTCGGGCACGAAGGGGATGGATTCATATTTCGACATCGCAACGTCATATAACTGGATGGCGCCGACTTCGCCCATCGAGTCCTCGACGATCGGCGTGAAGCGGTCGGTCAGCGGCGGGGTCATCTTGCCGCGAAAATATTGCGTCGCCGCATCGTCCGGCCCCTGCCAGACGCCGCGCACGTCATCCAGCGTCATTTCGGTGATGGCGTTCCAGAACACGTCCTTGGCCTCGGGCGCGGCGCGCTCGGCGGCGCGGTTCAGCGACAGTTCCAGATCCGCGGTCATACCGCCCAGACCGATCTTGTCCAGCGTGTTGTGCACCTTGCGCAGATCTTCGGGCAGCGGGATATGGATCAGGGGATCGGCGTTGTAACCATCGACGGCGCCGACCTGGGCCACGACGCGCTGCGTCCCGACCCGCAGCGCCTCCTTCAGACCGTTGCCGATTTCAAGGTCGGACAGGGGCTGTGAATCCCCACCACCCACGATCGGCGAGGCCAGCGACAGCCCGCTGCTGCCCATGGTGGTCTGACATCCTGTCAGGACGGCGCCCGAAAGAAGGGTTACGAAACTCCTGCGACCGATCACTGTAAATCTCCCATTGAAATTGCTCTTTTCACACTAACCCCCAACTTTCGCCAAAACAAAGATGGACCACGGTCCAGGATTTGCCAATTCCTTTTGCCAAGCCCGCTGCAAGCAGGACAATCCCGCCAGCACCACCGCAACCGCCGATGGGCGACATCGCGGCCGACATCCGCATCGCCGGCGCCGGCGGAAAGCGCCTGCCGCCGGAGGCCATCCACTTGTTCGGCGGAGTCGCGCGCGATCTCGTTTTCGCGCAAAAAATGGGCGGCGAACGGTCCAGCCGCCGCCGCCCAGGGAAACGATATTTTCGTTACGACGCGCCACAACCAGGCCGCCGCAGGGAGATGGTAACTTCGGGAGGAACCATGCCCAATGACCGCACATCACCAAGCTTCGCAGAACATCCATCAAAGGGGCGGCGCACAGTCAGCGCCGGAACAGGCAAGCGATAAACGGCGCCCCTGGACCGACAAGGGGCAACGTAGCACAGCCAGTGGGCGATATGCAATCATTGGCTGCATATTGAAAAGATATTTCTTGTCAACTTAGTCATTTGAGGAAACTGTCGCAGTCGTTCCCGTGCATGTTGTGGGCGCGGACAATCCCCCCGACATCGATTTCGAAGCTTGCCGTGCATTCGTAATGGAACTCGAAGGTCGGTTCCTGCCGGGTCACCGGCACAAGGACCTTCTGCCCGTCCACGATCCGGGTCTCGGTCACCGTGCTGATCGCGCCGGCCTGCCGTTCGGTGTGGCGGCTGCGCCAGGTAAGGATACGGCCGGCGTCCTTCAAATCGTGGACGGAATCGGGCGCGCCGGCGGCCAGCACGAGCTTGCGTTCGCTCTTGCCGATCCAGGCGTCAAGCCGATGAGGTTCGCGCCGGTCCCAGCGGGCGCAGCCGGCGACCGTGGCCAGAATCAGCATGACGGCAATAAGACGCAGGTTCGGCAAGCCCGGTCGCTCCCAATCCAGTTGAGCCACCGCCGAACATCGCATGATTCGCACTTTCCGTCACCCCGGCGCTTGCATCCGCACGCCATTGGCCGCAAGCTTCGGTTCAGAACGATGAATTCAGGAGACCGGTAAATGACCAAGCCCGCCCCTTGCCGCCCCTTCCATACGGCACGCGACGACGAAGAGGCCGCCCGGCACATAAAGGATACGCCGCAGACGCGTTCGCCAAGCTATCGCCTGGCCTTCGCCGACCCGGATTTCCTGCTGCAGGACAATCTGCGTCCGGTGCGCCTGCAACTGGAACTCCTGAAACCGGAACTGGCCTTTCAGGAAGCGGGTATCGCGGCCACCATCGTGGTGTTCGGCAGTGCGCGCATGCCGGCGCCGGAAGACGGCGCAGGCAGCCCGGAAAAGGTCGCCATTTATGAGGAGGCGCGACGCTTCGCCCATTTGATGTCGGAGAAAAGAAACGGGGACGGCATGCGCAATGTGATCGTCACCGGCGGCGGCCCCGGCATCATGGAGGCGGCCAACCGCGGTGCGCAGGAAGCGGGCGCGCGCACCGTCGGGTTGAATATCGTGCTGCCGCACGAACAGGCGCCGAACCCCTATATCACGCCGGAACTCAGTTTCCAGTTTCACTATTTCGCGATCCGCAAGATGCATTTCCTGATGCGCGCGCAGGCGCTGGTTTGCTTCCCCGGCGGGTTCGGCACGTTGGACGAGCTGTTCGAGACGCTAACCCTGATCCAGACCGGCAAGGTGGTGCCGATCCCGGTTCTGCTGTTCAAGGAAGACTGGTGGCGGCGCATCATCAATTTCGACGCGATGGTCGAAGAGGGCGTGATCGCGCCGGCCGATCTCAATATCTTCCGGTTCGTCGAAACCGCAGAAGAGGCCTGCGGGGCGATTGAGGATTTTTACGACGAAAGCTAAGCCTGGTTAACCCGCCACGGCTTGTTCGGGCGGCCGATTCCGCCGCTGCGCGGCCGTCGGGCGGGTGTCGGCCGCCGGCTGGTAGACGACGCTGATTTCCTCGAATGCGGCGGCGGCGGATGCTCCGTCCTTGCCTGGGGCGAGTTCGAACGCATCGAAGCCGCAACGCCTCATCAGGTCGATCTGGTCGCGCAGAACCTGGCCCGTGGCCCTTACCTGCCCGCCGAATCGATAGCGTTCGCGCAGCAGCCGCGCGGTGGTGAAATGGCGGCCATCGTTGAGATTCGGGAAGTCCAGCGCGATCAGCGCGAGCCGGGGCAGGTCCGGCAGGATCTCCTCGATGCGCTCATGGCTCTCCAGCCTTACGCCAAGGGGCAGATTGCGCCCTGACAGGCCATCGCGTTCAGCCTTCCATCGTTCCAGCGATATCGTGGCAGGCCGGTCCGGCGGCAGCGCCGCGCCGTCCGCGACATGGGTCCATGCGTCGTCGGCGATGGCGGGGTTTCCGTTTCCGTAGTCGATCAGCGGCATGGCGTGACTCCCTGGTTATTCAGTCTTGACCATAAAGCGCCTCGCGGAACGGCGCCGGGCCGGTACGCCGCAGGCTGTCGAGGAAGCGTTCGCCGTCCCGGCGCTGCTCCAGCCAAGTGAGGATGATCGTCTCGATCGCCGCGACGATCTCGTCGGCGCTGAAACCGCGGCCGATTATCTTTCCAAGCGAGGCGTCCTCGGCCGAACTGCCGCCCAGCGTCACCTGATAGGATTCGGCGCCGGCCTTCTCCAGGCCGAGAATGCCGATATGACCGACATGGTGATGGGCGCATGAATTGATGCAGCCGGAAATGTTGATGGTCAGCTCGCCGAGATCGTGGCGTTCGTCGATTTCCGCCAGCCGTTCGCTCAGGCGCTGGGCCACGGGGATCGACCGTGCCGTCGCCAGCCCGCAGAAATCCAGGCCGGGGCAGGCCACGATATCGGTCACGCGCATCAGGTTCGGCGTCGCCAGGTCCAGCGAATCCAGCGCCCGCCACAAATCGTAAAGCCTGTCCTGGCGCACATGCGCAAGAACGAGGTTCTGGCGATGGGTAACGCGAATTTCCCCGCAACTATATTCGTCCGCCAGGTCGGCCAGGGCAACCATCTGGTTTGCGGTGATATCTCCGGGAATGCCGCCGGCCGGCTTCAGGGAGACGGTAACCGCCGCATAGCCCGGCTGCTTGTGGGAAAACAGGTTGGCGGTTGACCAGCGGGCGAAAGCGGTATCCTCCATACGCCTGGCCGCGAATTGCCTGGCCTCGGCTACCTCATAGGCCGGCGGCGCGAACTGGGCGCGAATGCGAGAGATTTCCGCCTCGTTCAGGCGCAGCGCGGAATCACGGATTAGCGCCCACTCGGCCTCTACCAGTTCTCGGAAGCGATCGATTCCCAGCGCGGATACCAGGATCTTGATGCGCGATTTGTAAAGATTGTCGCGGCGGCCCTCGGCATTGTAGACACGCAGGATGGCTTCCAGATAACTCAGCAAATCCTCGCCGGGCAGGAAGTCGCGGATCGCCTCGGCCAGCATCGGCGTGCGTCCCAGCCCGCCGCCGACCCAGACCCTGAATCCGGTCCCGCCGTCCGGGGCGCGGGCCATGCTCAGTCCGATATCGTGGACAGCGATGGCGGCGCGGTCGTTCGGCGAGCCGCTGATCGCGACCTTGAACTTGCGAGGCAGGAACGAGAATTCCGGATGCAGCGTCGACCACTGGCGGATGATTTCCGCCCAGGGCCGCGGATCCTCGATCTCGTCCGCCGCGACCCCGGCGAACTGATCAGTGGTGGTGTTGCGGATGCAGTTGCCGCTGGTCTGGATGGCATGCATCCCGGCGGCGGCCAGATCTTCCAGAATATCCGGCGCGTCTTCCAGCCTTATCCAATTGAACTGGATATTCTGGCGCGTGGTGAAATGACCATAGCCGCGGTCGTAACGCCGAGCGATCCGCGCCAGCGCGCGCAGCTGATCGGCATTCAACAGGCCATAGGGAATGGCGACCCGCAGCATGTAGGCATGGAGCTGCAGGTAAAGGCCGTTGCGAAGCCTGAGCGGCTTGAATTCGTCCTCGGACAGCGCGCCGGAAATCCGCCGGGCGACCTGGCCGCGAAACTGCGCGGCGCGTTCGCGGACCAGCCTGTCGTCGAGGGCATCGTAGGCATACATGATCGCTCTCTCCCGTCAGGCGAAGGAAACGGTCGGGCCGCCGGCCCGGATGCGTTCCCGCAGGCGCGCCGGCACGACGCGGACGCGGACGTCCTGCGTTTCGATTTCCACCTCGTAGACCCCGATGATCCGGCCGCTTGCTTCGTCCAAACGCGCGGCGCCCAGGCTTTCCGCCAGCGCCTCCTCGCCGGCGAGGATGGCAGCGCGCCGGATGTCCTGCGACCAGTCTCCCGCCGGGCCGCGCCATACAACGGCGCCGTCCTGCAACCTGTTACCTGTAATCACCAATTGCGCCATGGGGAACCGGTTCCTCGGCCAATAATTAATATCGATTAGAACTGTATATCACATGAAAAAACATTTTTCAATGTTATTCACAATATAATACATTTATACAGAGTGAAATAAGCCAGAAACGAACCGTAGACGACTGCCCGCGCATCTTCAGGTGCCGGCAACCGCCGCAAAAAAAACCAGTCAGCGAACAGAGCTTACCGCGGCTAAGAGGATCCAGACCCCGCTCCCACCGGCCCTTCTTCCGCCACCGGCCCGCCGCCACGCCTGACGAAGCGGGTATAGATCAGGCTAAGCAGGAACAGGCTGAGCCCCAGGAACAGGAAGGACGCGACCCGGTACAGGCCGCCGATCTCTGCCATGTCGAACAGGAAGACCTTGCAGACCGATATCAGCAGTACCGCGATGGACGCATGGCGAACCGCGATGCTGCCGCGCCAGATGCCCAGCACCAGGAGACCGGCGCCGTAGAGGAGCCAGACTCCGGAATAGGCATACCACTCCGCGTCCGATGTCCATCCCCGCGAAAGCCAGCTTCCGTGGAAGGCGTGACGGACTTCCAGGGAAATCCAGACGAAGGCCAGGACGAGCGCGCTAAGACCCGCGATGGTCGGCCCGGAAGGGTGGTTCTGCCTGGAAGTCTCCATATGGAACAGCACCGCGAAAGCAGCCGGGATGGCATAGGCCAGCAGCAGCAGGTTGAAGATCCAGTATGAACCCACCGAGCCGCCGAACAGCAGCGGGTTGAGCCCGAGCAGATGCACCATGGCGATATGCCCGCCCGACAGCAGCGCCAGGATCTGCCAGCCCCAGACCGCCACCACGCGCGGCTTCTCGGCGCGGCACTGATACAGCAGCGCCAGCGATATGGTCAGCCAGGCGATGGTCCGCAAGCTCGCCTCCAGCAGGCTGTCACCTGGCTGGAACTCGCCGCGCTGCACGATATCGGCGATCTCCATGGTGGCGAACAGGGTCAGGAAGACCAGCGCGCCCGATTCCAGCGCCAGCACCAGCACATCGTCCGCCCTGCGGCGGAACAGGCGCGCCGCCACGTAGAAGGCAATCGCCGGAATGCCGTATCCATAGAACATCCAGTTCAGGCCCGGCGTGGCGGTGAGCCCGTAGTTGAAAATCTCCGGGTTGAGCACCAGCCGGCTCAGGATGATCCCGGCCAGCAGCATGGCGACGGCGCGCAAGGGGCCGACCCTTGTCCGTTCGTGGATCCAGCCGATGGCCGGCAGCTGCAGCGACAGGGCAACGGTCAGCCAGGCGTTCTCCAGCGACATCGCCTTGGCCAGCGACAGCGAGGCCACGACGCCGACCGCATAGGCGGCCAGCGCGCCTTCCATGCCCGCGCGCCCGCGCTGGCGCGCGACCAGCATCGCCGCGCCCATATTCAGCGCGCCCAGCAGCAGCCCCAGCCCAGCCCAGGTCAGGTCGACCTCGAAGCCCTTGATGCGGGCGTAGGTTATGGCCAGGGTGACGACCGGGACGCCCGCTGACAGCCCGGCCCAGAGGCCGGGCCGCGCGGCCCCCTGCAGCAGTCCGAGACCGGCGATGCCGAACAGGCCGGCATAAGAAATGGCCGTCACAACATAGGGCACGAGGCCCGGCGGCAGGGTTGCCAGGATATCGACTTCGCCCGGCCAGTAGGGCAAATTCCAGGACAGCAGGACCAGCCCCACCATGACCGCGGCGCCGATGGACAGCGCATCGAAGGTGACGTCGCGCCGCCCGGCGACCATCAGGAAGGTCGCCAGCAGTCCCGCCCAGGCCACCGACCCCCAGGCGAAATTGTCGGTCCAGGTCAAGAGCAGCGCCAGCACCAGCATCAAGGCCGAGGCGGTCCAGGCCAGGATCGCCGGCAACGGAATGGTGCGGAACATCTTCTTGAGGGTGAAGGGAGCGTTATGGGGCGCCAGACCCGCCGGCACATAGATGAACAGGGCCGCCGTCGCGGTCAGGTAGGCACCGATGACCGGCGCGCCCAGGTTCGCCGCGGGCTGATCCACCAGCCACAGCAACGGCCAGCCCGCCGCGCCCGCCAGCGCGCCCCAGGCCAGCCAGCCCCAGCCCTTGTACCGCAATACGCCGAGCGCCGCGCCGTTGACAGCCAGGACATAGGGGAACAAGCCCCAGGCCGAGGGATGCCCGGTCTGTACCAGGATCGGCACCAGGAAGCCGCCCAGGATGCCCAGCGCCGCGACGAACGGTCCCTGCAGCATCGACAGCAGCATCGCCAGCACCCAGACCGCGCCCAGCGCGCCGAAGGCCACCAGGGGAATCAGCAGGTCATAGAGCGCATAGGCGGCGTAGATGCTGACGAACAGGGCGGATACGCCCGCCCCCGTCAGGGCCGGCGGAACTTGCGACGGCTTGACGAAGCCTGCGGCCTGCGCCAGCGGGTGACGCCGCATGAACTCGCCGGCGGCGATCAGCACCAGGCCCAGCGCTACACCCAGGACACAGCGCACAACCGGCCCCAGCCAGCCCATCTCGATGGAATAGCGCACCAGGAAGACCGCCGACAGCGCGACCGCGATGCCGCCCAGCCAGACGAACCAGCGGGAAAAGAGTTTTTCTTCCAAGCCTTCGCGGGTCTTCGCCAGTTCCGCCTGCCTGAACGGACGGGTTGCGGGCGGGCGGCCTGTGGGCGCGCGGGGCGGCTGCTCGGCGGGTAACGTCTGTACGTACGGTTTGGCGCCCGAGGGGGTCTCCGCCACCGGCTCCGCCGGCGGCTCCGCGACCGTCCGTGCGGGCGGGGTCGTTCTTTCGGGGACCGATGGTGTCGGCTGGGGTTCCGCCGGCCGCGCCGCTTCGGCAGCGGGTTTCGGCGGTTCGCGCAGCTGGGCGAGCTGGGTCTGCATCTCGCGCAAGATCCGGTGCAGCCGCGCAATCTCGTAGCGCAGGTTCGAGGTCTTCACCAGCGCAACAATGGCAAGCACCGGCGCAAAGAGCAGCAGCACCCCGACAATCAACAACAAAGATTCCAGACCGTACATCGACTTGTCCCTCCCGAATCGCCCCCGATAATGGCACGGCCCTTTATGATTTACTGGTAAAGATGAAAATCAAACTAATTTGCATTTCCTTCATTTCCCGGATTTTCGGGCGGGAGCGCCGCCGGGGTGCCTTTTCCCGTATTGGCCAGTCTCTTTGTAATCTGCTAAGGGAGTGACGCTGAAATTTGCATCGGCAGACGGCAGGGAACGGCATGCTGGCCTTCGACAAGCAGGAATATCTCGACCGGATCGAGAATGTTAAGCTGCGGATGATGCAGTTCGGACTAGACGTGCTGATCGTCAGCGATCCCGCCAACATGAATTACCTGACCGGCTATGACGGCTGGTCGTTCTACACGCCGCAGGCGGTTGTCGTGGCGCTGGCGCAGGACGAACCTCTGTGCGTCGTGCGCGGCATCGACCTGAACGGCGCGAAGGTCACGACTTTCCTGGACGACGTCAACCTGATCGGCTACCCGGACGACTACGTCCAGAGCAAGCGCAAGCATCCGATGGATTTCGTGGCCGAGGTGCTGGATGCGCGCGGCCTGGGCCGCGGCAATATCGGGTTGGAAATGGATTCCTACTATTTCACGGCCGCCAGCGCCGAGGCGCTGTATCAACAGCTTCGCAACGCCACCTTCAAGAACGCCTATACGCTGGTGAACTGGATCCGGGCGATCAAGTCGCCGGCCGAACTGGACTATATGCGTCAGGCGGCACAGATCCTGGAAAAGGTGATGACGGTCGCTATCGACGCGGTGGAGCCGGGCGTGCGCCAGTGCGATGCGGTGGCGAAGATCCTGGCCGCACAGGCGTCCGGCACGGCGGAATTCGGTGGCGACTATACCGCCATCGTCCCCATGCTGCCGACCGGCATCGGCACCTCGACCCCGCATCTGACCTGGTCCGACAAACCCTTCGTCAAGGGCGAGGCGACGATCCTGGAATTGGCGGGCTGCAGGCTGCGCTATCACTGCCCGCAGGCGCGCACCGTGTTCCTCGGCAAGCCGCCGCAAAAGCTGGTCGACGCGGCCAAAGTGGTGGTCGAGGGATTGAACAGGGTCATCGGCGTGGCGGCACCCGGCCTGACCTGCGAGGAAGTGGAGGGCGTGTGGCGCGAGGTAATCTCGAAGGGCGGGATCAAGAAGGACTCGCGGATGGGCTATTCGGTGGGCCTCAACTATCCGCCGGACTGGGGCGAACATACGATCAGCCTGCGGCCCGGTGACAAGACGGTGCTGCAGCCCGACATGACGATCCATCTGATGCCCGGCATCTGGGAAGACGACTGGGGCATCGAGATCAGCGAATGCATCCACCTGACCGAAAACGGTGCCGTGCCCCTGGCGAAAACCCCGCGCGAGCTGATCGTCAAGGATTGAGCCCGCCGCGAGGTCGGCTTGCCGTTTCGAGGCCGGAACGGTTGTCTGAAATTCGAGTAGGAGTCAATTGGGCGCGCTGCTGCTGCGAGCACGGATCCGGCAGCCCTGTCCCTACCGGTGCGAGATCGGCTTGGCGTAGGTCAACTCGACGTCCCAGGGGAACAGGATCCAGGTGTCCTGGCTGACCTCGGTGATGAAGGTGTCGACCATCGGGCGGCCCGCCGGTTTGGCGTAGATGGTCGCGAAATGGGCCTTGGGCAGCATGTCGCGCACTATCTTGGCGGTAGTCCCGGTATCCACCAGATCGTCGACGATCAGCCAGCCCTCGCCGTCGCCCTCCACGCCCTTCAGGACGTTCGCGCCGCCCTGGTCCTTGTGCTCATAGGAAGCGACGCAGACGGTGTCGACCAGCCGGATCTCCAGCTCGCGCGCAACGATCGCGGCCGGCACCAGCCCGCCGCGGGTAATCGCAACGATCCCCTCGAAGGGCCCTTTTTCATGCAGCCGCCAAGCCAGCGCCTTCGCATGGCGGTGCAACTCGTCCCAGGAGACGGGAAAGTCCATGGAAGGGGAATCGCTCATCGTCGCATCCTCTGTCATTGCCGGCGTCGGGTCGGTTCTAGCCGATGGCCCGCCACGTCGCAACGCGCTTTGGCTGGATTAATACTGTTTATTAACAAGGGATTTATCATTTCCGGGCCATAATATGCGCCGCATTCGTCAGCCCTGTGGAGCGTCGCCAATGTCAATCCGTCATGTCTTGCCGCTGCGACAGGCAGTCTTCGCCCTGCCATTTATCCTCGCAGCTTGCATGGGCACCAACAACCCAGCAACCCACGGCGGCGGTGGTGGCGGCGGTGGCGGTGGTGGCGGCGGCTCAGGCCTGCCGACTCCGGACCCGTTGGCGCCTGCACAGCCGGCGTCGAACTTCACCTCTGCGGCGGACTTCGATCCTTGTTTCGTAGCGGCGGACAGCAACACCTACTGCAATTACGGCCTCGGCCAGATCGGTGCGGCGGACGCTTACGCCAAGGGCGCCTATGGCGCCGGCGTCGTCGTCGCGGTGATCGATACCGGGATCGATAGGACTCATTCCGAACTCGATGCAAACATTTCCGCCGACAGCATCGATATTGCGGGTGGCGGCGCCCTGACGGACGAGGATGGCCACGGAACTCACGTGGCCGGAATTATCGCGGCGGAGAAAAATAATATCAGAACCCATGGCGTTGCTTTTGACGCCACGATCCTGGCGATTCGCGCCGACAGGACAGTTGCCCCCGGCGAATTCCTCGTCAGCGACCTCATCGCCGGCGTCAACTATGCCGCCGGCAAGGCCCATATCATCAATCTCAGCCTCGGCATTGCCTGCGATCCGCCGGCTGCAACACCGACCTGTTCTAAATTGGGCCCGAGTTTTGAGAATGCGCTCATCGCCGCGATGGGCGCCAATGCGATTATTGTTATTTCAGCGGGCAACGACGGGTCGGATTTTGTAGAGCCAACATATCCGGCGGCCTACGCGGGCAACACTACCGTCAACGCCAGCGGCCAGATGATCGCGGTCGGCGCGGTGGACTCAACCGGTACCCTCGCGATGTTCTCGAACCAGTGCGGTTCCGCCATGAACTTCTGCCTTGTGGCGCCCGGTGTCGAAGTCTGGTCGACCGTTCCAGGCAATACACTGGCGCTCGCAAGCGGTACTTCCATGGCCGCGCCTCAAGTTTCGGGGGCGGCGGCGTTGCTGGTTCAGGCTTGGCCAGCGCTTGCGCCAGCCGAAATCGTTCAGATTCTGCTGACCACGGCGACCGACCTGGGCGCAGCCGGGGTTGATACGGTATACGGCCATGGGCTGCTGAATCTCAGTACCGCCATCCAACCGTTGGGCGCGCTATCCATCCCGCTGACGAATTCCACCATCGGAAAGGCCGTCACTTTGGACGGCACGGCGCTCTCGCTGGGGGCGGCCTTCGGCGACGCGCTCGCGAACTCGTCCCTGTTGGGCCAAGCCTTCGCGCTGGACGATTACGACCGGAACTACGCGGTTGACCTCAATGACGTCATTGCCCATTCGTCGCGCGGCTTCGGGCTCGAGGCGCTGCTTGGCGGCGGCTCCGTCGAGACCGTGAATGCGGAGCTTCCCAACGGCATGAAGATCGCCATGGGCGTTTCCGACGAGGAAGAGACCGAGTCCGCGGCTGATTGGGCCGGCATGGCCGACGACGACGGCGAAGAGCAAGAACTGCACGGCATGAGCCTGGAGATCGAAACCGGCCCCGGCGCCAGTTTTCGCTTCGGTTACGACGTAACGCCGGAACAGCAGATGGCCGGCCTGGCGGCCAGCGAGCCGGCGGGGCTGTTCTGGATGCCGGGTGATGTGCTGGGGCCGCAGCATGGCCTGGTCGGGGCGGGGACGGGCGTTTCGCTGTCCCGCCAGCTCGGCGCCTCGTCGATCCTGTCGGTCGGCTGGGTCGATCAGGAAGACGGCGCGGACGAGTGGCAGCAGGACGCGAAGATCGGTGAGTTCGCGTTTTCGCACCGCTTCGACAACGGCGCCATCGGCCATGTGGGATTTTCGACGGTGGACGAGCAGGGCGGCTTCCTGGGCAGCGACGCCGCCGGCGGCTTTGCGGTTGCCGGCGCCGATACGCTGTTTTACTCGCTGGGTGGGCGTTATCCCGTGGGCGCCGGGCTGGAGCTGATCGGCAACTATACGCTGGGCGAGGCGGACATGCGGGCGGACGGCAGCAGCCTGCTGGGCGCGTGGAGCGAAATCCGCGCCGAGGCCTTCGGCATCGGGTTGGTAATAAACGGCGTGTTGGGCCGCCATGACCGGATCGGCCTGCTGGCTGGCCAGCCGCTACGCGTAAGCAGCGGCGAGGCTACCGTGACGGCGCCGGTCGATTATCTGGCCGACAAGACGGTGGTGCAGGAATCGGAACGGGTTTCCTTGATTCCCACCGGCCGCGAAATCGACCTGCAACTCGCCTACGACAGGCCGCTGGGCGGAAGCGCAGCGATATCGGGCTGGCTGATGATGCAGCTGGAGCCCGGCCATGTCGCGAACGCAGATCCGGCCTACGGCGTGGGGCTGAGGTTCAGCGCCGAGTTTTGAGTTAGCGCTTTTCCGGCACGGATTCCCGTCCTATGGTCCGGGAATGACGCAAGCCGCATCCGCCGCCCTGGCCAGCGAGAGCGCCGCCGTTCTGCGCGGCCGCATCCTCGTGCTGCTGGCCGGCGCAGGGTTGAGCCTCGGCGGGCTGTTCATCCGTTCCATCCAGGAAGCGAACGAATGGCAGATTCTGTTCTGGCGCTCGCTGGGGATCGTTGCGGCGCTGCTGGTCTTCATCGCCCTTCGCAGCAAGGGCCGTCTCTTTCAGGCGTTCCGGGCCGCCGGCGCGAAAAGCGTGATCGCCGGGCTCTGCCTGGCCGCCGGCTTTACCTGTGTCATCTTTTCGATCACCCACACGACGGTGGCCAATACGCTGTTCATGTTGAGCGCGGGGCCGTTCCTCACCGCCGTCTTCAGCCGTATCCTGCTGGGCGAGGACGTGACCCGCGGGACATGGGTGGCCATACTGGGCGCCGCCATTGGAATCGCCGTAATGGTGGGCGAGGGATTTGTTGCGGGCGATCTGTTCGGCAATCTTATGGCGCTCGCCGCCGCCGCCGGCTTCGCCGGATTTTCCATCGCGCTGCGCAGCGGGCGCGGCGTGGACATGATGCCGGCGACATGCCTGGCGGGCCTGTTCGGCGCCATCGGCGCGGCCGCGATCATTGCCCTGACGGGCGGCGGTTTCGGGGCGCCGGCGGCGGATATCGGCCTCTGCGTGACCTATGGCGCGGTCGTGATCGGGTGCAGCCTGATCGTCTTTACGCTGGGGTCGCGCCATGTATCGGCCACCGAATTGACGCTGCTGTCGCTCACCGAGGTCGTGCTCGGCCCGGTCTGGGTCTGGCTGGCCTTCTCCGAGACGCCCAGCCCGCTCACCCTGCTGGGCGGCGCCATCCTGCTGACCGCGATCGTCGGCCGCGCGGCGACCGGGATAAAGCGCCGCCGGCCACCCATCGGAGTCGTCTGAGCCGCCATCTTCCCTTCGATCGGCCGAAGATAGTGAAAAAAAGGTATGTGCCGCTCGGCCGCGGCGGCCTGCCGGGGCGATTACGGGGGTTTCCGCGTGATCGCATACAGATCACACCCGAAAAACAGGTATAAGCCAAGCAGGCAAAGATGACGCGCGGAGCAGGAAAGATACAGCAAACAGGCAGCGGAAAGGCAAGTCTGGTTGCCGTGCCGACCGGCCATCCGCATCGAACGGCGGGGCCTCAATCGCAGGGGGTCTTGAACGGATAGTAAAACCACTCGGGGCCATCGACCCTGATCGGGCCGATCATCTCGGGATAGGCGTAACGCCCGCGGCGCAGGTTCCAGGGCTTCTCGTTCCAGCCGGCAACATCGAAAGCGCCGGCCCATTCGGTCACCCGGACCCGCCCGTCGAGCTTGAATCTCGCCCGAACGGTCCAGAAATAGTCGCGGCAGGCGGCCAGTCCGCCGGCGACGGTGTGATGGGCTTCGGGAAGGTCCCGCGCGCCGTAAACCTGCTGCGCGGGGACAAGAACAATGCCGTCGCCGGCGGGAGCGGCCGTGTCGAAAACGCGAATATCGTAGCGCACGTCGGTAATCTCGACGGGCCGGCCGTCGCCGCCCGTCAGATCATGGGCGCGGGGGAAGCGCTCCCACCGCAATGTCGGCCGGACGCTGTCCACCGCGACGAATTCGAGATTTCCGATCGCGCGATGCGGGCGTGATCTGAACAGTCCCTCACCGCAAAAGAAGCAATGATCGAGCGCCGGGTACACGGGACCCAGCACATAATGGGGCACGGATCGACTTCGCGGCGGCGGGCTTTCCGCGCTTGCCACCGCCGCGTCGGCGGCCGCTATCGCCCCGGGTTTTTCAGGGTAGAACAGCAGAAAATTCTCGTCCACCATGTCCTCTGCGAGCGTTTGCAGGCCGCGCTGGATTGCTTCGGTTACCGGCGCCGCGCCATCGGCCAGCCACTCTTCGAGGCGGCGGCGCTCGCTTGAAACCATGTACCTGCCATCGCTCAGCACGGCGCCTGTCCGGACCGAGACCAACCGTGCCCGCGCCGTCATTTCGAGAGAATGCCCGAGGGCGACGCGAAGCAGGTCGACCTCGAGTACGGCATCGATCGATTCTCCCGCCAGTGCGTCATAGTCCGGCCTGTCCAACGGTGTCTTCGGGGCGGCGCCTCCGCCGCGGACAAATTCCAGATCCAGATTGTCCATGCCATAGTCGCGGGTCCGATCGAGAAGACCGGTTTGCAGATAGGCGGCGTCGAGCATGCGGCGGGCGTTCGCCTCCGCCGCGGCGAGTCTGTCCGGATCATAGCCGCTGTCGGCGCCGGACGCCGCCCCCGCAACGGCGCCGCCCACCGCGAACACCGGCAACAGCAGGAGAAATGCCGCGCCGCAATATCCGCCCGAGCAACCCGCAAGGCCCTCCAGCGCCGCGGTCGCTCCTTCCAGGGCGCCGCCTACCGCACCACGCGCCGCAGACTGCCCATATGTCTGTCCAAGATCCACGCTCTCGATTTCGGGGGGCGACGCATCCGCGACCAGAGCAACCCTGCCGATCCCGGATGTCGGGAATCGATCGTCCGCGGCAAAGTAGTCCGGAGTCTTCGGGACATCGGTCGCGCATCCCATAAGCCCCGTCACAACCGTCACGGCAACCAGGCGTTTCACCATGCCGGATTTGTTCGCAGATGAAACAAATGGAGGATGCTTGTCCATCGTCGTTTCCGTTTCATCGAGACTAGAGTCTTTTCCGTCCAACGACCCAAAATGGGCGGGACCGATATTCTATGTCAACCCGCGGCGCCATGCGGAAATCCGGGAAACGCTCCGGCCGCTCCGGGCGGCAGCCATCACTGTCGACCCGACCCGGAAGCCGGACTGGCACCCCGTCACGCGGGAAGGCCTCGCGTAAAAGTGAGCACAATCCCGCCGCGGAGATACTTCCGTTACAGGATCGTGAGATTTCCGTGAACTCGTTACGGCAGGCTGGGTCTGGTACCGGCGGCGGTTGAACGAGCCCGGTGCTTTTTTTCAAATGAACCCGGCGTTCTGCAGGAAACCGCCAATCGAACAGACTTTCTGCAGAAAGCCCCTGAACGGACAGGAAATATCACAATGAACAAGACAGTTCTCAAAGGCGCACTGACGAGCGCCATTATCCTCTCCGGCGCCCTGGCCGCGAGCCAGGCTGCCGTCGCCGACGACGACGGGAAAAGCTACGAGGTCACGATCCGGGTAGCGACCCGGGGACAACCGATCGCGCCTTCGGTTTTTGTCACCCACGATTCGAGCTTTTCGATTTTCGAGGTTGGGCCGGCCGACGACCTTGATCCTCAGTATGAAGGTCTGGCGATGCTTGCGGAGACCGGATCGCCTGCTGCCCTGGCCGGCGCAATTGACGGTGCGGACGGCGTTGATACCGTAACCGTGCTGTTGACTCCGACCCACCCCAGCCCGCCGGTCCTGTTCCCGGGCGAATCGAACAGCACGATTATCACGGCCTCGGAAGGCAAACTGTCCTTCAGCGCGGTCGGCATGCTGGCCGCGACCAACGACGCCTTTTACGCGGTGCGCGGCGTCGCGTTGCCGAAAAAGGGGTCGATCACCGTTTACGGCGATGTCTACGATGCGGGCAGCGAGCCGAACACCGAACTGCTGGCCGACATCCCGGCGGGCGGAAACGACGCTTACAACTCCCCGGATGCCGCCGGTGAAGGCCACATCCATGTCCATGCCGGCATCCACGGTGGCGGCACCCTGGACCCGGCAACGCACGACTGGCGGAACCCGGCGGTCGAGATAACCATCACGCGCCTGGACGACTGAACCTGCGCGCGGTCCGGCCCCTCCGGCCCGGACCCGATCCGGATTGAGCGGACTCGCCTGTCGGCGGTCCGCCAATCCGGTGAATCGGCTCTTGCTTTGAGCAGGGAGAATTCGGGGGTCGGTATGAGCTAACCCGGGTTTACCGGACACCTTTGAAAGGGGACAATCCCCATGGAGAGGTGTCGCATGGCAACCCGTCGAACATACAGCAAGTCATTCA
>CAMYNJ010000042.1 GCA_947259795.1 uncultured Alphaproteobacteria bacterium | reverse complement strand
CTTCCTTCGACAAGCTGTCCACGGACGAGGTCAAGGTGCGGCTGCTGCACAGCGCGGTCGGCGGCATCACTGAAGCCGACGTCACGCTGGCCCGCGCATCCGGCGGCCTGATCATCGGCTTCAATGTGCGCGCCAATCCGCAGGCCCGCGAAATGGCCAAGCGCGACGGTATCGACATCCGTTATTACTCGATCATCTATAACGCGCTGGACGATATCAAGGCGATGCTGAGCGGCATGCTGGCGCCGGAGCTTCGCGAGAAGTTCCTGGGCAATGCGGAAATCCGCGAGGTGTTCAACATCACGAAGGCCGGCAAGGTGGCAGGTTGTTACGTCACCGATGGCGTGGTCAAGCGCGGCGCCGGGGTGCGCCTGCTGCGCGACGACGTGGTGATCCACGAAGGCAAGCTGAAGACGCTGAAGCGCTTCAAGGATGAAGTCCGCGAGGTGCAGCACGGTTACGAGTGCGGCATGGCGTTCGAGAACTACGACGACATCAAGGTCGGCGACGTGATCGAAGCCTTCGAGGTCGAGGAAATCTCGCGCGAGCTTTGATGTTTCATTGACAAGGCGCCGGCAGGCCCGCTGCCTGCCGGCGATCGGACGATTCATGAGCAGAAAAAAAGGCAAAGCGCCAAGCCAGCGCCAGCTGCGCGTCGGCGAGGAATTGCGCCATGTGCTGGCTGAAATCCTTGGCCGCGGCGATTTGCACGACCCCGCCCTGGCCGGCAAATCGATCACGGTTTCCGAGGTCCGGCCCAGCCCGGACATGCGCCATGCCACGGTTTTCGTGATGCCACTGGGCGGGGCAGGCGACGTGGCGGAAATCGTCGGGGCGCTGAATCACGCGGCGCATTTTCTGAGCCATGAGGTCGGGCAGCGCATCACCATGAAATTCACGCCTACGCTACACTTCGAACTGGACCGGGTGTTCGAAGAGGCCCAGCATATCGATTCCCTGCTGCGCCAGCCCGCGGTCGCCCGCGATCTGACCGGGGACGGCGCGGACGATGGGTCGTAAAAGACGGGGCCGGCCGGTTCATGGCTGGATCGTTCTGGACAAGCCTGAAGGCATGACCTCAACCGCCGCCGTCGGCGCCGTGAAACGGCGCCTGGACGCGGCCAAGGCCGGCCATGGCGGTACGCTGGACCCCTTCGCCACCGGCATCCTGCCGATCGCGCTGGGCGAGGCGACCAAAACCGTTTCCTGGGCAATGGACGGGATGAAGCGATATCGGTTCACCGTCCGATGGGGCATCGCTACCGACACCGAAGACCGGGACGGCGCGGTGACGGCGGAATCGGACATCCGCCCGGATCGCGCCGCGGTCGAGGCGATTCTGGACCGCTTCATCGGCGAGATCGAACAGGTTCCGCCCGCCTATTCGGCGATCAAGTTCGGCGGCAAGCGGGCCTACGATCTGGCGCGCGAAGGCAAGGCGCCGGAGATGCCGCCGCGCATGGTCACGATCGAGGCATTGCGGCTGCTTGAATTGCCGGACGAAAACCATGCGATATTCGAGGCGGTCTGCGGCAAGGGCACCTATATCCGGGCGCTGGCGCGCGATATTGCGCTGGCGCTGGGCACGGCAGGGCATCTGGTGGCCCTGCGCCGCACCCAGGTGGGTCCATTTGACGAAGAATGTGCGATTTCGCTGGACGAACTGGGTGAAAATATGCATGTTGCCGCCGCTTGTGAGTACCTGCTGCCGGTCGAGACCGCGCTGGACGACATCCCGGCCCTGGCCGTGACCGAAATTGAAGCAGGACGTTTGCGAAACGGGCAGGCAGTTTCCCTGTTGCGGAAGGCCGATCTGGACCGCATTGCCGATCTTGAAAGCGGCGATACGGCCCTTGCCATGGCGGATGGAAAACCCGTCGCCCTGGTGCGCTATACCGCGGGGGAGATCAAGCCCGTTCGCGTGTTGAACCTTTGAAATCCGAGGAGGATTTGATGTCGATTACCGCTGAGCGGAAGCAAGAGCTTATCAAGCAGTTTGGTGCCAAAGAGGGCGATACCGGTTCGCCGGAAGTCCAGGTCGCGATCCTTACCGAGCGGATCAAGAACCTGACCGACCACCTGAACCAGCACAAGAAAGACTTTCACACCCGCCGCGGCCTGATCTCCATGGTCGGCCAGCGCCGGAGCCTGCTGGACTATCTCAAGCGCAAGGAAACCGCGCGCTACGACAACATCATCAAGGAACTTGGGCTGCGTCGCTGACGCCGCGGCCCTTTTTGCGCGCCCGGGCCCGCCATTGCGGGAGCGGGGCGCATTGCAGGAAAGCGGCGCGGCATGGAATGAGCCAGGCCGGCCGCTGCATTTACCCGCAGGCGCGATCCGGCTACCTGCGTGAAGGACGGAAGTAAAGGAAGACTCTATGTTCAATATCACCCGCAAGGAAACAACCTGGGGCGGTCGTCCGCTGATTCTCGAATCCGGGCGCATCGCGCGCCAGGCGGACGGGGCTGTCCTGGTGACCTACGGAGGGACCCAGGTGCTTGTCACCGCCGTGGCCCAAAAGACGCCCCGCGTGGGAATCGATTTTTTCCCGCTGACGGTCAACTATCAGGAAAAGACGTTCGCCGCCGGCAAGATTCCCGGCGGCTTTTTCAAGCGCGAAGGTCGGCCCAACGAGAAGGAGACCCTGACTTCGCGCCTGATCGACCGGCCGATCCGGCCGCTGTTCCACAAGGAATTCCGCAACGAAACCCAGATCATCTGCACCGTGCTGGCGCATGACCTGGAGAACGATCCGGACGTCATCAGCATGATCGGCACTTCGGCCGCGCTGACCATTTCCGGCATCCCGTTCCTGGGCCCGATCGGCGGTGCACGCGTCGGCTTTATCGACGGCGAATATGTCCTGAACCCGCAGGCCGACGAACTGTCATCCTCCGACATGGACCTGGTCGTCGCCGGCACCGCCGAGGGCGTGCTGATGGTCGAGTCCGAGATCAAGGAACTGGACGAGGAAGTGACGCTGGGCGGCGTCAGCTTCGCCCATAAGGCGATCCGCGAGGTCATCGACTTCATCATCGACTTCGCCGAAGACTGCGCGAAGGAGCCCTGGCCGCTGCCAGAGCCCGCGGAGGGCATCGAGGCGGTCAAGACGCGCCTTTGGAAGATCGCCGAGAAGCCGCTGCGCGATGCCTACGCCAAGACCGTCAAGCAGGAGCGCGTCGAGGCCGTGGCCGCGGCCAAGGACGCCGCGCTCAAGCAGATGGAGCAGGAGGAATTCGACGTCGAACTGGCGGCGGGCCTGTTCAAGAAGCTGGAAAAGGATATCGTGCGCGGCAATATCCTGAAGACCGGCCTGCGCATCGACGGCCGCGACACCAAGACTGTCCGCCCCATCGTGGCCGAGGTCGGCGTGCTGGACCGCGCCCACGGCTCGGCGCTGTTCACCCGCGGCGAAACCCAGGCGCTGGTGGTCAACACGCTGGGCACCGGCCAAGATGAGCAGATCATCGACGCGCTGGAAGGCGAGTATCGTGAGCATTTCATGCTGCATTACAACTTCCCGCCCTATTCAGTCGGCGAGGCCTCCTTCCTGCGCAGCCCGGGTCGTCGCGAAATCGGCCATGGCAAGCTGGCCTGGCGGGCGGTCCACCCGCTGCTGCCGACCAAGGAGGAATTCCCCTACACGATCCGCATAGTCTCCGAGATCACCGAATCGAACGGCTCGTCCTCGATGGCGACGGTTTGCGGCACCTCGCTGGCGCTGATGGATTCGGGTGTGCCGCTGGTCCGCCCGGTGGCCGGCATTGCCATGGGGTTGATCAAGGAAGAGGACGGTTACGCCGTGCTTTCCGACATCCTTGGCGACGAGGACCATCTGGGCGATATGGACTTCAAGGTCGCCGGCACGGATAAGGGCATCACCTCGCTGCAGATGGATATCAAGATCACCTCGATCACCGAGGAGATCATGAAAATCGCCCTGGAACAGGCCAAAGGCGGCCGCCTGCACATCCTGGATGAAATGGCCAAGGCCCTGACCGACTCCCGCGAGGAGGTCTCTGCCAATGCACCGCGCATCACTACCTTCTCGATCCCGCGTGACAAGATTCGCGAAGTGATCGGCACCGGCGGCAAGATCATCCGCGAGATCTGCGAGGTCACCGGCGCCAAGGTCGATATCGAAGACGATGGCACCATCAAGGTCGCGGCCGTAGATCAGGCAGCTGCCGATCGGGCGATCGACTGGATCAAGGGCATCGTGGCCGAGCCCGAGGTCGGCGTGATCTATACCGGCAAGGTCGTGAAGGTCGTCGATTTCGGCGCCTTCGTGAACTTCATGGGTAGCCGCGACGGCCTGGTTCATATCTCGGAGCTGAATGACGGCCGGCCGCAGACCGTGACCGAGGTCGTCAACGAAGGCGACGAGGTCAAGGTCAAGGTGCTGGGCATCGACGACCGCGGCAAGGTCCGCCTGTCGATGCGCGTCGTCGACCAGGAAACCGGCGCGGACATCACCGAGCAGGTCGGCGAGTCCCGCCCGTCCGGCGGTGGCGGCGGCGGCCGCGGCGACCGGGAGGGCGGCGAACGCCGTGGCCCACGCGGTCCGCGCCGCAGGCGCGAGGCCGACTGACCCGGCTTTGTCCTGGTAAATCGAATGACGGCGGCCCCTAAGGGCCGCCGTTTTTCTTTGTTCCAGCTTTCGCCGAAACGAAAGAATCCGACTCACATCGGCGGGGCGGCCATGCCAATTACATGATAGCCGCTGTCGACGAAATGGACCTCGCCGGTAACGCCGGCCGACAGGTCCGACAGCAGATACAGACCGGCGCCGCCCACGTCTTCGAGGGTGATATTGCGCCGCACGGGGGAATTCTCGCCCTGCCATTTAGAGACGAACCGGGCGCCGCCGATCGCGGCCCCGGCCAGCGTGCGCATTGGCCCGGCCGAGATCGCGTTGACCCTGATGCCGCGCCGGCCCAGATCGGTTGCCAGATAACGCACACTGGCCTCCAGCGCCGCCTTGGCGACGCCCATGACATTGTAGTTGGGCATGACCCGCTCGGCGCCGGAATAGGTGAGCGTAACGAGGCTGCCGCCTTCCTTCATCAGCCCAGCCGCACGCTGCGCCACGGCGGTGAAGGAATAGCATGAAATATCCAGGGTTTGCGCGAAATTGGCGCGGGTGGTGTCGAGATATTCACCCTTCAGCTCTTCCTTGTCGGAATAGGCCACCGCATGGACCACGAAATCGAGCGAACCCCACTTCCCGGCGAGCTTATCGAAAACGGCGTCCAGGTCCGCGTCGCTGGAAACGTCGCAGGGCAGGAGAAGCGGGCCCTCGCCGACGGATTCGGCCAGCGGCCGCACCCGTTTTAAAAGCGCCTCGTCCTGATAGGTGAATGCCAGGGCCGCGCCATGCTGCGCCAACATCCTGGCGATCCCCCAGGCTATCGAGTGGTCGTTGGCGACACCCATGATCAGGCCCCGCTTGCCGGCCATCAACCCTTTGCCGTCAGTCATGTCTCGTCAATACCCGCCAGAAATAAGTTTCGCCCCGCCGTTACGGCGGATTCTTCCGTTCAGTCGCTTTGCCGCCGGAATATCAGCGTGGCGTTGGTGCCGCCGAATCCGAAGCTGTTCGACATCACGCAGTCGAGCGCCACGTCGTTCATCGTTTCGCGCACGATGGGAACGCCCTCCGCCCCCGGGTCGAGCTCTTCGATATTCGCCGACGCCACGATAAAACTGTTCTTCATCATCAACAGCGAATAGATCACTTCCTGCACGCCGGTCGCGCCCTGCGAATGGCCGGTCAGCGACTTGGTCGAGCTGAGCGGCGGCGCGTTGTCGCCGAACACTTCGCGGACAGCCTCTATTTCGCGCGTGTCACCCACCGGGGTGCTGGTGCCGTGGGCGTTGATATAGCCGACCGGGGAATTCAGCCCGGCCAGCGCCATCTTCATGCAGCGCACTGCGCCCTCGCCCGACGGCTGCACCATGTCGAACCCGTCCGACGTCGCGCCGTAGCCAACAAGTTCGCCATAGATTTTGGCGCCACGCGCCCTGGCATGTTCCAGTTCCTCCAGCACGACCACGCCGGCGCCACCGGAGATGACGAACCCGTCGCGATTCTTGTCGTAGGCACGGCTGGCCTTGGTCGGCGTATCGTTATAGCCCGAAGACAGCGCCCCCATCGCGTCGAACAGCACGGTCAGCGACCAGTGCAGTTCCTCGCCTCCGCCGGCGAACATGACGTCCTGCTTGCCCCACTGGATCAGTTCGGCGGCGTTGCCGACGCAATGGGCGCTGGTCGAACAGGCGGAACTGATGGAGTAGTTGTAGCCCTTGATGGCGAACGGCGTGGCCAGCGTCGCCGAGTTGGTGCTGCACATGGTGCGCGGCACGCGGTAGGGGCCGACCTTGCGCACGCCGGAGGCCCGCAGGATATCCGCGGCCTCGACCAGATTGCTGGTGGATGGCCCGCCGGAACCCATCACGATGCCGGTCCGTTCGTTGGAGATGTCGGAGGGCTCCAGCCCGGAATCCTCGATCGCCTGCTGCATGGCCACGTAATTGTAGGCCGCGCCGTCGCCCATGAAACGGCGGACTTTGCGGTCGACAAGCGATGCCAGATCGATGTTGATCGACCCGTGGATCTGGGACCGGAAGCCCAGCTCCGCATATTCCTCGCAGAACTCGATTCCCGAGCGGCTTTCGCGGAGCGATTCCACGACTTCGTTTTGGTTATTGCCGATGCTGGAAACGATGCCCAGCCCGGTGACGACTACTCTTCGCATGAAATCCTCGTCAGGACCCTTCGGTCGGGGTGAACAGTGTCACGCGCATATCCTTGGCCTCAAATGCGGGCTCACCGTCGCACGAAAGGACGCCGTCGGCGATGCCCATGACCAGCTTGCGCATGATCAACCGCTTGATACTGATGTGATAAGTCAATTTCTTCGCGGTCTCAAGGACCTGGCCGGTGAATTTGACCTCTCCTACACCCAGCGCACGGCCTCGTCCCTTTCCGCCGGCCCAGCCGAGGAAAAAACCGACAAGTTGCCACATGGCGTCGAGCCCAAGCGCGCCGGGCATGACCGGATCGCCCTCGAAATGGCATTTGAAGAACCAGAGGTCGGGATTGATGTCCATTTCCGCGAAGATCTCGCCCTTGCCGTATTCGCCGCCATCCCCGGCGATCTTGACGATGCGGTCCATCATCAGCATCGGCGGCAGGGGAAGCTGTGCATTGCCTGGGCCGAACAGCCGGCCATGCCCGCATTCCAGCAAATCCTCGTAACTGTAACTGCTCTTCTGTTCCAAGGGATTCCGTCACCTGATTGTTGAAGCGTTGTCCAGCGGCCCAAAAGCTAGCATCTATCAGCCGCGTCACGCCACTAAACAATTGTTACCGGCAGGTCAAACATCCAGATTCTCAACGTTCAGCGCGTTAGTCTGGATAAACTCGCGGCGCGGCTCCACCACGTCGCCCATCAAGGTGGAAAATACCTCGTCACTCTCGTCGGCATGGCTGATCCTGACCTGCAGCAAGGTGCGCGCGTTCGGGTCCAGCGTGGTTTCCCACAGCTGTCCCTTGTTCATCTCGCCCAAACCCTTGTAACGCTGCACGTCGATCCCCTTGCGGCCTTGCGCCATGACCAGATCGACCAGCCCGACCGGTCCGCTGATCCGGGTTTCACGGTCGCCGACCTGCAGGCTCGTTCGCTCGCCATAGACCGCGTGCAGTTCTGCCGCCGCTGCATGCAGGCGGCGGGCTTCCGCACTGCGGATCAGGTCGCCATCGATCACGTAGCGTTCGGGCACGCTGCGCAGGGTGCGTGTGTAGATATGGGCGCCATCCTCATCCACCCGGCCCTCCCAGCCGCGTTCATACTGGTCGGCCAGCGCGTCCAGCCGCCCTGCCACCTCGGCGACTTTCTTTGCGGCGGCTTCGGGATCGTCCAGCAGCCCTGGATCCAGCGCGCCGGCGATCGCCGCCTGCTCGACCACCTGCATGCTGCCAACTTTTCGTTCCAGCGGCTCCAGCCAATGCTTCACATTGCGCGCGATATCGACGGCGCGACGCAAATCCTGGCCGGCCATCCGGCTTTCGTCGCCGAGAACCAGGACGGTATCGCCGATGCCGGCATCGATCAGGTGATCCTCATAGGCCTGCTCGTCCTTCAGATAGACCTGCGATTTGCCCTTACTGACGCGATAGAGCGGCGGCTGCGCGATATAGAGATAGCCGCGCTCGATCAGTTCGGGCATCTGCCGGTAGAAGAAGGTCAGCAGCAGGGTGCGGATATGGCTGCCATCCACGTCCGCATCCGTCATGATAATGATGCGGTGATAGCGCGCCTTGTCGGGATTGAAGTCGTCGCGCCCGATGCCGGTGCCCAGTGCCGCGATCAGGGTGCCGACTTCGGCTGAGGACAGCATCTTGTCGAAGCGCGCCCGCTCCACGTTCAGGATCTTGCCGCGCAGCGGCAGGATGGCCTGGTTGCGGCGGTCGCGGCCGGTCTTGGCGGAGCCGCCCGCCGAATCTCCCTCGACGATGAAGAGTTCCGACTTCGCCGGATCGCGTTCCTGACAGTCGGCCAGCTTGCCCGGTAGGTTGGCGATGTCCAGCGCACCCTTGCGCCGGGTGAGGTCGCGCGCCTTGCGCGCGGCTTCGCGCGCGGCCGCAGCCTCGACCACCTTCTGGACGACGCGCTTGGCCTCGGCGGGATGTTCCTCGAACCACTGGCCCAGCTTCTCGTTGACCACCGATTCGACGATCGGGCGAACTTCCGACGACACCAGCTTGTCCTTGGTCTGGCTGGAAAATTTCGGGTCCGGCACCTTGACCGCGAGGACGCAGGTCAGGCCCTCGCGCGCGTCGTCGCCGGTGATTGCGACCTTTTCCTTTTTCGCGATGCCGCTTTCGGCCGCGTAGTTATTGATCTGGCGTGTCAGCGCGCCGCGGAAACCGGCCAGATGGGTGCCGCCGTCGCGCTGCGGAATGGTGTTGGTGAAGCAGAGCATGGTCTCGTGGAAGCTGTCGTTCCACTGCATGGCGAATTCAACGGTGACGCCGTCGCGGTCGGCAGAGGCTGCGATCGGCGCATCGATGGCCACGTTCTTGGCCCGGTCAAGATAGCTTATGAAGGCCTCGATGCCACCCTCGTAGTGGAAATCGACCACTTTCGGTTCGGGATGGCGGGCATCCGTCAGCTTGATCCGCACGCCCGAATTCAGGAAGGCGAGTTCGCGCAGGCGATGTTCCAGCGTGCCGAAATCGAACTCGGTCATGGTGAAAGTTTTGACCGAGGGCAGGAAGGTAATATGCGTGCCCTTCTCGTCGCCGCTATCGCCGGTAACAGCCAGCGACGCCGTCGCCACACCGTCCTCGAAACGCATTTCATGCGTCTTGCCGTCGCGAAAGATCGACATCTGAAGCCATTCGGTCAGCGCGTTCACCACTGTCACGCCTACCCCATGCAGGCCGCCGGAAACCTTGTAGGAATTCTGGTCGAACTTACCGCCGGCATGGAGCTGGGTCATGATGACCTCGGCCGCCGAAATGCCTTCTTCAGCATGGATTTCCACCGGGATGCCGCGGCCGTTGTCGGTGACCGTGACCGAGCCGTCGCCGTTGAGTGTGACCGTCACCGTGTCGCAGTAACCGGCCAGAGCCTCGTCGATCGCGTTGTCCACGACCTCGTAGACCATGTGATGCAGGCCGGATCCGTCGTCGGTGTCGCCGATATACATGCCCGGCCGCTTGCGGACGGCATCGAGGCCTTTCAGGACCTTGATCGATTCGGCGCCATATTCGCTCGAATCCTTGTCTCCGCCGGCGTTACCCTTGGGGGTATCGTCACCGTTCTGGCTCATTCATTCAATCCTTCGCACAAATCTCAATTCAGATCGGCGACCATCGCGTCGGCCACCGAAAAATGCTGGGCGCGGTCGCCCAGCGGGGCAAAAAGCGCGGCATCGGTTCCGGTCATCCAGGTCTGGCCGGGCAGACCGCATATCACGTCGAACAGAGCGCAACGGCGCTCTTCGTCCAGATGGGCCGCGACCTCGTCCAGCAGCAGCAGCGGCGCCACGCCGCGCTCCGCCGCCTGCAGCCGGGCCTCGGCCAGCACGATGGCGATCAGCATAGCCTTCTGCTCACCGGTCGAGCACCAGGCGGCCGGCATGTCCTTTGCCAGGTGGCGGGCCTCCAGGTCGCTGCGATGCGGCCCTACCGACGTCGTGCCGCTTCGCGCATCCTGCCGTCGGGCCGCCCGCAGCTCCACCTTCAGCCGGTCCTCGGCGGCCAGCGCAGGGCCGGATCCGAGCCAATCCTCGACAGTGCCGTCGACCGACAGGGCCACGCCCGGGAAGGGACCGGTTGCGCTGGCCAGCGCCCGCGACAGCCGCTGCACCATTTCCAGCCGCCCGGCCGCGATGGCCACGCCGCGCGCCGCCATGGTCTCCTCCAGCGCCGACAGCCAGGCGTCGTCGCCATTGCCCTCGCCCAGCAGCCGCCCGCGTTCGCGCATGGCCTGCTCATAGGCCGTCACGCGGCCGGCATGGGCCGGGTCGAAACCGAAAACCAGCCGGTCCAGGAAGCGCCGGCGGGCCGAGGCGCCCTCGCGGAACAGCCGGTCCATGTCCGGCGTCAGCCACAGGGCGCTGACGAAATCGGCCAGTGCGGTCTGACCACGGGCGGCCTCGCCGTTGATCCGCACCACGCGCCGCTCGCCGTCCGGTTCTCGGCCGGTGCCGATCTCGACATCCCCATCCGGGGTGGCGACCGTGGCCGCGACGCCCCAGCCGCCGACATCGCCGTGCCGGTCCATTTCTGCCAGCCTGGCGCGCCTGAGGCCACGGCCCGGGGCCAACAGCGACACCGCCTCCAAGAGGTTGGTCTTGCCCGCGCCGTTCGGCCCGGCGAGCACGACCGGCCGCGTGTCCGGCGTCAAGCGCACCGATGCGTAGCAGCGGAACCGGGTCACCGCCAGCCGCGCGATCGACAGGGCCGCGGGGCCTGCATTTCGATGGTCGTCAACGGTCGCCAGAACGCTCACACTCACATTTACACGCGCATCGGCATCAGAACATACAGCGCGCTGTCGTCGGCAGCGTCGCGCACGATGGTCGGCGAATTGGCGTCGGCCATCAGGAACTGCGCCTGATCGCCCTCGATCTGCTGGGTGATGTCCAGAAGGTAGCGCGAGTTGAAGCCGATGGTGATCGATTCCCCCTGATAGTTCGCCTCGAGCTCTTCCTCGGCTGAACCGGCGTCGGGGCTGTTTGCCGACAGCGAAAGGTTGCCGTTCTCTACCGTCAGCTTGATGGCGCGGGATTTCTCAGTCGCGATGGTGGCGACGAGATCGACCGCGCCGGCGAAACTCTTGCGGTCCACCTCCATCGTCTTGTCGTTGCCGACCGGGATGACCCGCTTGTAATCGGGGAAGGTGCCGTCGATCAGCTTCGAGGTCAGCACTGCGTCGTCGAAGGCGAAACGGATCTTGTTCTCAGACAGGGACACATCGATGTCGCCGCCGGTTTCCTCGATCAGCTTTCGCAGTTCGTTGACTGTCTTGCGCGGCACGATGACGCCGGGCATACCCGCAGCGCCCTCGGGCAAGGGCATCTCGACCCGGGCCAGCCGGTGGCCGTCGGTCGCGACCGCGCGCAGCCGGTCGGCGCCGTCATCGCCCTCGGCATGGAGATAGATGCCGTTCAGATAGTAGCGGGTTTCCTCGCTTGAGATGGCGAAACGGGTGCGATCGATCAGCGAGCGGAAGTCCTGCGCCGAGACGACGAAGGTGGTGGGCAGGTCGCCGTCGCTCATCGCCGGAAACTCGGCGGTATCCAGCATACCCAGCTTGAAGCGCGCGCGGCCCGCCCTGAGGTTCAGCTGGCCGGCCTCGGCGTCGGTTTCAATACCGATCTGTGCACCGTCGGGAAGCTTGCGCACGATGTCGTAAAGCGTATGCGCGGGCGCGGTCGTCGCGCCGGCTGTCGCGATTTCCGCCGGGACGGTTTCGACGATGGCGATTTCCATATCAGTCGCGGTCAGGCTGAGATTGCCGTCACGCGCGTCCAACATGACATTGGACAAAATCGGTATGGTGTTGCGCCGCTCGACGACGCTCTGTACATGGCCGAGCGCGCGAAGCAGCGCGGCGCGTTCTATCGTGAGTTTCATTTTACCCTATTACCGGTGGCGGGATTGGGAACCCCCTGGTTTCCTTGGATTTTTCCGTCCGCTTTCCGTTGGCTCTCACCGCCCGGAAGGAAGGCCCGCCCATGGCCGAACTGGCGCGAATCGGCGCCGGCCGCATACGGACCCGGACTATAGCAAAAGGCAAAGGAATCCGCACTTTTTTTGTGAGCCGGCGAGGCGATTCCGGGCAGGCGGAAAACGCCCGTTGAAATGGGCCGTCAGCCCTCCAGCATCCGCCTCAGAAGTTCGACATCTTCGGCAAAGGCGGCATCCAGACCACGCAGTTCATCGACCTTGCGGACCGCATGCATGACCGTGGTGTGGTCGCGGCCGCCGAACTTGCGGCCGATCTCCGGCAGCGACCGCGCGGTGAGCTGCTTGGCGAGATACATCGCCACCTGGCGTGGCCGGGCCACCGCCCGGGAACGCCGCGCCGAAGACATTTCCGACAGCTTGATATTGAAATGTTCGGCGACACGTTTCTGGATATCCTCGATCGTCACGCGGCGGTCATTCGCGCGCAGCAGGTCGTGCAGCACTTCCTGGGCGCTTTCCAGCGTAATCGGGCGGCCGACCAGGCTGGCATAGGCGACGATGCGGTTCAGCGCACCCTCGAGTTCGCGGACATTGGAGGTGATCTTGTGCGCCAGGAACTCCAGCACCTTCGGCGGCATCTCGACGCCCATGGGCTCCGCCTTTGACTGCAGGATACCGAGGCGAAGCTCATAGGTGGTGGGGTGCAGGTCGGCAACCAGCCCCCATCCCAGACGCGAACGCATGCGCTCTTCGATGCCTTCGAGATCGTTCGGCGACTTGTCGGCCGAAATCACAATCTGCCGGTTCTGGTCGACCAGCGCATTGAAGGTATGGAAGAACTCTTCCTGGGTGCTGTCCTTACCGCTGATGAACTGGAAGTCGTCGATCATCAGCACGTCGACCGAGCGGAACTGCTCCTTGAAGGCGACCGTGTCCTTGTATCGGAGCGCCCGGATGAATTGGTACATGAATTTCTCTGCCGACAGATAGAGGATGCGGCGCTTCGGATTCTGCCGGGTAATCTGCCAGGCGATGGCATGCATCAGATGGGTCTTGCCGAGGCCGACCCCACCATAGAGGAATAACGGGTTGAAGGTGACTTCGGAAGATTCGGCCACGCGCCTTGCCGCGGCAAAGGCCAGTTCGTTGGGTTTGCCGGTTACGAACGTATCGAAGGTGCAGCGCTTGTCCAGCGGCGCGCCCAGGTTTTCAATGGAAACCCCGTTCTGATCTGTGACCGCGGTGCGGGCAGCAACGGGGAATTCGCGCTTCGTATGGGGCTGGCAGATCGTGGCCGGCGCCGTAACGATGTCGACGCCACGAATGTCACGGTTTTCGTCCATCCACAAATCCAGTAGCCGGTGCGCATACTGTGCATCAACCCATTCCCGCATGAAATCAGTGGGCGCGCCGATCACGATTTTGCCGTCGTCAAATTCTCTGAGAACCAGAGGTTTAAGCCAGCTTCGATAGGCGGCCTCGCCGAATTCAGCTTGCAGCCGATTGCGAACCCTCATCCACTGCGCCGCAACATCCTCGTCGAAAAAGGTGTCCATCAACTCACTCAACCTACCGACCCGAAGGTCCAAAGTTCTGTTTGGCATCCCGTCGCAATCCGGCAAGATCGGACGCTGTTGCACATAACTATTCACGCCCGGCATCAGTCTCGCGGACATGACCCGGACAATCCGACTAAGCATTTCTCCCTTATCCGACAGATATTTGGCATTGATTAATCCAGACAATGCCAATCCAGAATCTGCCCGCGCGGAAAAGGTAATTTCTGCGCCCGTCTAAGAAAAACCAAAAAGACGCCGGGCACCTGACCATTGTGAATACTTAAAAATTCAATTCACTCAGGGCAGATATTCGACTTCCTTCTCAATTTGTATTTTGCCTGCAGCGAAAGATACTTTCTGTACCGTGTTATTCGCCCCCCTTGATGAGGGACAATGTATCGGCGCTTGGCGGCGGATGCAATAAGACCGAATAGGGAACATCACAAAAAAAATGTTTGACTCGTGCCAGCCATTTGAATTTCCAGAAGAAAGATATTGAGAAAGAAAATTGCAAAAATTTATGCCGCGCTCCGAGGTGGAACGCGGCATGTCTAAACTGCGCAAATTGCGGTGGCCGGTATGCTTATCCGAGCGCCTTGATCCGGGCCGACATACGCGAGATTTTGCGCGAGACCGTATTGCGGTGAAGAACGCCGCGGGAAACGCCGCGATGCAGTTCCGGCATCGCTTCGCGGAGGGCCGCCTCGGCCGCCGCCTTGTCGCCGCTGGCAACCGCCAGGTCGAACTTCTTCACATAGGTGCGGATCCTGCTGACCCGGGTGCGATTGACTTCGGTCCGCCGCGTGGTCTGGCGAATCCGCTTCTTGGCTGATCGATGGTGAGCCATTTATCCGTTCCGAACTTTTGCTGAATACCGTTCAAGGCCGCGGGTTATATAGGGGTCCGGACCTGTCGTCAACCCTTCTAAGTCGCAATTGCGGCCATTTGGTCAGCGGTTCCTGAAAACCGGTTTGCGCTTCTCGGCGAAGGCAGCCATGCCTTCCTTCTGATCCTCGGTCGCGAAGGTGGAATGGAACAGGCGGCGCTCGAAGCGCACGCCCTCGGAAAGCGTGGTCTCGAAGGCGCGATTAACCGCCTCTTTCGCCATCACGACGCTGGGTCGCGACATCGACGCAATCTTCGCCGCCGTCTTCATGGCTTCCTCGACCAGCTCGCCGGCCGGGACGATCCGGCTGACCAGCCCGGCGCGCTCCGCCTCTTCGGCATCCATCATACGGCCGGTCAGGATCATTTCCATGGCCTTGGATTTTCCGGCCGCGCGGGTCAAGCGCTGGGTGCCGCCGGCGCCGGGGATGGTGCCTATGGTGATTTCGGGCTGGCCGAACTTCGCCGTGTCCGCCGCCAGGATGACGTCGCACATCATCGCCATCTCGCAGCCGCCGCCCAGCGCATAACCGGCTACCGCGGCGATGATCGGCTTGCGGCAGGTCGTGACGCGCTCCCAACCGGCGGTGATGAAGTCCGCCAGATATGCGTCCATATAGGACTGGGACTGCATCTCCTTGATGTCGGCGCCGGCAGCGAAGGCCTTTTCCGAACCGGTCAGCACGACACAGCCGATGGCGTCGTCCGCCTCCATATCATCCAGCGCCTCGCCGAGTTCGGCGACCAGCGCGTTGCACAGCGCATTCAGCGCCTGCGGGCGGTTCAGGGTGATGAGGCCGACGGCCTCGCGCTTTTCCACGATGATATTCTCGAAGGACATCGTTCCGTCTTTATCCCTATCGGTTGGTTTATGTTCGGATGCGACCCGTCAGCCGCCGGGTGTCGCGGGCGCCACCGTGAAGCGCACGGTGATCTCGCCGTCCGGGCCGAAAAAATCGATCTTCAGCGATTCCGATTCCCGCAGGAAGGCGTTGCCGGCGCCGGCCTGCCAGCCCAGCTGCGGCAAAGTAGCGCGGTAGAACTCGAGCACGGATTTTCGGTCGGTGCCGCCGATGGCATAGGCCTCGACGATGCGGCCCGATGGTGCGTCGAATTCTATGCCGGCATCGGCCACGGGGGTGAGGGCCGGCATCACCGGCACATCCTCCAGCAACTCGAAAAAACCTTGCGCGCCGCCCGGCGAGACCAGCGCCAGCAGCGCCAGTAGAAAGGCTGTTATGACCGCAATCCGTCGCATGACCCTGCTATAGCATCATCATACCGCAATGCACACTATCTTTGATGCAGCGCACAGTAGAATGTGGAGCGGCCGGACTGAGCGATGCGCCGGATGACCCCCTTGCAGCCGTCGCGGCCGCAGAGTTCGCCCTCTCGCCCATAGGCGCGCCAGGCCTGCTGGAAATAGCCCAGTTCGCCGCTGGCCTGGACATAATCGCGCAGGCTGGAGCCGCCGGCCGCGATCGCCGCCTCCAGCACCTCGCGAATCGCGGGGACCAGCCGGGCCGCCCGCGCGCCAGGGATGGTATGGGCGCTACGCCGGGGCGATATGCCGGCACGCCACAGCGCCTCGCTGACATATATATTACCCAGCCCGGCGACCACGCGCTGGTCCAGCAGCGCCGCCTTGATCGGCGTGCGCCGCCCGGCGAGCGCCGCCGACAGCGAGTCCTCGTTGAACGCGTTGCCCAGCGGTTCGGGCCCCAGCCCGGCCAGCATCGGGTATGAATCCAGCGTATCGCCGGCCACCAGGTCGATCATCCCGAACCGCCGCGCATCGTTGAAGCGAACCGTCACGCCGGCGTCGGTCAGGAACTCGACATGGTCATGACGGCCGGCCGGTGGCGGCGCGTCGTCATGGATCGTCATCCGCCCCGACATGCCGAGATGGAAAATCAGCACCTGGCCGTCGTCCAGTTCCGCCAGGATAAATTTCGCACGCCGCCCGACATGGGTGACCCGCCGCCCGCGCAGCCGTTCGGGCATGCGCTCGGGCAGGGGAAAGCGCAGGTCAGGCCGGCGCTGCACCACATCGGCGAGCAGATGGCCTTCCAGGGCGGGCTGCAGCCCGCGTCTGACGGTTTCGACTTCGGGAAGTTCAGGCATCCTCTGTTCTAGCAAAGGCGGCGCTGCTGCGCTATCGTCGCCGCCATGCAGGACAAGGATAAAGATGGAATGGAAGAGGTCGCCGATTTCGGCTTCCGGGAAGTGCGCGCCGAAGACAAGTCACGGCTGGTCCGCGGCGTGTTCGACAGCGTGGCCAACCGCTACGATCTGATGAACGACCTGATGTCGCTGGGCATCCACCGCGCCTGGAAGGCGGAGTTCATCGGTTGGCTGGCGCCGCGGGCGGACATGCATCTGCTGGACGTGGCGGGCGGCACCGGCGATATCGCCTTCCGCTTCCTGGAGAAGGGCGGCCGGCGGGTAACTGTCTGCGACCTGACCGAGGAGATGGTCATGGTGGGGCGTGACCGCGCCATCGACCGGGGCATTTTGCGCGGCATCGACTGGATGGTCGGCAATGCCGAGGCGCTGCCCCTGCCCGACTCCAGCATAGACGCCTATACCATCGCCTTCGGCCTGCGCAACGTGACCCGTATTGACAAGGCGCTGGCCGAGGCGCGGCGCGTGTTGAAGCCGGGCGGGCGATTCCTCTGCCTGGAGTTCAGCCGCCTGGCCTGGCCTTGGCTGGAACCGCTCTATGACCGCTATTCGTTCTCCGTGCTGCCGGCGCTGGGCCAGTGGGTCGTGGACGACCGCGAATCCTACGAATATCTCGCCGAGAGTATTCGCCGCTTTCCGCCACAGGATGAACTGGTGGCGCGCATCGAGGCAGCCGGCCTCGACCAGGTGAAATACCGGAATCTTTCGGGCGGGATCGCGGCGATCCATTCTGCCTGGCGTATCTGAGCCGCGCATTATGCTGAAGGCGATCGCAAATCTGTTCAGGCTGCTTCTGATCGCACGCACCCTGGCGCGCCACGACGCGCTGTTCCCGCTGGAACGGCTGGGCGTCGCGCCGGGGGTGATGACGCTGGTGCGGTTAATCTCGCGCCAACACGCGCCCGGCCGTCCGGGCGAGCGGCTGGCCGCCGCCTGCGAGACGCTGGGCCCCACCTTCATCAAGCTGGGGCAGGCCCTGTCGGTGCGTTCAGACCTGGTGGGCGAGGAGGTGGCCAGCGACCTGTCGTCGCTGCAGGATAAGCTGCCGCCCTTCCCTTCCGACCAGGCCATGGCAATCATCGAGGCGGAGCTGGGCCAGACCGTCGACGAGTTGTTCGATCGTTTCGATTCCGAACCAATCGCGGCCGCATCCATCGCCCAGGTCCATTTCGCCACCACCGCAGAGGGCGAGGAGGTGGCGGTCAAAGTGCTGCGCCCGGACGTGGAGGCGATCTTCGCCCGCGATCTTGACCTTATGTACTGGGTCTCCCGGCTGGTGGAGCGCGCACGGCCGGACCTGCGCCGCCTCAAGCCCGTGGAGGTGGTCCGCACCTTCGAGGAGACGGTCCGGCTGGAAATGGATTTGCGGA
>CAMYNJ010000041.1 GCA_947259795.1 uncultured Alphaproteobacteria bacterium | reverse complement strand
AAATAGCGCTTGAACACAATATTGCCCAGCAACGTCCCTTTGCGTGCCGTCTTCACGAATCCGTTGACCGCGTCCAGAAGCTTCGGGCTGTCCTTGCGCACGGCCCACGCGATTTCTCCGCCGGACTTTACGGCCAGCGTATCGTGCACCGTGATCTTGTCGAAGATCTGAGCCCAGAACGCCGCCTTATGGCTGTCCACGATCACCGCCGGGATCAGGCCGGCGTTCACCATGTCCAGAAGATCGTGATCCTCAAGACGCTCGTCCGCCGCCCTTACCGGGATCTCCCGCCTTCCTGCCTTCCGGCGCTCATGGTTGAGCGCCACGACATGCTCGAAGTAACTGCTCGATCGCCGGAGATGGAGCTCCGTCGAGACAAGATCATCGAACGATGCCACGTTCGGCGCCGCCGGCCCCGTAATCAGCAATTCGCTGACGCCCGGATACAGCGGTTCCGAGAAATCGACGAGTCGTTGCCGTTCGGGTGTGATCGTCAGATTGGCGGCGGCGATATCGCCGCGGCCCTCCAAAAGCCAGGGCAGCAGCTGGTCCCGCGCCGTTGGTATGATAATGACGTGGATGCGGGGCTTGTTGCCGCGGCTCTCGTTGATCTGCTTCTCGAAATTTCTGGCCGCTTCATAGGTCACGCCCCGCAACCGCGGGCCGTCGTTGAAATAGAACAACGGGTTGTACGTGGCCAATATGCGGATGAATCGCCTCTCGAACATGCCGTCAAGGTCGCCGGTCCGGGGCTCGCGCGCATGCTCCAGCACCGTCTCCTCGTCAAAGGCCCTCTCCTCAGCCCCTGCCGCAGCAACCGGGGCGGCGAGCAGAAACGATACGAGGCTGGCGGCGACGAATTTCGGTGCATGGCTCATAGGAAACCTCGGGCTGTGAACTGGCAGTCTCGGCCATGAAATTGCGGCAAGTCTACTACGGAATCTCAAGGCCGGGTGCTGCAACTTGCAGCGCCAACGCGCCCGTCAATACCTTCATCGCAAAGAGGCCAGAGCCGCATGCATCTGATCCTCCCAAGCGCGCACAAAGACAGCAAAAGTATCAGAAGTTGAAACCGATCGACAGATACGGGCCGGACAAACTGACGTTGGCCAAAAGACCTCCGTCCTTCAGTTCGATATCCAGATGACGATAGCCGATCGATGCGGAAACCGTTTCGTTGAACCGGTAGCTGGCGCCCGCGAGCACCTCCCATTGCAGGTCCGTGCCGATTCCAAAACCACCGATATCGGCAAGACCGGTCAGAACAATCCTGTCGGTCGCATCGATTTGGCCTCTCAGGCCGATTATCGGGTCGACCCAGTAACTTGACGTTTCCGCCGATTTCGCCGGCAATGATCCGGCCTGGTAGTCGATCTGCACGTCCAGCCGCCAGGCGCGCGCGCCCGCCAGAACATCAAGGCTGGCGCCGGCCTTCGCGTAGGCCCGATACGCCGCCAACAGCGAACCCATGGTGCCGTCCAGGCGGGCCTCGGCGCCAAGATAGATAATGCCGTCGGTGGAGGCGCTGTCGGACAGAACGAGATAATTGAACTCGCCGAGAATGCCCCATCTGCCTTTTCGCGCCTCGCCGGCGATCAGGAACGCGAAGTCGAGCAGATCAAGGAAGCTGGTGTCTACATTGGCGGGCGGATCGCCGGTTTCGACCCGCAAATCGCCCGACATGGATGGCAGCCAGATATACGGCGTTACCTGGTATGACCATCCACCGCCGCCTTCGCCCGACACGCCCTCCTGTGCCCATGCTTCGCCTGCTGCGAGAGCATGCGCGGCAACCACGGCAACGATGACCAGCCCGGCAAGGCCGATCTGTCGCAGGCGACGGATCGCGTGCAGACAGGCGTTCGGAGTTTGCAAGGGGATATCCTTCGACCCGGTATTTCGCATCTTCATACTTCGAGTCTCCTGAATCGGCCCGCCGAGATGGTTCTGGCAATTCCCGGACGAACCAATGCTAAGCATCAAATGTCTATCGGCGCCAGCCGGTTGATGCGTGCGGCCGGGGCCGCCAGCCACGGCGTTGCGATGATGCTCGACCCGCTTGGCCGAACCGGCTCTGGCGCGCAGAATCACGGTTCTGCCCGATTATGCGCCTGAAACGGGCGAAATCCTCAGCCAGGATCGGCCTGCCGAAACGAATAAGAGGGATACGATGGCTGAAGCGAACCGCAGGTTCATGCGCAGGGTCTTACGGGCCTTGCTCGCCGTTTCGGCAGGTCTTGCAGTGCTCTGCGCGGTTTCGCTCGTCACTGCCTACGCGATCTACGAACTCGGGCCGGCCGGTCCGCAAAGCGGCGGCGGTCCCAACGCGGTCTGGGCCGCGCACAAATGGGTCGGCGGGAACCAATCGGACGAAACCTACGATACGCTGGTTGCCAACCTGCGGCGCAACGGCATCACCGACGTCTATTTCCATGTCGGGCCGCTGGACGGCGACGGACTCATTCCCATGGCGAAGTACCGCAACGCGCGGGCCCTGCTGGCGGCGATGCGGAGGCGCGATGGCTCGGTCAGGCTGCATGCCTGGATCGGCCAGGTGGAGCGAGGTGGCGGCGGCCCGCTCGACCTGTCCGACGAAGGCGTACGCGCCAACATCCGGCGCACCGCCGAGGGCTTCCTTGAGATCGGCTTCGACGGCATCCACTACAATATCGAACCGATCCGATCCGGCGACAGGGATCTGCTGGCGCTGCTCGACGCGACACGCGCGGTGACGCGGGTGCATGGCGCCCTGCTGTCGATGGCGACCGACGAGCTGGAGCCGTTTCCCGGCGCGGAATATCTGGTGCGGCCGCTGGCCCGCCAGGCCGGCCTGTGGAGCCCCGCCTATTACCGCGATGTGGCGCTGCGGCTCGATCAGGTCGCGGTCATGATGTACGACACGGCGTTGCCCCAGGACTGGCTGTATGGCGCCATCGTGGCCTACGAGACCTGGCGGCTTGCGGATATCGCCGGGCCGGACACGACGCTGTTCATCGGCGTGCCGACCGAGGAAGAGCGGCGCTGGGGGTTCAATCCCGACGCCGAGAACATGCGTTCCGGCCTGCGCGGCATCCGGATCGGCCTGCATTATGCCGGCGGCCTCGAACCGGGTCATTTCGGCGCCGCCATCTATGCCGGCTGGACGACCGACGAGTCGGAATGGGCCGATTGGCGCCGCGACTGGCTGGGGCAACGATAAGTGTTGGCGTCGGCGCGTATGGCTGTGAGCCGATCAGCCGCCGCCGAGAGCGGCCAGCCATTCATCCACCTGGATCAGCCCGAAGAACACCAGCACCGGGATCGGCAGCGACGCCACCGCGACCGTCAGCAGGAACCACGGCCAGCGGTAAAGCCGCGCAAAGCCGCTCATCAACGCGATTCCGCCGCCACCGCCCAGCACGGAATTGCCGGGCATGTTGATGAGGACGGCAAACAGCAGGTAGCGGTGACGCAGCAGATAGGCCGCGATGCGCCGGCCGCGGGTGCTGGCAAAGCTCGTACGGTCGACGATTTGCGCAAGAACCGGCTCGCCCGTTCCTGACCCCGGTTTCAGGAGTCCGTACCGTTCCAGCCAGTGCCGTACCCAGCCGACCGGCATGTAGCGGCCCGCCGCATAGGCCAGCGATAGCCCGGCAATGGTTGCAAGCCATGCCGCGACGGCCCCGTCGCGCCCGAACACCGCCATCATCATCAGTCCCATTTCAACGCTGGGAACGAACGGCAGGCCCAGCAGGACCGCCAGCATGACGGCCCCGGCGACCAGCGCGCCCATGCCCATGGCCTCGCGAAGCGCCGTCAGGGTTGCGCGGATGTCGACCGGCTCGAGATGGGACAGATAATGGCCGAACACGAGGAGGACGACCCAGATCGCAGTCGCCACGACTGCCCGCGGGCTGATGAAATGCGACGGCCGCAGCACCGCAAGCAGCAGCAGCGTCGCCAGCGCGACCACGGATGCTTGTATTGCAAGGGCCTTCAGCCCGGACCCGGGAACCGGCCCGACCTCGAAAAGAAAGCGGTGCACCACCGTGTGTGCGACCAGTGCGAACAAGACCCATACGGCGACGGTTAGAC
>CAMYNJ010000040.1 GCA_947259795.1 uncultured Alphaproteobacteria bacterium | reverse complement strand
GCGGCCATGCACGGCCGGCTGCGGCCCGATGTCTTCGCCACGCTCCGCCACGGCGACGAAATAGCGGAACGACACCTCCCCGTCGCGGTTGGCCTGCCCTCGCAGAGTATCGATGACAACGTTCAGCTCTATGGCGATCTCGCCGCCGTCGGCGTCATAACTGCATTCGCCAGCGACCTGAACGAACGTGGCCTCGAACAGGATGTCGGTGGGGTCGCGGCCCGGCCCCTCCTGAAAGCGCGTCAACTCGGACGGCTCGCCCAGGACCCGCGCGGCCGGGCATGGCGCCAGGTCTTTGGCGTCGCCGCCACAGCCAGCGACGAGCGCCATTAAAACGCTGGCCGCAACCAGCCGGATCATCGGCCAACGATTGTCGTGCACAACGGACCTAGAGAGCCTTGTGGGTGCCATCGCACAGCGGCGCATTGCCGCTCCGCTTGCACCCGCAAAAATAGACGGTTCCGGTCTTCTCGGCCTTGTACCTGACCGGCGTGAACTCCGTTCCCTTATGGCTGGCATCGCAGAAGGGCTGTTTGGCGCTCTTTCCGCAGCGGCACCAGAAATAGGACCTGCCTCGCTCCACTTCGACTGCGTAAGGTTCTTTTTGTGGTATGTCGGGTTCGGCCATATGCGTCAGCCTTCGGTTTCAATCCTGTTCGCGTCTATGGTATCTTGGCTGCGCCCGAAAACTGTGGTTAATCGGCAATTGACGGGCCAGCGCGGGCGATACTAAAGATGCGCCGGTGCTTGTACAAGGCCCGCGAACCGGCGACTGGCGCCGGCCGCAGCTGCCGACGAACCGGAACCACAGGCGGGACAGCAATCCCATGGCCCCATCCTTGACTGTTCTTCTTGCCGCGCCGCGCGGTTTCTGCGCGGGTGTGGACCGCGCCATCAAGATCGTCGAGATGGCGCTCGAGAAGCACGGCGCTCCGGTCTATGTACGGCACGAGATCGTGCACAATCGCCATGTCGTAAGCACGCTCGAGGCCAAGGGCGCTGTCTTCGTCGACGAGCTGGACCAGGTCCCAGCCGACCGGCCGGTGGTGTTCTCGGCGCATGGCGTGCCGAAGAGCGTGCCAATGGAAGCGCAGCGCCGCGAGATGATGTATCTGGACGCCACCTGCCCGCTGGTCAGCAAGGTCCATCACGAAGCCGAACACCACCATGCGGCGGGACGGGCGATCATCCTGATCGGCCATGAAGGGCATCCGGAAGTCGTGGGCACCATGGGGCAGCTTCCCGAAGGGGCCGTCGAGCTGGTAGAAACGGTGGAAGCGGTGGCGGCGCTTGCGTTTCGGCCGGACGAACCGCTGGCCTATATCACCCAGACCACCTTGTCCGTCGACGATACGGCGGCGATCCTGCGCGCGCTGAGGCAGCGCTTCCCCGATATCGAGGGGCCGGGCAAGGAGGACATCTGCTATGCCACGACGAACCGCCAGAGCGCGGTCAAGGCGCTGGCGCCACGGTGCGATGCGCTGATCGTGGTCGGCGCGCCGAATTCATCGAATTCCCAACGGCTGGTCGAGGTCGCGCGAGGTGCCGGCTGCGGCACCGCCTTCCTGCTGCAGAGCGCCGATGAGATCGACTGGCGGCAGCTGGACGGCGTGAAAACCCTGGGTATCACGGCCGGCGCGTCGGCGCCGGAAGTCCTGGTGGACGAACTGATCGCGGCTTGCGCCGCGCGATACGATCTTTCGATCGAGGAAGTCTCGGTCGGAGAGGAGTCGATGCATTTCAACCTGCCGCGCGCCCTCAGCGCCTGACACTCCCGGATATGGCCGTCTATACGGAAGTCGGGGACGAGGACCTGGAGCGCTTCGTCGGGGAATATGATCTCGGCCCGGTGCTGTCCTGCAAGGGCATCGCCGAGGGCGTGGAGAACACCAACTATCTGATCCAGACCGGTAGCGGCAGCTTCATTCTTACCCTTTATGAAAAACGCGTGGCGGAGGAGGACCTGCCGTTCTTCCTGGGCCTCATGGAGCATCTTGCGGGCAAGGCGATCCCCTGCCCGACCCCGGTGCACGGGCGCGACGGGACGGCGCTGAGGCGACTGTGCGGCCGGCCGGCCGTTATCGTGACCTTCCTGAAAGGCATGTGGCCGCGGCGCATCAGGACCCAGCACTGCAGCGAAGTCGGTCGCGCTCTCGCCGCACTCCACATTGCGAGCCAGGATTTCGCGATGACCCGCCGCAACGCGCTGTCGGTGGACAGCTGGCGGCCGCTGCTCGAGGCCTCGGCACAGCGCGCCGGCGAAGTGCAGCCGGGGCTCGCGGATCTCCTCTTTCACGAGCTGGCGTTCCTGGAATCGAACTGGCCGAAGAGCCTGCCGTCCGGCATCTGCCATGCCGACCTCTTCCCGGACAACGTCTTCTTTATCGGCGACTCGCTGTCCGGGCTGATCGATTTCTATTTCGCCTGCAACGATTTTCTCGCCTACGACCTGGCGACCTGTCTGAACGCATGGTGCTTCGAGCGTGACCGCAGCTTCAACGTCACCAAGGCGCGGGGCATGCTGTCCGCCTATCGCAGCGTGCGCGCGTTTTCCGACGCCGAACTGACGGCGATGCCGGTGCTGGCCCGCGGCTCGGCCCTGCGCTTCCTGCTGACCCGGCTTTACGACTGGCTGCACCACCCGGAAGGCGCGATGGTGCGGCCGAAGGATCCGCTGGAATATCTTACCATCCTGCAGTTCCACCAGGGTGTCGCGTCGCCGGGCGCCTACGGACTGGACTGAGGAGGGACTCCATGGCCAAAGAGCGGGTCAAGATTTTCACCGACGGCGCCTGCAGCGGCAATCCGGGGCCCGGCGGCTGGGGTGCGCTGCTGCGCTGGAAAGGCGTCGATAAGGAGTTGTCCGGCGGCGAGCGGAACACGACCAACAACCGCATGGAGATGATGGCCGCCATCCGCGCCCTGGAATCGCTGAAGCGGGGGATGCCCGTCGACCTTTTCACCGACAGCACCTACCTGCGCGACGGGATCACCAAATGGCTTCCCGCATGGAAAGCCAACGGTTGGAAAACCGCGGCCAGGAAGCCGGTGAAGAACCAGGATCTGTGGCAGCGGCTGGAGGCGTCCCTGGCCGGCCATGACGTAGGCTGGCACTGGGTCAAGGGCCATGCCGGGCATCCGGAAAACGAGCGCGCCGACGAACTGGCCCGCCGCAAGATTCCAAAGCGGTGAAGGCGGCAGGGATGGGCGCGCGGCGGGACCTGTATCCGGCAATCGATTGCCACCGATCAGACTATCTGGAGGCGGACGGCCACCGGATCTATTTCGAGGAATCGGGAAATCCGGACGGCAAGCCGGTGATCTTCCTCCACGGCGGGCCCGGCGGCGGCGCGATGCCGGTCTACCGCAGGCTGTTCGACCCGTCCGCCTACCGCATCGTACTGTTCGACCAGCGCGGCTGTGGCCGCAGCACGCCGCACGCCTCGCTGGAACACAACACGACATGGCATCTGGTCGCCGATATGGAGCGGATCCGCGAGACCCTGGATATCGAACGATGGCAGGTGTTCGGCGGATCCTGGGGCAGCACGCTGGCGCTGGCCTATGCCGAAACCCATACGGACCGCGTTATCGACCTGGTGCTGCGCGGCATCTTCCTGCTGCGCCGCCAGGAGTTGGACTGGTACTACAGCGGCGGAGCGGCAGCGGTGTTCCCGGACGAGTGGGAGAAATTCTGTGTCCCGATCCCGGAAGCCGATCGTGGCGACATGATCGCGGCCTATTACAGCCGGCTGACGGGCGACGACCAGAAGGCGCGGCTCGAGGCCGCGCGGGCCTGGAGCATGTGGGAGGGCGCGACGGTCTCGCTGCTGCCCAATCCAGGCCGGGTCGCTGGATTCGGCGCCGATCGGTTCGCCGAGGCCTTCGCCCGGATCGAATGTCATTACTTCATCAATGGCGGGTTCTTGGAGTGCGATGGCTGGCTGCTGAAGAATGTCGAGCGCATCCGGCATATCCCGGCGGTGATCGTGCAGGGCCGCTATGACATGGCGACCCCGGTCACCTCCGCCTGGGACCTGCATCGCGCCTGGCCCGAGGCCGATCTCCGGCTTGTC
>CAMYNJ010000039.1 GCA_947259795.1 uncultured Alphaproteobacteria bacterium | reverse complement strand
GGCCTTGCCGCCGTTCAGCACATAATCCTCGCCATCGCGCACGGCCTTGGTCTTCAGCGCCGCCGCGTCGGAGCCCGAACCCGGCTCGGTCAGGCAATAGCTGGCGATGATCTCCATCGTCACCATGCGCGGCAGGTAGCGCGCCCGCTGTTCGTCATTGCCGAACCGGTCGATCATCCAGGCGACCATATTGTGGATCGACAGAAACGCCGCGGTAGAGGTGCAGCCCGCCGAAAGCTCCTCGAAAATGATCGCCGACTCGACCCGCCCCAGCGCCGAACCGCCATGTTCCTCGCCGACGACGATCCCGGCAAGGCCGAGTTCGGCCGCCTTGCGCATGGTCTCGATCGGGAAGATGCATTTCTCGTCCCACTCGGCGGCATGCGGCGCCAATTCGTCGGTGGCGAAGCCCCGCGCCATCTCCTGGATCGCTCGCTGTTCTTCGGAAAGGGTGAAGTCCATGGTCGTAATCCGTATTGGGCTGGGGTGACTGGTCAGACGACGTGGCGAGTTTATCCGGCGGCGGGAGAGTGTCAATGAAAGGGTGGCGTTAACCGACGCAACTTTGCCCGTGCGCGGCAACCCGCCTTCTCCGGACATCCCGCTTCCCACCGTTGCCTCCCCGCCTCCCCTCCCCTAATATCCGCGGCGTGTAACTCGACAGGACCAGCCTCCATGACCACCGGCCCCACCGACCCCACTCTCGGCGCCTTTCCCGCCAGCCGCATGCGGCGCAACCGGACCAACGATGCGGTGCGCCGGATGGTGGCGGAGAACAAGTTGAGCGTCGACGACTTCATCTGGCCGGTCTTCGCACTGGAGGGCCAGGGGCAGCGGGAGGCCGTGGCCTCCATGCCGGGGGTCGAGCGGTTGTCGGTGGATCTGCTGGTCGAAGCTGCGAAGGAGGCCTTCGGGCTTGGCATCCCGGCGCTGGCGATCTTTCCTGTGGTTGACCCGGCCGCCAAGACCGACATGGCGGAAGAATCCTGGAACCCCGACAATCTGATGAACCGGGCCATCCGGGCGGTACGCGCGGTCTGTCCCGAGATGGCGCTGGTCTGCGACGTGGCGCTGGACCCGTACACGAGCCACGGCCATGACGGGCTGATCGTGAATGGCGAAATCGTCAATGACGAGACGGTCGAGGTACTGTGCAGGCAGTCGCTGGCGCAGGCCGAGGCCGGCTGCGATACCATCGCGCCGTCGGACATGATGGACGGGCGCATCGGTGCGATCCGCGCGGCGCTGGACGAAGCTGGACATCACAATGTCCGCATCATGGCCTATGCGGCGAAATACGCTTCGGCCTTCTACGGCCCGTTCCGCGACGCCGTGGGATCGAAATCGGCGCTGAAGGGCGACAAGCGCACTTACCAGATGGACCCGGCGAACAGCGACGAGGCCCTGCGCGAGGTCGCGCACGACATCGCCGAGGGCGCCGACATGGTGATGGTCAAGCCCGGCATGCCCTATCTGGATATCGTGCGCCGCGTGAAGGACGCCTTCGGCATGCCCACCTTCGCCTATCAGGTCAGCGGCGAATACGCGATGCTGACGGGTGCGGCGGAACGCGGCTGGCTGGATGGCGACAAAGCCATGCCCGAAGCCCTGTTGGCCTTCAAACGCGCCGGGGCCGACGGCATCCTGACCTACGCCGCACTGGACCTGGCGCGAAAGATGGCGTCGGGTTAGACCGCGCCGGCGCTTCCCCAGATTGACATAAAACGGCTTACGGCCTATCCCTGCGCGGCATTTTACCGCGCATACGGGAAGAGCGAAGAAACCATGAGCAAGGACAAAAAGGGCGCCCGGCGGCCGCAGACCAACGCGGTCCGCGGCGGCCTGGAACGAAGCCGGTTCCACGAGACCTCCGAGGCCATCTTCATGAACTCGGGCTATGTCTATGACTCGGCCGAAGAGGCGGAGGCCGCCTTCAAGGGCGATGTGCGGCGTTACGTCTATTCGCGCTACGCCAACCCCACCGTTTCCATGTTCGAGGAAAGGCTGCGGCTGGTCGAGGGCGCCGAGGCCTGCATGGCCACGGCCAGCGGCATGGCGGCGGTGTTCGCGGCGCTGATGGCGCTCTTGAAGGCGGGCGACCGCATCGTTGCCTCGCGCGCGCTGTTCGGCTCCTGCCATTACGTCGTCAACGACATCCTGCCGCGCTTCGGCGTGGAGAGCGAATTCGTCGACGGCGCTGACGCCGCGCAGTGGGAGGCCGCGCTGTCGCGGCCGGCGCAGGCGGTGTTCCTGGAAACCCCGTCCAACCCGGCGCTGGAGGTCATCGACCTGAAACAGGTCTGCGACCTGGCCCACAAGGCCGGCGCCCAGGTGGTGATCGATAACGTGTTCGCGACGCCACTGCTGCAGAAGCCCCTGGATTTCGGCGCCGATATCGTCGTCTATTCCGCGACCAAGCATATCGACGGCCAGGGCCGCACGCTGGGCGGCGCGGTGCTGGGCCGCGAAGATTTCATCGGCGGCGAGCTGAAGACCTTCCTGCGACATACCGGCCCCTCCCTTAGCCCCTTCAACGCCTGGGTGCTGCTGAAGGGGCTGGAGACCATGGATCTGCGCGTCGACCGGCAATGCGACAACGCACTGGCAATCGCGCAGTTCCTGGAAGGGCATAACAGCATCAAGCGTGTGCTCTACCCGCATCTCGACAGTCACCCGCAGGCCGGCCTCGCCCGCCGCCAGATGAGCAAGGGCGGCAGCATCGTTGCCTTCGAGTTGGCCGGCGGCAAGAAGGCCGCCTTCGGACTGCTGAACGGGCTGGAGGTTATAGACATTTCCAACAATCTGGGCGATTCGAAAAGCCTGGTGACTCATCCAGCCACCACCACTCACCAGCGCCTGGCCGCGGAAGAGCGCGAACGGCTGGGCATTTCCGACGGGCTGTTGCGTCTATCGGTCGGGCTGGAGGATGTCGAGGATCTGAAGGAAGATTTGGCCCGGGCGCTGGGCGGCTGAGCGGGTCTTCGGCGATTTCCCCAATAGACCGGCATCGTTATGATTGCTGCCTGCAACAACTATATCTCGTGGCGAGAGCGGCAACCAAACACGAGATCATGTATATCCCCCATTGCATCGCCGTCGCGCCCGCGTTAAACTGCCGACAAGGTTCGCGTCTGATTTCGCGAAAATTCGGCGTGAGCCGCGCTACCAACTGGGAGGTTGATGAATGTTTTTCCTGCGCAAATATTCCAGAATTATTGCATTACCGCTGGCTGTTCTGATGATGGCCGTCACCATGCCGCTTGGCGTGGCTCAGGCCGCGCTGGTCGGCACCGACCAGGTGGTGGCTCCGTCGCAGGCCGAGGCGGACCGGGCGCGCGTCGCCGCCTTCGTCGCCCGCGAGGACGTCCGAGCGGAAATGCGTAAGATGGGCGTGGATCCGGATGAAGCCAAACGCCGGGTTGCCGTCATGTCGGATGTGGAGATCCAGCGAGTCGCCGCACGAATCGACCAGACGCCCGCCGGCCAGGGCGCCATCGGTGTCATTGTCGGCGCCGTGGTGCTGATCTTCATTGTTTTGCTGGTCACCGACCTGCTCGGCCTGACCGACATTTTCCCGTTCGTCAAGCGGAACAATCGCTAGCGTCTGTATGGCCGGCAAGCCTGTATTGAGAAAATACGCCCTGGCGCTGTCGGCGGCCCTGTTGCTGGCCACCGGCTGCGCGACGGCGCAGCAAACGCGCGATCTGCTGGACGATCCGGGCGCGCTGCCGCAGCAGGCCAAAGTCGCGGATGTGCCCTTCTTCCCGCAGGAAAAATATTACTGCGGGCCGGCCGCGACCGCCATGACGCTGGCCTGGTCGGGGCTGCCCGTTACCCAGGAGTCGATGGCCGAACAGGTCTATACGCCGGGGCGAGAGGGAACCCTGCAGCCCGACGTGGTCGCCGCGATGCGGCGAAACGGACGCCTGGCGGTCCCGGTCGATACATTGCGCGAACTGCTGGGTGAAATCGCCGCCGGCCGGCCGGTCCTGGTGTTCCAGAATCTGGGACTTGAATCGATACCGCAATGGCATTTCGCGGTGGCCATCGGCTACGACCTCGCCGCCGGCGAATTGATCATGCATACCGGCCCCTGGGACAACCGGCCCGTGGCCTTGCGCACCTTCGAACATACCTGGCGGCGCGGCGGTTACTGGGCGCTGGTCGTATTGAAGCCGGGCGAACTGCCGGTCGCGGCGGAGGAAACGGAAGTCGTGCGCGCCGCCGCGGGGCTGGAGCGGGTATCGCGCCATGACGACGCCGCCCGGGCCTATGAGGCGATCCTCGGCCGCTGGCCGCAAAGCTTCCCGGCCTGGATGGGGCTCGGCAATGCTCGCTATGCGTCGGCCGACCTGGCGGGCGCCGAGGCCGCCTGGCGCCGGGCCATCGCCGTCGACCCGGAAAATTCGGCGCCGGCCTGGAACAATCTCGCCTACGTGCTGCAGGCGCGGGGACTCCGCCAGGAAGCCCTGGAGGCCGCACAGTCCGCCGTGGCGCTGGGGGACCCCAACGACCCGAATTACCGGGCGACCCTGGACGAAATTACGGATATGTGACTGTTTGTTTCAGCCCGACGTCTTGTTTACCCCTTCTCAACGCGACGAATTTGCGACAATATCGAAATATAATAAGACAGGCGCACACTTTCGATGCGCGGACGCGAACATTGGAGGAAACATAATGATCAGGAATAAAGCACGTTATCCCGGCCTGCGGGCCCAGTTGCTTGGCATGACCGCGTTGACGGGCTTTTGCGCGGCGACCCTGCTTCCCGCGGCCGACGCCAGCGCCGCCGGCTTCGCACTAAAAGAACAAAGCAGCTCGGCGCAGGGCAATTCTTTCGCCGGCGCGACCGCCGGTGCCGAGGACGTGACCTACATGTTCTTCAACCCCGCCGGCCTGACGCGGCTTGACGACGAGCACCAGGCCGCGCTGGTGGTCAGCTATATTCTTCCACAGGCGGAATTGCAGGGCGCAAGCGGACGCGACCTGGCGGGAGCCCCGGTTACCGGAACGACCACCGGCGACGCCGGCGAAGGCGCCATCGTTCCGGCGGCCTATTTTTTGTGGTCCCTTTCGCCGGATCTCAAGCTCGGCCTCGGCGTCAACGCGCCCTTCGGCCTGAAGACCGAATATGATACGGGCTGGGTCGGGCGCTACCATGCAACCGAATCGGAACTGAAAACGATCAATATCAACCCCAACGTCGCCTACCGGTTGAACGAGCGGATATCGGTGGGCGCCGGATTGCAGATCCAGTATGTCGAAGCGACCCTGAGCCAGGCCATCGACATTAACACGATTTCAGGCGGTGCTGTTCCCGCGGACGGGTCGGTTGAGGTCACCGGTGACGACTGGGGATACGGCTTCAATCTGGGCGTTCTGTTCGAGTTATCGGAATCCACCCGGATCGGCGCGGCCTATCGTTCGAAGATCTCCAGCACCCTGAAAGGCACCGGGGACTTTACCCTCCCCGGGGGAGCAACGCCCGCGGACTTTCTCGGCGCATTCGCCGATACCGGCGTGAGCGCGAAGTTCACATCGCCCGATACCGCATCGGTCGGCGTCTACCACGACCTGTCGCCGGAACTCGCCGTCATGGCCGAGGCCGCCTGGACCGGATGGAGCAGTTTCGACGTGCTGCGCGTCCAGTTCGACAACCCGGTGCAGCCGGACAGCGTGACCATCGAGGACTGGGACGACAGCTGGTTCTTTGCCCTTGGCGCGACATGGCGGCCAAACGAGCAATTGGCCCTGCGAGGCGGCATCGCCTACGACCAGACGCCGATTCCGGATGCGACGCGGACGCCGCGCATTCCCGGCAACGACCGCACTTGGGTTTCGCTCGGATTGGGCTATGAGGTTACGCCCGGCTTCTCGCTGGACGCGGGTTATACGCACATCTTTGTCGACGATTCGGCCGTGACGCTTAACCAGGGCGGTTCGCTGGAGCTGAACGCAAGCTACGAAAATTCGGTGGATATCGTAACGGTGCAGGCGGTCCTGAAATTCTGAGTCCTTTGGCTCCACTGGTTCGACAAAAAAAACGGCCGCGCCAGGCCAGCGGCATCGCGGCGGCGGCCAGCGCCAGCTTGACCAGGTCGCTCAACAGGAACGGCATCAGACCGTATTTGAGGGCGACCTCGGCCCCCTTCAGCGCCGCCAGCCAGGCCAGGCCGGGCAGATAGATCGCGACATTGCCGGCCAGCATCGCCAGCGCGGTGTTCACCGGCCGGCGGTCCCAGCCACGTTCGGCCAGCCAGCCGGTCAGCGCCGCGGCCAATACGAAACCGACCAGATAGCCGCCCGTCGGGCCGGCGAAATAAGCGATGCCGCCGCCCGCGGAAAATACCGGCAGCCCCACCGCGCCCTCGGCCAGATAAAGCAACAAGGTCGCCCCGCCCAGGCGCCAGCCATAGGTCATGCCGATGGTCAGGATGACGAAGCTCTGCATGGTGATCGGCACCGGGCCGGGCCAGACCTGGATCTTGGCGGAGAGGGTCAGCAGCGCAGTCCCTGCCAGTGCCAGGATCGCGAGGCGCAGCGGCTTCGCCAGGCTGCCTTCGGGCCAGAGCGCGCCGATCAGGGTCCGTTGCGGCAATGCGGTGGTCGTGTTCATTTCAGTCGCCCCGTTTCTGGAATTCACTCGCGCCGTTTATAGCGGCCCCTGCTTAAAAACCCTAGCTGATTCTTGCCGGCGATCATGGTGCGGCACAACCAGACGTCCGGATGTGCGACACCGAGCGGCCTCATACTTCGAGACGCCCCTTCGGGGCTCCTCAGCATGAGGAAACAGGTGTTGGAGCCTCATCCTGAGGAGGGCCGAAGGCCCGTCTCGAAGGACGAGGTTGCTCGGTCTCCCCCGTCCATTGGCAGTCAACTGAATTTGTTGCTGCGCGGGAATCCCGTGGGCGGCAGGCGGCCGGCCTGGGCCCGTTTGCCGAGCCAGCCTTCCAGCTTGGTCTCGGTGCGCTCGCCGCCGCCATGTTTCCAGGACAAACCCTCTGCCCGCGCGAAGGTGCGCACGTCAGACAGGCCGCCATCCTTGTAGCGCTGCAGGATGACGCCGCGGCCGCGCGTCATGGTCGGGATCTCGTCCAGCCCGAAGACCAGCAGCTTGCGGTTCCGCCCGATCACCGCTACCGAATCGCCCGCCGCCGAGATGCAAAGCAACGCCGGCGCCTTGTCCGACACGTTCAGTACCTGCTTGCCGGCGCGCGTCTGTGCGATCACGCCGTTTTCCTCGACCAGGAAGCCGCGCCCGTCGGCCGCCGCGACCAGCAGTTTGCGGTCCGGCTTGTGGACCATGATGGTGACGATCTCCTCGCTGCCGAGATCGATCATCAGGTTCAGCGGTTCGCCGAAGCCGCGCCCGCCGGGCAGTTTGTCGGCGCCCAGCGTGTAGAACCGCCCGTTGGTCGCGAAAACCAGCAGCTTGTCCGTGGTCTCCGCATGCAGGAAGAAGCGAGGCTCGTCGCCTTCCTTGTATTTCAGGTCCGTTTCCACGGCCAAGTGGCCGCGCAGCGCCCTGATCCAGCCGCGTTTCGAACAGACCACGGTGACCGGCTCGCGCTCGATCATCGCCTCCAGCGGCACCACGACGGCGGACGGCGGCTCGCCGATCAGGGTGCGGCGGGGCGCGAGCACCGGATCCTTGGCCAGCTTGTCGCGCATGTTGCGGATTTCCCCGGCAACCTTGCCCCAGCGCGCATCCTCGTCGCCCAGCAGCGCCTGCAATTGCGCTCGTTCCTCGCTCAACGCCTTATGCTCGGTCTTGATCTCGATTTCCTGCAGCTTGTGCAGCCGCCGCAGGCGCAGATTCAGGATCGCCTCGGCCTGGGTGTCGCTCAGTTCGAAGCGCGACATCAGTTCCTGTTTCGGGTCGTCCTCCTCGCGGACGATGCGGATGATCTCATCGATATTCAGATAGGCGATCAGGAAACCGTCGAGGATTTCCAGCCGCTGCTCGATCTTGCCCAGACGGTGCGCGGTGCGCCGCTTCAACACATCGTGTCGGTGGTCCAGGAAGGCCTGCAACACTTCGCGCAGATTCATCACCCGCGGCGTCTGATCCGCGTCCAGCAGGTTCATGTTCAGCCCGAAGCGGGTTTCCAGATCGGTATGGCGGTAGAGCGCCTCCATCAGCGTGGCGGGATCGACATTGCGGCTCTTGGGCTCCAGCACCAGGCGGATATCGTCGGTCGATTCGTCGCGCACATCCGCCAGCATCGGCAGCTTGCGGTCGTTCAGCAACTCGGCGACCCGGATTTCCAGCTTGCTCTTCTGCACCTGATAGGGAATTTCGGTGACGATGATCTGCCAGGTCCCGCCCTTCTGTTTCTCGACCTCCCAGCGCGCCCGCAGGCGCAGGCTGCCGCGCCCGGTGCGGTAGGCCTCGAGGATCGTCTCGCGCGATTCCACCAGCTCGCCTCCGGTCGGAAAATCCGGCCCCGGCATGTGGGTCAGCAGGGTTTCGATGGCGGCATTGGGATGCTTGATGAGATGCAGCAGCGCGGCGCAGATCTCGCCGACATTATGCGGCGGGATATTGCTGGCCATGCCGACCGCGATGCCCGACGCCCCGTTGGCCAGCAGGTTCGGGAAGCCGGCCGGCAGCACCACCGGCTCCTCGTAATCGCCGCTATAGCTGTCGCGGAAATCGACCGCATCCTCGTCGATCCCTTCCAGCAGCATCTGGGCGATTTCGGTCAGCCGCGCCTCGGTATAGCGCATGGCCGCCGCGGAATCGCCGTCGATATTGCCGAAATTGCCCTGCCCGTCGACCAGCGGATAGCGCACCGCGAAGGACTGCGCCAGGCGCACCATCGCGTCGTAGATCGACGCGTCGCCATGGGGATGGTAGTTGCCCATCGTGTCGCCGACGATCTTGGCGCATTTCCGGAAGCCCGAGGCCGGGTTCAGCTTGAGCTCGCGCATGGCATAGAGCAGCCGGCGATGCACCGGCTTCAGCCCGTCGCGCACGTCCGGCAGCGATCGCGACATGATCGTCGACATGGCGTAGGCCAGATAGCGTTCCTGCAGTATGTCGGCAAGTTGGGCCGGCTGTGCGCCGTTACCGTCCGTGGCCGGGTCGCCGTTGCTCATAAAGCCGTTCTCCTACCATATCTGGTGTTGATTCTCTGCGCTTATACTATGTCTTGGCGGGCCGCGTCGAGCCCGCGCAGATAGCCGACGAGCCTTTCCCGCGCATCGGGTGTGCGCGCGTTGTGGGGCGCGAAGACGTGGCGTTCCAGGAACCAGCCGGTCAGCCGCAGCCCCTCGTCCAGCTGCCCGATATCCGGCGGCCCGCCGTCGGGCGCCAGGAAGCGCGGCAAGGGCAGCAGCTTCTCGCGCCAGGGCTCGCCCGCCGACAGCGACACCGCCCGGCCGCTCTTCGGCGAGACGTAAGCCAGCCCGTCATTGCTGCCGGTCGAGGCGCAGGAACCGAGATCGAGCCCGAAGCCGAGATCGGCCAGCAGGCGAATCTCCCAACGGATGTAGGATTCGGCCCAGCCGGGCCGGTCCAGATCCTCCAGCAATTCGGCCAACAGGTGGTATAGTCGGGGATGCGGCGCGCGTTCCGGCAGGGCGGCCTCGACCAGCGCGGTGGCTGCCGTCAGCGCCGCCAGCGGCCCCGGCTGGTCGTAGAGCACGGCGCGGCTGACCATCGGCTCGACGGTCAGCGTCCCCAGATGTTCCTCCAGCCGCGCCCGCCAGGTCGCCGACACCGTATTGCCCGGCTGCAGGAATCCCCGCATCCGCCGCGACGCACCGCCCCGCACCAGCCCCGCATGCCGGCCATGGCCCAGCGTCAGCAGGCTGACGATCGCCGCCGACTCGCCGTGGCGTCGAACGTTAAGGACGATCCCTTCGTCGCTCCATTCCATGGCTAGAGTTTAGCAGTTTGCGGGTCGGGCGCCATATCGACACGACAGCCCCAATCAACGGAACATTGCGACGCCCCGGCCAGACATTCGACCTAGTCCGGGGTTGACCAAGTTAATCTCGACTCACTGCCGCTCCAGAAAACAACGCTCAATTTGCCGATCAGATTGTCCTTCGGGACGAACCCGAAAACCCGGCTATCGGCCGAATTGTCGCGATTATCGCCCATCGCGAAGTAGTGGCCTTCCGGCAAAGTGAATTCGACGGTGTTGTCCGAAACCCCCTCGTCGCCGTGCGCTTCCAATATCTTGTAACGGTGCCCGTTGGGCAGGGTTTCAATATACTGGATTATCTTGCGCCCGTAGTCGCTGGTAAAATCCTCTATACGTTCGCGTTCGACCGCCTCTCCATTGATATGCAGAATACCTTCAAGTACCTGGATGCGTTCGCCCGGCAGGCCGACGATCCGCTTGATATAGTCGATCTCGTTTTCCGGCGGTTTCCGGAATACGGCTAAGTCGCCGCGCTCCACCGGGCTTTCCCAAATGCGTCCCTCGAAAGGAACGATCGCGAAGGGGAAGGAATAGCGCGAATATCCATAGGCGAACTTTGATACGAAGTAACGATCACCAGCCGTTATAGACGGAAGCGAACTGCCGGAAGGCGATACAAACGGCTCCCAAAAAAGAATCCGCGAACTCACGATGAAAAGGAACACCAGGATTGCAAATACAACAATCAGGCCGATGAGCCAATCACGCCAGACCACGGGACGCGCTCCTCTCCGCCGTTTCGCAATGAGTTAGCGGCGCGGATATCCCGATAGTGGCAAAGACAGACCACATTCGTCACGCCTCCGGCGGCGGGGTCACTACCTTGGCGTAGGCATCGCCTTCGACGGTGCGGCCGACATTGGCGAAGACGTCGAGGGTGACCTGGAAGGCCTCGCGGGTAATTTCCACATGGGGGCTCCAGTTGCCGAGCTTCTGGTAGGCCTCGATGGTGTTGGCCAGGACTTCCTGGTCGATGTCGGGGAAATGGTCGCGCTCAACCCTGGCGACCTCGGCGGCCGGCGTCTCGTTCAGCCACTGGCGCGCCTTGCGATAGGCACGAGTGAAGGCGCGTGCCATATCGGTGGCCAGCCATTCGCGCGTCGCGGCCAGGCTGGAGAAGGCGCAGGGGCCGATGGCGTCGCCCAGGCCGGTCACCACGTAACCGACGCCGTCATGTTCCAGCTGCTGCGGGGCCGGGCCCTGCTGGTGGATATAGTCGCCCTCGCCGGCGCGGAAGGCGGCGTCCATCTCGTCGACATTGCCGGCATCCACGGCGACGATCGAACTGTAATCCAGCCCTTGCTTCTTGCAGGCATATTTGAACATCGCCAGCGGCTGGCCGCCATGATCGACCAGCACACGCTTGCCGGCGAGTTTCGACCATGAAAAGTCAGTATCGGGTTCGCGTCCGGTCAGGAAGAAGCCGTCCTTCTCGTTGACCTGGGCGAAATGCACGGCCTTCGGCTCCTCGCCCTTTTCCAGGGAGCTGAGCCCCTGCGACGGCGCGGATTGCACCACATGCGCGCTGCCGTCCAGCAGGGCGGCAATGGCCGATGCGCCCGGCGGCGAGATCGAGAGCTCGGGCTCCAGCCCCTCGTCAGCCAAAAAGCCGCCGGCCCCGGTGGCGATCAGCGGGCTGTAGAAGGCCGAGAAACGGGTGAACTGGATATTGATGCGCGCCATGATGCGTCCTCTCCCTATGGGTTATTTCTATCAGTGAAACTGCCGGGACGGCCCGTCGCAATCAACCGCGAATTTCGATCCCGGCCCATTCCTCGAGCAATTTCGCGACCGAGGTGAAATCGGACTCGCCGCCGAACTTCGCGTTGGTCACCGCCATCATCTCGCGGATAACGGCGCCGGCGACCATCGGCACGCCCAGCGCCTCCGCCTCGTCGACGCAGAGCCGCACGTCCTTGTAGGCCAGCCCCGTGGCGAAGCCGGCGTCGAAGCTGCGCGGCAGGATATTGCGGGGAAACTTGTCCTGGGTGGCGCTGTTGCGCCCCGTTCCGTTGTTGAATATCTCGACCATGACCGCGGGGTCCAGCCCCGCCTTCACGCCCATGGCTACGACCTCCGAGGTCAGCGTGAGCGCCGCGGTGGACAGCATGTTGTTGCCCAGCTTGGCGATCTGGCCCATGCCCGGCTGCTCGCCGACGAAGAAGACCTTGCCGAAGACCTCCAGCAGGCCGGCGATCTCGTCACGGGTCCCTTGCGGACAGGACAGCATCACCGCCAGCGTGCCCGCCACCGCGCCCTTGACCCCGCCGCTGACCGGGGCGTCGGCCCAGACGATCTCCTTCTCCGCCAGCCGCGCCGCGACCTCGCAGGCGACGACGGTCCCCGTCGTCGACAGGTCGACCATGATGCGGATGCGGGATCCCTGGATCAGCCCGTCCTCTTCCAGCGCGACCGCCCGCACCACGGCGGGCGTCGGCAGACTGGTGAAGACGATTTCCGCGGCATCGGCGACTTCGCGGGCGGATCCGGCGGCCGTCGCACCTAGGTCGGTCAGCGCCCGCAACGCCGCGGGGTCCATATCGAACAGGCGGAGCGAATGGCCGGCCGCCAACAGGCGTTTCGACATCGGGCCGCCCATCTGGCCCAGCCCGACGAAACCATATGTCTGTCCCGCCATCTTGTTTCCTCCCTGCTGTTGTGCGGCGCTTCCCTGTGCCTTACGCGTCGTAATCGAGGCCCCAATCGCGGTAGCGTTCGGGGTCTTCGCCCCATTTTTCGCGCACCTTGACGAACAGGAACAGGTGGACCCGGCAGCCCAGCATCCCTTCCAACTCCTCGCGCGCGGCCGCGCCGACGGCCTTTATCATCTGTCCGCCCTTGCCCAGCACGATGGATTTCTGAGTGTCGCGCTGGACATAGATGATCTGGGCGATGCGCACGCTGCCGTCCGTCTTGTCTTCCCATTCCTCGGTCTCGACGGTCAGCGCATAGGGCAGTTCCTGGCGCAGCTTCAGGAACAGCTTCTCGCGCGTGATCTCGGCCGCGAGCTGGCGTTCCGCCATGTCGGACAACTGGTCTTCCGGATAAAGCCACGGGCCTTCCGGCAGGCGCCCGACCAGTGTCTCGGCGAGGTCTTCGACCCCGTCGCCTGTCTCGGCCGATATCATGAAGATATCGGTGAAGATGCCGGTCTCGTTCAGCGTCGCTGCCAATTCCAGCAGCTTGTCGCGCTTCACCAGGTCGATCTTGTTGAGCGCCAGGATCGCCTTGCGGCCGGCCTTTTGCAGTCCTTCGACGATGCGCCGCGCATCGTGCGTCACGCCTTTTTGCGCGTCCACCAGCAGCACCACGATATCGGCGTCCGCGGCGCCGGCCCAGGCGGCGGCGACCATGGCGCGGTCCAGGCGCCGCTTGGGCTGGAAGATGCCCGGCGTATCGACGAACACGATCTGCGCGTCGCCGCGCATCGCGATGCCCAGCACGCGGGTCCGGGTGGTCTGCACCTTCGGCGTGACGATCGAAACCTTGGCGCCGACGAGGCGGTTCAAAAGGGTCGATTTACCGGCGTTCGGCGCGCCGAGCAGCGCCACGAAACCGCAACGAATCGCCGCCTCAGCCATCCTCGGCCTCCAGACGGCTCAACAACAGCTCGGCGGCGGTCTGTTCGGCAATGCGCTTGGTGGCGCCCTCGCCGCGCTCCGGCGGGAATTTCGCCACTCTGACCTCGATGGTAAAGCAGGGTGCATGGTCCGGGCCGCTGCGGTCGACCGTACGGTATTCCGGCAGGTCCAGGCCTTTGCCCTGGGCCCATTCCTGAAGGCTGGTCTTGGCGTCCTTGGGCGGCGTCTTTTCGCTGGTCATCAGGTCATGCCAGTGGCGCTCGATGAAACGGCGGGCCGGCTCCATCCCGCCGTCGCGGTACATCGCCCCCATCAGGGATTCGCAGACGTCGGCCAGGATCGCGGGGTTTTCGCGCCCGCCGGCGTCTTCCTCTCCTTTACTGAGAACAATAAACTGCCCCAGGCCCAGCCTGGCCGCCACCTCGGCCAGCGTCTCGCGGCGCACCAGCGCCACCAGCCGCTTGGCCAGCGCGCCCTCCTCCTCGTTCGGGTAATGCTCGTACAAAAGATCGGCGATCACCAGGGCCAGCACGCGGTCGCCGAGGAACTCGAGCCGCTCGTAGGTGGGCTCGCCGCGGCCGGCCGCGCTGCGATGGGCCAGCGCGACCCGGGCCAGTTCCGGGTCGTCGAATTCGTAATCGAGGATTTTCGTCAGTTCACGCATCGCTCCGGCCAGCCGGGCCGATCAATCCACGCCGTTGAAAAGGCGGCTGTAGCGGACCGCGAAGGGCCATCTCCAGACTTCCCATATCCTGGCGCTGCCGTCGGTCGAGAAAAACAGGATTTCCGCGCGGCCAACCAGATTTTCCGCCGGGATGAAGCTGACCTGTTTCGTGCGGCTGTCCTGCGAGTTGTCGCGATTGTCGCCCATGGCGAAATAATGGCCCTCAGGAACGGTGAACACATCGGTGTTATCCAAGTGTCCGGTGTCGTTGTTTGTCTCAAGTATCAAGTGCTTGCGCCCGTTGGGCAGGGTCTCTTCGTACTGAACGATCTTACGGCCATAATCGACGATGAAATCCTCAATGCGCTTGCGTTCGACGGCTTCCCCGTTGATGTGCAGAATTCCGCCCAGCACCTGGATGCGATCGCCGGGCAGCCCTATAATCCGCTTGATATAGTCGACCTCGTTTTCCGGCGGCTTGCGGAATACCGCCACGTCGCCGCGCTCGACCGGGCTTTCCCAGATCCGGCCGCTGAAGGGCGGGAAGCCGAAGGGAAAGGAATAGCGGCTGTAGCCGTAAGTGTATTTCGAAACGAACAGATAGTCGCCTTCCAGCAGGGTCGGGTACATCGAGCCGGAGGGGATATTGAAGGGCTCGAAGGCGACGATCCGCACCGCGATGGCGATCAGGAAGGCATAAAAGATCGTCTGTACGGTATCGTTCCACAGCCAGTCGCGCAGGCGCGCGGGGCCGTCAGTGGCGACGTCCGCTGCTTCCTCCAACGCCGCGCTATCCCGGTTCTTGCCGGTTCCGACCTTTTCGGATTTGTCGGCGTTCTTGCTGGATTTCATGAATTCTCCCGCGCTGCGCGCGTTACCTTGTCTTATGCGTGGCTGATATGGGGCGCGAAGCCCCGCCCTGTCAATGCCCGCCTTGGCTATTCCCCGCCGTCGGGTATGGCGGAGATGATGACGATCGCCTGGGCCAGCGGAAAATCGTCGGTAATCGTCAGGTCGATCTGGGCCTTCATGCCGGCGGGCGTCAATTCCGCCAGGCGGACCAGCGCGCCGCCGGTCAGCGCCATCGTCGGCTTGCCCGAGGGCAGGTTGACCACGCCGAGATCGCGCCAGAAGACGCCTTTGCGAAAGCCGGTGCCCAGCGCCTTCGAGCAGGCCTCCTTCGCCGCGAACCGCTTGGCGTAGCTGGCGGCGCGGTTGGCGCGCCGGTCCGATTTCCGCTGCTCGACCTCGGTAAAGACACGCGCGACAAAGCGGTCGCCGAACCTGTCCAGGCTCTTCTCGACGCGGCGGATATCGATCAGATCGTTGCCGATCCCCAGAATCATCACGCGCTCTGCTCGCCCTGCACCTCGGCCCGCGCCTTGTCCATCAGGGCCCGCATGCGCTTGATCGTGCTGTCCAGCCCGCCGAAGATCGCCTCGCCGATCAGAAAATGACCGATATTCAGTTCGACGACCTGCGGGATGGCGGCCACGGGGACGACATTGTCGAATGTCAGGCCGTGTCCGGCATGGCATTCAAGGCCGATCTCGTCGCAATAGGCGGCCGCGTCGCGCAGGCGGCGCAGCTCGGCATCGCGCGCCGCGCCCTGCAGGTTGGCGTAGCTCCCGGTATGCAGTTCCACCACCGGCGCACCGATCGCCAAGGCCGCATCCAGCTGCGCGGGGTCGGGCTCGATGAACAGCGATACCCGGCTGCCGGCGTCGCCCAGCGCCGCGACAAAGGGTTTCAGACGGTCGAAACCGCCGGCCACGTCCAGCCCGCCCTCGGTGGTCCGCTCCTCGCGCTTTTCCGGCACCAGACAGGCGGCATGGGGTTTGTGTCGCAGCGCGATTTCCAGCATCTCATCGGTCGCCGCCATCTCCAGGTTCAGCGGCAGGTCGATTTCCGATGCCAGCCGCGTTATGTCGGTGTCGGTGATATGGCGGCGGTCTTCGCGCAAATGGGCCGTGATCCCGTCGGCGCCCGCGTTCGCCGCCAGCTTGGCCGCGCGCACCGGGTCGGGGTCCGGGCCGCCGCGGGCATTCCGGATCGTCGCCACATGGTCGATATTAACGCCAAGCCTCAGCGCCCGTTTCATCATCCGTTGATCTCCTTCCGCACCGAACCCTTGTCGGCCGCCATGGCGTTGACCGATCCGCTGCCTTCCACCACCGTCAGTTCCGCGATCGCCCGCCTGGCGGCCTCCTGCGCCCTCTCCTGCTTCCGCCGCCGCCGCATGATACGCCGCACCTGATATGTGGCGACCATCGGCTTCAACACCAGATAGGTGACCAGCCAAACCACAATAACAGTCGGGATGCTGCCCACCATCATCGGCCACATCACCGCCCACAGATTTTCCAAATAAGCCCAGTCGACGTCAAAGCTTAACAACGCCCGTCCCATAACGCCCGGCAAATCGACGATTATCGCCAGGGCATCCGGCTTGGCCTGAGCAGCCTCGCCTGCCCCCATCCCCCGCCCAAGCTCATATATCCAGACCCAGATAAAGGGAAAGGTCCAGGGGTTACCGGCCGCGGTGCCGAGAAGTCCGGCCACGATATTGCTGCGAGTCATCCAGGCAAGCAGCACAGCAAGTACGAAATGGCTGCCGACCAGCGGGGTAAAGGAAACCGCCACCCCCGCGGCGAAGCCGCCTGCGATGCTGTGCGGCGTGCCGTGCAGGCGTCCCACGCGATGCCAGATATAAGTCATCGAACGGCGAAATCCGATCCGCGGCCAGATCAGGTTGCCGACCCTGTGGTGAACCGGTTGCTGTGTACGTCTTTTGAACATCGTCCTTCAGAATACCCTTTTCCGCGCCCCGGCCAATGTCTGTTTTTGGCGCGTTCCCCTCCGGTCAGCTGCGGGCGCGGTCGACCGAATTCACCACGCGTGTCGCCCGCAAAGCGGCCATGATATCGGTAAGCTGCTTTATGTCCGTTACCTCAATGTCGATAAGTATTTCGAAAAAATCCATCGAACGATGAACGATCTTGAGGTTGGTTATATTCCCGCCGTCGCGGCCGATGACCGTTGAGATCGTGCCCAACGCACCGGGTTCATTATTCACCAGGACATGGATGCGCCCGACATGTATCGGCAGGTCGCTGCCGCCGACGTCCCACGAGACATCGAGCCAGCGCTCGGGCATTTCGGCGAAACTCTCCAGGGTCTCACAGTCGATGGTATGGATGGTCACGCCCTTGCCGGTACTCACGATGCCGACGATCCGCTCGCCCGGCAGCGGATGGCAGCATCCGGCAAAATGGACCGCCATGCCCGCGATGAGGCCGCGAATTTGCACCGAATGATCCTTGCCGGCCTTGCTGCGCGCCCTGGCCAGTGGCACCACCTTCTGTGAGCGATCCTTCTTGGCGCCGGGGAAGACCGCCCACAGCACTTCGCGACCGGTATGCTGGCCTTCGCCGACCACGGCATAGAGGTCGTCCACATGGTCGCAATCGAAATTCTTGCATACGCCCTTGAGCGCCTTTTCGGTCAGCTCGTAGCCGTCCTGGCGGAAGGTCTTGGCGACGATCTCGCGGCCCAGGCTGACATACTGGTCCCGTTGCTGGTTGCGCACGAAGCGCCGGATACAGGCCCGCGCCTTGCCGGTGACCACGAAGCTTTCCCAGGTCGGTGAGGGAGTCTGCGCCTTGCTGGTGATAATTTCCACCTGGTCGCCGTTGCGAAGCTCGTTTCTCAGCGGCACGATCCGCCCGTTGATTTTGGCCCCGACGCAGCGGTTACCGACCTCGGAATGGACCGCGTAGGCGAAATCGACCGGAGTCGCGCCGTGTGGTAGCGCATAAAGATCGCCCTTCGGCGAAAAGCAGAACACCTGGTCGGAGAACATCTCCAGCTTGGTGTGTTCCAGGAACTCCTCCGGCTCCGACGCATGCTCAAGAATTTCCAGCAATTGCCGCAACCAGCGGTACTGCTTGCCCTCGGTCTGAGGCCGGCCCTGCTTGTAGACCCAGTGCGCGGCGACACCGTATTCGGCGACCTCGTGCATTTCCCTGGTGCGGATCTGCAGTTCGATGCGCTGATTCTCCGGGCCGATTACGCCGGTATGAATCGACCGGTAGCCGTTCGGTTTGGGGATCGAGATGTAATCCTTGAAGCGGCCCGGCACCACGCGATAGCTGTTATGGATGACGCCGAGCGCCCGGTAGCAGTCCTCGTCGGAGGCCACGGCAATGCGGAAAGCCATGATGTCGGAGAGTTGCTCGAACCCGACATTATTCTTCTGCATCTTGCGCCAGATCGAATAGGGCGTTTTTTCCCGACCCGTGACTTCCGCCTCGACCCCGGCCTCGGCCTGGGTCTTTCGCAGATCCTCGATCACCCGGCCTATGACGTCGCCGCCGCGCGAGCGCAGGAATTCAAGACGCTTGGTGACCGATGCGTGCGCGTCCGCATTCAACTGGCGGAAGGCCAGATCCTCCAGCTCGTCTTTCCAGTCGCGGATGCCGATGCGTTCCGCCAGCGGCGCGTAGATATCCATGGTCTCGCGCGCAATGCGCTGGCGTTTCTCCTCGCTCTTGACGTATTGCAGGGTCCGCATGTTGTGCAGCCGGTCCGCCAGTTTGACCAGCAGCACCCGGATATCCTCCGACATCGCCAGGACCAGCTTGCGGAAGTTTTCCGCCTGCCGGGACTTGTCGGACTGCAGTTCGATCTGGCTGAGCTTGGTGACGCCATCGACCAGCCGGGCGATATCGTCGCCGAAGAGATCGCGGATATCGGCAAGGGTCGCAACCGTATCCTCGACCGTATCATGTAGAAGGCCGGTGATGATCGACGCGGAATCCAGCTTCATCTTCGCCAGGATGCCCGCCACTTCGACCGGGTGGGAGAAATAGGGATCGCCGGACGCCCGCAATTGCGAGCCATGGGCTTTCATCGAAAAAACATAGGCGCGGTTGACGGCATCCTCGTCCGCGCCCGGGTCGTAACTCTTTACACTTTCGACCAGCTCATACTGCCGGATCATGCCGCATTGCCCCTCTATAGCCCCGCGGTCCAGCTGCGGCATGCGGCATGGCACGTCATTCGGTGATGTCGGTCTCCGCCTCCGCGGAGTCCGCTGACAGGCCTTCCTCGGCCTCATCATGCTCCACCAATTCGCCCGCGCGCGCATATTCGCTGGGATCGGCTTCATCGCCGGCCATCATCGCGCCGGCCATAAGCTCCAGCGCGTCTTCCTCCTCCGGTTCGTCGATTTCGACATGGCGCTGCATGCTGCGGATCAGCGAATCGCGCGTATCATCAACACCGATCGTCTCGTCGGCGATTTCGCGCAACGCGACGACGGGATTCTTGTCGTTGTCGCGATCGATAGTCAGCGGCGCGCCCGCCGCAATACTACGGCTGCGATGCGCCGCCAGCATAACGAGATCGAACCTGTTGGGGACCTTTTCAACGCAATCTTCTACGGTTACCCGGGCCATGACTGATCTTATCCTTTGGAATGACTGAAATTCGGGCCAGAATATAGGGTTGGGACCGTATGGGCGCAAGCTCTTTAGAGCCTGGTTGCGTCAGCCTGCCTTCCGCCAAACGCTATTTTACTGTTTTTTTCGTGTTTTGAGGCTGCGAGACTTGCCCAAAACCTGTATAAAGGGTAAATAATTCGTTAAGGGGTGGACGGGGTAATAATATCTTGTGCGATATACACGGTCGGCCGCTCCCGCTTTGAACGATAAGGGGCTGCAATTTTCGTAACCGTTCAAGGCTGGTATTAGCTGTAATTGTTCAGGTATTTGGCTATGGCAATGAATTTTTATTCGAACGAGCGCGTCGCGCTGTTCATAGATGGCGCCAATCTTTATGCCGCCGCCCGCGCCTTGGGCTTCGACATCGACTACAAGCGGCTTCTGGCGTTATTCAGCAAACAAGGGCAACTGATCCGCGCCTTTTATTACACAGCGCTGGTGGACGACCAGGAATATTCGCCAATCCGGCCGCTGGTCGATTGGCTAGATTATAACGGCTACACCATGGTCACCAAGCCGACCAAGGAATTCACCGACGCCGCCGGCCGGCGCAAGATCAAGGGCAATATGGACCTTGAACTGGCGACCGACGTCCTGGAGATGGCCGACCGGCTGGACCATGTGGTGATCTTCTCCGGCGATGGCGACTTCCGCTGCGTCGTCGAGGCAGCCCAGCGCAAGGGCGTTCGCGTCACGGTGGTCAGCACGGTCAAGTCCGCCCCGCCGATGGTGGCGGACGAACTGCGCCGGCAGGCCGACCATTTCGTCGAACTGCAGGATATCGCGGACCAGATCGCACGGATTCATACGCCGCGCGAGTCCATGGCCGAGGACGACGAGGAGGCGGAGATCAACGCGGCGGAAGAAGCCGCCTACGACGTCGCCAACTGAGCCGCAGGGGCGCGGCGAAACATACCGGAATGCCTATGAACGAACCGGCGCGCGATTGCGCCCTGTGCCCGCGTCTGGCCGAATTCCGGCACGCCAACGCCGCCGCATGGCCGGACTGGCACAACGCGCCGGTGCCCAGCTTCGGGCCGGCGGAAGCCGGCCTGCTGATCGTCGGCCTTGCGCCGGGGCTGCGCGGCGCCAACCGCACCGGTCGGCCCTTTACGGGCGATTATGCCGGCGCCCTGCTCTATCCCACGATTGCCGAATTCGGTTTCGGCGAGGGCAGGTTCGACGCCCGCCCGGATGACGGCTTCCGCATGACCGGGTGCCGCGTCACCAATGCGGTGCGCTGCGTGCCGCCGGAAAACAAACCGACGACCGCGGAAATCAACGCCTGCAATCCCTTCCTGAAGGCGGAAATCGACAGCTTGGGAAATCTTCGCGCGATCCTGGCGTTGGGCCTGATCGCCCACAAGGCGGTACTGCGCTCGATGGGGCTGGTGGCTGCGCGCTACGCCTTTGGCCACGGCGCGATGCACGACCTGCCCAGCGGCCTGCTGCTCGCCGACAGCTACCACTGCTCGCGCTACAACACGAATACCGGCCGCCTGACCGTGGAAATGTTCCATTCCGTCTTCGCGGAACTGCGCAAAAGGCTCGCGTAACCCTTTAAGCCACTAGCCCTTTTCCCGCATCAGGCGCGCCTGCTGGCGTTTCCAGTCGCGGTCCTTGTCGGCCTGGCGCTTGTCATGCTGCTTCTTTCCCTTGGCCAGGCCGAGCAACAGCTTGGCGATGCCGCGTTCGTTGAAGTAGATCTTCAGTGGCACCAGGGTCACGCCCTTCTGCTTCACCGCCTCCAGCAGGCGCTGCATTTCATTCTTGCGCAGCAGCAGCTTGCGCGGGCGCTTGGCCTCGTGGTTTTCGCGGCCGGCCTGCTCGTAGGGCGGGATATGGCAGTTCAGCAACCAGATCGCGCCATCCTTGGGTCCGGCGTAAGATTCGGCGAGGCTGGCATGGCCCGCGCGCAGCGACTTGACCTCGCTGCCCAGCAGCATCATGCCGGCCTCGACCGTATCTTCGATAAGGTAGTCATGGCGGGCGCGCCGGTTCTCGGCCGCGGCGCGCGGGCCTTTTTTCTCAGCCATTATATTAGTTCAGCAGCCCCACGGTCCGCATCGTCTCTTCAACCCGGACACGGCTGGCCGCGGCGGTCGGCGCCATCGGCAGCCTGGTGTCGGGCGAAGACTTGCCCAGCAGGCTGGCTGCATATTTGACCGGCCCGGGGCTGCTCTCGCAGAACAACGCTGCATGCAGCGGCATCAACCGGTCGCGGATCTCGCCGAACTTGTCGAAATCCTTCGCCTGCCAAGCCTTGTGCAAGTCTGAACACATTCGTGGCGCGACGTTGGAAGTTACCGAGATGCAGCCATGGCCGCCCTGCGCCAGGAAGGCGGCGATGGTCGCATCCTCGCCGGAAAGCTGGCAGAACCCGCCGCCGATGGCGACACGAGTCGCCAGCGGGCGCGACAGGTCGTTGGTCGCGTCCTTGACGCCGACGATGTTCGGCAGCTTGGCCAGCCGGGTCATCGTCTCCACCGACATGTCGACGATGCTGCGCCCGGGAATGTTGTAAATGACGATCGGTATGTCCACCGCCGTCGCGATCGCCTCGTAATGCAGATACAGCCCTTCCTGTGTCGGCTTGTTGTAATAGGGCGTCACGACCAGGGCGGCGTCGGCGCCGGCCTCCTTCGCATGGCGGGTCAGGTCGATGGCTTCGGACGTGGAGTTTGAGCCGGCACCGGCGATCACCGGGACTTTCCCCTTCGCAACCTCGATGCAAAGTTCGACAACGCGTTTATGTTCGTCATGGCTCAAGGTGGGCGATTCGCCGGTCGTGCCGACCGGTACGACACCGTTCGATCCTTCCTGGATCTGCCAGTCGACGAATTCCTGAAACGCCTTCTCGTCCACTTCGCCGTTGCGGAATGGGGTGATCAGCGCGGTGATCGAACCGCTGAACATTTTCCAGCTCCTTGATATCAGGTTGCTTTTATGCCTGCCGTGGGCGCCATTCGCGCGCGCGTTGCCGGAACATACAGCCAGACTTGGCCCGCGGCAAGCATGGGGTGGCAGACATCCCGGCCTTAATTTTTACATTTTCTTGGTACAATTCATATAGAATCAAAGCCGTAAAGTCACCCGGACGGGGAAGACGGCATCATGCCAAGGAGAACCATCGCAGGCTGGCGCGCAGCCATCCTTTTTGCGGGCGCCGCATTTGCGGCGGCCCTGCTGGCCGCGCCGGTGCTGGCCACCGAGGCGCCGGCGGAACTCGTCCGCGCCGAAGAGATGCCGCGGGCCGACAGCGACGCCGCCATCGACCCCTGGGGGACGGCGGCCAACCGGCCCACCATCGAGAACTTCGAAAGGCCCGCTGCGACGACCGAACGGTCCCTCGCGCCGATTCCCATCCAGCCGATCCAGGACCGGCTGGTCGGCAAGCTCGTGCACTGGGTGTTGCTTCGCGACAACGACCGCGAGCAATCCTTCGAGGAATTGACCGGTTTCATGGCCGCAAACCCCGGCTGGCCCAAGTTCAGGTCCCTGACCGTGAAGGCCGAGCGCGCGATCGACGGCACGACGCCCAGCCGGGCACTTCTCGACTGGTTCGACAATCACTCGCCGCGCACCCTTGAGGGCTCGATCGCCTGGTCGCGCGCATTGTTCCGCGCCGGCGATGACCGGGAGGCGATCGACATGGTTCGGCGCGGATGGGCCCGTTTCGACATGAACCGTGACGAGGAAAGAGATTACATCGCGGAGTTCGGCGAATATCTTGAACCCGAAGACCATGTAGCGCGCCTGGACCGGCTGCTGTGGGACAACCGCAGAACCGCGGCCCTGCGGCATCGGGACCGACTTGGCGACGGCCGACGCGCCCTCGCCGACGCCAGGCTGCGGCTGATGGGGCGCAAGGGCGGCGTAGACGCCGCCATCGAGCGTGTCCCGTCATGGCTCGAGAACGACCCGGGCCTCTATTACGAGCGCGTGCGCTGGCGCCGCCGCAAGGAAATGAACGCCGATGCCGCGGAACTGCTGCTGCAATACAGCGGCGAACTGGGGCGCCCGGCACGCTGGTGGACCGAGCGGGAAATCCTGGCCCGGCGTTTCCTGCGCGACAGCGACCCGGCCACCGCCTATCGCCTGGTGCGCGGCCATGGGCTGACCGATCGGGCGAAGCGCGCGGACGCGGAATTCCTGGCCGGCTGGATCGCGCTGCGCTTCATGGACGACCCGCATACCGCCTTCGGCCATTTCTCGACGCTCTACGATTTCGTCAGCTACCCGATCAGCCGCGCCCGCGGTGCCTATTGGGCCGGCCGTGCGGCCGAAGCCGCCGGTGAGGAGAAGATTTCCCAGCAGTGGTACCGCACCGCCGCCGGCTACAACACGGCATTCTACGGCCAGTTGGCGGCCGATCGGCTGGGCATGCATCTCCCGCCGCCGCCGGGCCACGAAACGAAGATCGATGCGGCCGAAGCCGAGGCCTTCGAACGCGACGACCTGGTGCGCCTCGTGCGCCTGCTGATCGGGCTGAAAGCGACGCGATCGCCCCTGGATGGCGGCGGCGCCACCGCCGATCCTACCAAATCGCCGATGGTCTTCCTGGCATCCCTCGACGACAACAAGGCGCTGATCCCGCTGCTGCGTCATATCGCCTGGCGCAGCAAGACGCCGAGCGAATGGGTCAAAGCCGCGAAGCTTGCCCGCGACGCGGGCCGTACCGAGATCGCGGTCTATATCGCGCGACGCGCGGCGCAGGACGGCGTGCTGCTGCGCGATCTGGGTTATCCGACTCTGGTCGTGGAAGGCAAACTGCCGCTGAATCCGGCGCTGCTGCATGCGCTGGTCCGCCAGGAGAGTGCTTTCGACCCGGCGGCGCGCAGCCGGGCGGGCGCCCGCGGGCTGATGCAACTTATGCCCGCGACCGCAAAAAAGGTCGCCCGCGACCTGGAGATCAAGGGCCACTCGACGAGCCGGCTGACCGAAGATCCCTATCACAACCTGACGCTGGGCAGCGCCTATCTCGATTCCATGCTGGAACGATTCGATGGATCGATGGTGATGGCGCTGGCGGCCTATAATGCGGGCCCGCACCGGGTCAACAGATGGCTGGAGGACAACGGCGACCCGCGCGGGTCGCTGGACGACGCCATCGA
>CAMYNJ010000038.1 GCA_947259795.1 uncultured Alphaproteobacteria bacterium | reverse complement strand
TTCCGGTCACGCTGAAGATCGTCGGCCAGGCCCCCGCCGGCGGCGCCTGGCAGGGCCGGCTCGGCGCAGGCGAGGCGGTGCGGATCTTCACCGGCGGCCCGGTGCCCGGCGGCGCCGACACGGTCATCATGCAGGAGAACACCCAAGCCGGCGACGGCACGGTGACGGTGCTGGAAAGTGCGCCCGAGGGCCGCTTCGTGCGGCCGGCCGGGCTTGATTTCAGCGCGGGAGACGTGTTGCTGCGCGCCGGGCGCCTGCTGACGGCGCGCGACGTCGCGCTGGCGGCGGCGATGAATACGCCCTGGATCATGGTTCACCGCCGCCCGCGTGTCGCCATCCTGGTGACCGGCGACGAGGTCGTCATGCCGGGCGATCCCATCGGGCCGGACCAGATCGTCAGCTCCAACAGCCTCGGCATGGCGGCGATGGTCACGGTGTTCGGCGGCGAACCTTATATACTCGGCATTGCGCCGGACGACCGCGAGGCGCTGGCCGCGATGGCCGCCGGGGCCAAGGGCGCCGACCTGCTGCTTACCAGCGGCGGGGCGTCGGTCGGCGACCACGACCTGGTGCAGAGCGTGCTGGGCGAGATCGGCTTCGAGCTCGGCTTCTGGAAGATTGCCATGCGGCCCGGTAAGCCGCTGATCTTCGGCCATGTCGGCGATACGCCGGTGCTTGGCCTGCCGGGCAATCCGGTGTCGGCGCTGGTCTGTTCCATGATCTATCTGCGCCCGGCGCTGGGAAAGATGCTTGGCATGGAAGCAAACGGCGGCGAACACCGCCTGACCGCCAGCCTCACCGAACCGCTGGCCGAAAACGACGAGCGGCAGGATTACCTGCGCGGCGTGCTGGCGAACAGCGACAACGGCGAGCTGCTGGTAACCCCCTTTACCCGGCAGGACAGTTCGATGCTGAACATGCTGGCCCAGGCCGATTGCCTCGTCGTCAGGCCGCCCCGGGCCCCGGCGCTCGCGGCCGGCGAGCGCGTTCCCGTCATCCCCGTTCCCGGCGGGCTGTCCAGAGCCTGACGAAAAAAGCTCTACCGAGGCCCATTTCCCCTTGACCGGAGAAAAGAACCAAACTAGAACATGTGCATATGTTTTGGTTTTGTTCTATATGTGGTGTTTCACCGATGGGAAGCCACTAGAGCGAAACAGCAAACCACACGAAGCTTCAGGCGCTGTAACCAAAGGCCAGCCGGCCCTGCCGACGCAGAGCCATCGATCAGCGCAATGCCGCCGCGACAGAGGGGCAGCTTGATCCAAGGGGTGACACAGAGATGCTGACACGCAAGCAGTACGAACTTCTCAATTTCATTAACGAGCGACTCGATGAATCCGGGGTATCCCCTTCATTCGACGAAATGAAGGACGCTCTTAACCTGAAATCGAAATCAGGTATCCATCGCCTGATAACGGGGTTGGAGGAACGCGGTTTCATCCGCCGTCTGCCGCACCGTGCCCGTGCGCTGGAAGTGGTCAAGCTGCCGGACAATATGGGCGGCGGCGCCAAGGGCAATGTCGTGCGCCCCGATTTCAAGGCCGCGCCGTCGGCCACGCCGCTGGAAGGCGACAATATCAGCCTGCCGGTGCTGGGCAAGATCGCGGCCGGTACGCCGATCGAGGCGTTGAGCGATCATTCCGACAATGTCGAAGTGCCAGCCTCGATGATCGGCGGCGGCGAACACTACGCACTGAAGGTGGAAGGCGACTCGATGATCGACGCCGGCATCTTCGACGGCGATACAGTGCTGATCCAGCGCTGCAATACAGCGGAAAACGGCATGATCGTCGTCGCCCTCGTGGATGATGCCGAAGTCACGCTCAAGCGCATTCGCCGCAAGGGCGCCTCGATCGCCCTGGAGGCCGCCAACTCCGCCTATGAGACCCGCATTTTCGGCCCCGACCGCGTCAAGGTCCAGGGCCGGCTGGTTGGGCTGATGCGGAATTATTAGGCGATCCCCGCCCTAGTCAACGCCCCTTTCCCGCCGTGACGACCAAGGCCTTGCGCCCTGGTACTCGGCGACTGTGCGAACCCGGATTTCCCCCTCATCGAGCCATATGGCAGTGGCGCCATGGCGCCAGAGGTCGAAGCGGTCGATGACGAGCAACGGCGCGGGACAGCGTCGGCGCACCGGGCGCCGGCTGACCAGAATGTCGACGATCCGGCAATCCTCAGCATGGGCCAGCCCATCGCGCAGCAACGCCACCGTCCAGCCCCCGGCCCGGTATATGCAGCCGAGACCGTCGCAACGCAGCCAACCATCGGCGCTGATCCCGGTTTGCGGCCAGTAGAAGCTTTCCCCCTGCCCTTCCTGCTCCAGCCAGTCTTCGGCGATACGCCTTCCACGCCGGCGCTCGGAGAGGCTGAGACGGCCATCGGCCATACGCACGGCCATCAGGTTGCCGTCGTCGGAAACCAGCATGTCGGGCGCCTGTTGCATCCACGGGGTCGCGAGGCCGACCGCAAGACCCAGCATCCCGGCATAACGCCAAGGCCGTCGCCACAGGCAGAGCCACAGCCCGCCGAACGCCACAGCCACGAGTCCGGCGACCGGCAGCGCCGCGACCGGGCGCACCGCGCCGGGCCAGGCGGATATCCCGCCGGCAACCCACAGCAGACCGTCGATGCCCCAGCCCATCAGAGTCAGCGGCAGGCCTTCCAGCCCCAGCGGCATCAACAGGGCGGCGATCACCGCCCAGGGCATGACCCACAGCGCCGTCAACGGCACCGCCAGCATGTTCGCCGGCAATCCGTAGGCTGCAATCCGTCCGAAATGATGCAGGGCGATCAGGCCGGTGGCGAAGCTGGCGATGACCGTGGTGGCGGCGACCCCGCCGGCATACAGCCCGATCCGCGCGGCAAGTCCATGGCCGGCAACCGTGCGGATTGTTCGGAATCGGTCGCGGGAGGCCTCGTAGAAGGCGACCAGGGCGACGACGGCGGCGAACGACATCTGGAAACTGGCCCCCAACAGGCTTTCCGGCGCGATGACCAGGATAATCATCGCGGCCCAGGCGACGAGGCGCATCGATATCGCCTGCCGATCCAGCAGGACGGCCAGCAAGACCAAACCAGTCATAACGAAGGCGCGCTGGGTCGGCACCGTTGCCCCGGCCAGCAGCAGATAGCCGAAACTGCCCGCGATGGCCACGACGGCCGCCCATTTCTTGATGGGATGGCGCAGGGTCAGCCGTTCCGATAGCGCCAGCAGCGCGCGCAGCCCGAAAAACAGCGTGGCCGCCACTAACCCCAGATGCAGCCCGGAAATCGCCAGCAGATGCGCCAGCCCGGAGTCGCGCATGGAATCGAGAGTCTGTCGCGATATGGCGCTGCGGTCGCCGGTCATCAGGGCCGCGGCGACGGCCCCGGACTCGCCCGGCAGCGCGGTGCGAATACGTTCCGTCATATGCAGCCGCAGCGCCGCCATGAACAAAGCCGGCGACCATCCCTCCGTCGAGCCGTGTTTCTCAGCCGGCCGCACCCGGCCCATGGCGAATCCCACGGCGCCGAGTCCCTGGAACCAGGACCGGCGCTGGAAATCGTAGGCGCCCGGGGCGGACGGGGCCGAGGGCGGGGAAAGCTTGGCGAATACATCGATCCGATCGCCGATATCGACGATATCGCCGCGGCGCAGCTTGATGCGCACCAGCGCCGGGGTCGCCGACGCCTCCACGCCTTTCAGGGAAATATGCGCCAGCGTCACGCGCGGGCCGTCCGGCCGCAATTCCACGCGCACCACGCGCCCGGTCACGCCGGCGGGGCCGTAGGGTTTCCCGAGAATCGGGGCCGCAACCAGATGGGTGCGCAACTGCGCCGCCGCAAACCCGCCCGCCCCGAACGCCACGCCCAGCAGAACCAGCGCCAACACCAGATTCGCCCGCATGCGCCAGGCCAGAAGCAGCGCGGCGGTGAGGATGAAGACCCCGGCCATGGCCGGCGGTTCCCGGGAAAGGTTGAAATAGACGCCGATCCCGGCGCCGAAAGCCACGGGCGCCCAAAGCAGCCAGCGTTCGCGCTCACCAGTCACGATGTGCGCAAGCCCTTCCACCAGCCTTCCCCAGCCCGTCATGGTTTGTGCCGTCCCCGTTTCCCAACATTGCGACAAAACGATTTTGCCGCAGCGCCCGTCATTGTGCTACATCCCGGCCCGGCATTGCGCCACCCGTTTGACCGCTCGAGGAGTCGAAATGTCCGTCGTAACCCGGTTCGCGCCGTCGCCCACGGGGTTCCTGCATATCGGCGGAGCCCGCACGGCGCTGTTCAACTGGCTGTTCGCCCGCCACCACGGCGGCCGCTACCTGCTGCGCGTCGAGGATACCGACCGCGAACGCTCGACGCCCGAGGCGATCCAGGCCATCCTCGACGGCTTGCGGTGGCTGGAACTGGACTGGGACGGCGACGAGATATACCAGTCGGCGAACCAGGCGCGCCATGCCGCCATTGTTGCGGAATTGCTGGACAAGGGCCTTGCCTATCGCTGCTACACGACGCCGGAGGAATTGGCGGAAATGCGTGAAAAGGCCCGCGCCGAGGGCCGCCCACCCCGCTATGACGGGCGCTGGCGCGACCGCGACCCGTCCGAGGCGCCCGCGGGCGTCAAACCCGCGATCCGGCTGAAGGCGCCGCAGGAGGGTGAGACGGTAATTCGCGATCTGGTGCAGGGCGACGTGCGGATCGCCAACGAACAGCTTGACGACATGGTGCTGATGCGCGGCGACGGCACCCCGACCTACATGCATTCCGTCGTCGTCGACGACCATGACATGGGTGTCACCCACATCATACGCGGTGTCGACCATCTGACCAACGCGGCGCGCCAGACCGTACTGTACCAGGCGCTGGGCTGGGATGTTCCCGAATTCGCCCATGTGCCGCTGATCCACGGGCCCGACGGTGCGAAGCTGTCCAAGCGGCATGGCGCACTGGGGGTCGAGGCCTATCGCGACATGGGCTACCTGCCCGAGGCCATGCGCAACTACCTGCTGCGCCTCGGCTGGGCCCATGGCGACGAGGAGATCATCGGCACCGAACAGGCCATCGAATGGTTCAGCCTGGAGTCGATCGGGCGTTCCCCTGCCCGCTTCGATTTCGCCAAGCTGGAGAATCTGAACGGCCACTATATCCGCGAGGCCGACGATGTGCGCCTCGTCGCGCTAATCTTGCCGCGCCTCGCCGAAACGCTGCACAGGGATCTCGACGAGGACTGCCGCGACATATTGCTTGCCGGCATGAATGGATTGAAGCAACGCGCGAAGACATTGGTGGAACTATCCGATAACGCAGTGTTTTATTTGCAGGCGCCCACCTATCCCCTGAAGGTCGAAAAGGCCGCCAAGCTGCTGGCCGGCGACGGCGCAACGATGGTTCTGGAAGTCGCACACAAGTTCGGCGAACTCGACAAATGGGAAGCCGGCGCGCTGGAGGACATCGTTCGCGCCTACGCGGAATCGAAGGGGCTGGGCCTCGGCAAAATTGCCCAGCCCCTGCGTGCCGCCCTGACTGGCTCCAACATCTCTCCCGGCATCTTCGAAATCATGGAAGTCCTGGGCCGCGAGGAAAGTCTGGCGCGGCTCAGCGCCGCCCGCGCCGACTGATTATTGTAGTCCGGATTTGCCCCGGCAGCGTTGCCGGGGTATAATAGTGCAACGCGGAAAAGTGATATTGCGATGCAGCAATTCCGGCGATGTCAACGTCGGAAAAACCGCCACATGATAACAGAATGCGAGGCATAATATGACCGAGGGATCCTCTGCCATTAAACCCGGCGTTACGGGCGATATCGTCACCCTGAAGGACCACCGCAGCGGCAAAAGCTTCGATTTTCCGGTTGTGGACGGTTCCGTTGGCCCCTCGGTCGTCGATGTTCGCAAATTCTACGGCGATACCGGCTATTTCACCTACGATCCCGGCTATACCTCCACAGGTTCCTGTGAGTCGAAGATCACTTATATCGACGGCGACGAGGGTGTGCTGCTTTACCGCGGCTACCCGATCGAGGAGTTGGCGGAAAACAGCTCATTCCTGGAAGTCTGCCAGCTTCTTCTGGAGGGCGAACTGCCGTCGGCGGAGCGCAAGGTAGCCTTCGAAACGCATATCACCTATCACACGATGCTGCATGAGCAGCTGCAATATTTCTACCGCGGCTTCCGGCGCGACGCCCATCCCATGGCGGTGATGGTCGGGGTCGCCGGCGCGTTGTCAGCCTTCTATCACGATTCCACCGACATCTATGACGAGAAGCAGCGCATCATCGCCTCGCACAGGCTGATCGCGAAGATGCCGACGATCGCCGCCTGGGCCTATAAGTATTCGACCGGCCAGCCTTTCATCTATCCGCGCAACGATCTGTCCTACGCCGCGAACTTCCTGCATATGACCTTCGCCACACCCTGCGAAGAGTACGATATCCACCGTTCAGTGGCCCGCGCCATGGACCGCATCTTCATCCTCCATGCCGACCACGAGCAGAATGCGTCGACTTCGACGGTGCGACTCGCCGGCTCGTCCGGCGCCAATCCCTTCGCCTGTATCGCCGCCGGCATCGCTTCTCTGTGGGGTCCGGCGCATGGCGGCGCCAACGAAGCGGTGCTCACCATGCTGGGCGAGATCGGCACCAAGGATCGGGTTCCCGAGTTCGTCAAGCGCGCCAAGGACAAGGACGACTCCTTCCGGCTCATGGGTTTCGGGCATCGGGTCTACAAGAACTACGACCCGCGCGCCGCGGTATTGCGGCAGTCCTGCCACGAGGTATTGGAAGAACTGGGCGTGCAGCATGAGCCGCTGCTCGATCTGGCCATGGAGCTGGAGCGTATTGCCCTGGAAGACGACTATTTCGTCAAACGCAAGCTGTTCCCGAACGTGGATTTCTATTCGGGCATCATCCTGAGAGCCATGGGCTTTCCCACCTCGATGTTCACCGTGCTGTTCGCGGTGGCCCGCACCGTCGGCTGGATCGCCCAGTGGAAGGAGATGATCGAGGATCCCCAGCAGAAGATCGGGCGGCCCCGGCAGCTCTATACCGGCCACGTGAAACGCCCCTACGTTCCCGTGGAAAAACGGGGCTGACGGTAGCGACGCGAATAAAAAAAGGCGGCCATCCGGTTGGAGGCCGCTTTTTTCGTTCCTGCCTGTCGCGGATCAGGCCCGTTCGATCAGCTCGATCTTGTAGCCGTCCGGATCCTCGATAAAGGCGATCACCGAACCGCCATGCTTCATCGGGCCGGGCGGGCGCGGGATGTTCACGCCTTCCTTTTCCAATTGCGTGCAGGTCCCGTAAATATCGGGCACACCGATTGCAAGGTGGCCGAAGGCGTTGCCGAGATCGTAGGGCTTTTCCTGCCCCCAGTTGTGGGTCAGTTCGATGACCGCGCCCTCTGATTCCTCACCGTAACCGACAAAAGCCAGCGTAAACTCGCCGGACGGATAATCGGTCTTGCGCGTCAGCTTCATGCCAAGCAAACGGGTATAGAAATCAATGGATTTGTCCAAATCCTTCACCCTGATCAGAGTATGCAGAAACCGGTCCTTGCCGGTATCGATGTCTTTGCTCATTCTTCTGTCCTTCCTCCGGTCGGTGGCCTGAAATATCCGAGACCGTTCATGTCCCGGACCCGGCGATGATGTCAAGTACCGCCTGCGCGGCGCGGCGGGCGGGCGCCTCGCCGCCCAGGCCCAACTGCGCCAGGGCCGGCTGCACCGCTTCGGCCTGCGCCTCGCCCTCCGGCCCCAGCATCCGCTCCAGTGCCGCGGCCAGCCGGTCGGGCCGGCAATCGCCCTGGATCAGTTCCGGCACGATCTCGCGGTTCTCGATGATGTTGACCAGGTTGCCGAAGTCCGTACTGAGCAACCGGCGCACAATGAAATGGGTCAGCGGGGCCACGCGATAGGCGATCACGGTCGGCACGCGGGCCAGCGCCAATTCCAGCGCCACAGTGCCCGATGCCGCCAACGCTGCATTCGAGGCGGCCATGGCGTCGTATCTCTCGGCCGCCCCCTGCACCACGACCGGCGATCCGGGCCAGCCGGCCGCCAGGTCGCGGACCATGGGTGCCATCGCCTCGATGGTGGGCACCACCGCCCGCAGCCCGGGACAACGTTCCGCCAGCAAGGCCAGGGCCGATCCGAAATCGTCGGCCAGGCGTCCCACCTCACCGCGCCGGCTGCCCGGCAGGACGCAGACGACGGGGGCGTCAGCGGCGATGCCGTGACGCGCCCTGAATGCCGGCCCGTCGCCCTTGTCGGCACCGGTCTCGATGACCGGATGGCCAACGAAACTGCAGGGCAGCCCGACCCGTTCGAACCAGGGTGGCTCAAAGGGCAGCAGCGCCAGCAGGTGGGTGAAATCCCGCGCGAACCCCTTTGCGCGCCAGGGCCGCCAGGCCCACACGGTAGGCGCCACGTAATGGATGCGCGGGATGGCGCGATTGATAACGCGCCGCGCCACGCGCCGCGTGAAATCCGGAGAATCGATGGTCACCAGTGCATCCGGCCCCGCCTCGTCCACCGCCGCCGCCGTTTGCCGGATGCGGCGCAGCAGCCGCGGCAAATGGGGCAGGATTTCCGCGATCCCCATGACCGACAGTTCCTCCATGGGGAAGAGGCTTTCCAAGCCCTGCTCGCGCATCATTTCACCGCCAACACCGGCGACCTTAATTTTTCCGCCCGTCAACTCGCGCAGTGCAGCGATCAGCCGCCCGCCCAGCACGTCGCCCGACGGCTCGCCGGCGATCATGAAAATCGAGGGAGTTCCGCTCATTGTGCGCGCGCCACGCCGACGACGAATATGCCTGCGTCATCGGCTGCGCGCACCAGTTCGTCAACATCCAGGATGATCGTCGAACCGGCTCCAACGGCGATGCCGCGCAGGCCCGCGTCGGCGACTTGACGGATGGTCTCACGGCCAATGGTCGGCATATCCACGCGGGTTTCCTGGCCTCGCTTGGAAAACTTGACGAGAACGCCGCCGACTCCGTCCCGCTTCAACGCCTTGCAGCGCTCGATCAGCGCGTCCGTGCCCTCCACGGCCTCGACACCCAGCACAATCCCCTGCTGCACCACTACCGCCTGTCCGATATCCACAGCGCTGAGCGCCGACAGAACCGCCATGCCGCGGGCGATGTCGTTTCTGGCCTGATCGTCGGGGACGACGCTGCCAATAGGACCTTCCGCCGCGGTCAGTTCGGGCAGCACATCATGCGCTCCGATCACCCGGTACCCCTCGCCTTCCACCTCGTCTATGACCGCGCGCAACAGACCGTCGTCACCGATTCCCTTGCGCCCCAGTCTGGCGAAAAACTTCATGACCCGAAGATCGGGACGCAAATCCAGCAGCGAGGGCCGACGCACCCGCCCGGCCATCACCAGTTCCTCGATCCCTTGTTCTTTCAGGATCGTGAAGCCATGGCCCGCCGCGCCCATGCGAATCCATTCATGGGGAACCTGTTCAATGATTTCCGGATCCGCCTGCCCTTTCAGGGCCAGCACGAAGAAATCGCGCCCGGCCTCGCGGCAGGCCTCGATCAGCAGCTTAGGCAGGCGGCCACCGCCTGCGACGATGCATAGCTTACCCGTCATTCTCCGGCTTCGGAATTACCAGCCCGCGCTTCGAGTCGCCGCGAATGAAGGCGGTGACCTGCTGCACGACCGAGTTGTCGGCAAAATCCCCGGCCACCTTGTCCAACCGTTCCTCCAGCGTGCCCTCGCTGGCAAACAGGTCGCGATAGGCGGCGCGGATGCCGTGAATGGTGTCGCGGTCGAAACCGCGGCGTTTCAAGCCGATAATGTTCAGGCCCGAAAGCCTGGCCCTTTCGCCCATGACCGAACCATAGGGAATGACGTCATGCTCCACGCCCGACAGACCGCCGATCATCGCATGTTCGCCGATCCGCACGAACTGGTGAACCGCGGCGAGGCCCCCGATCACGGCGAAATCGCCGACGGTCACGTGGCCCGCCAGCGTCGCGTTGTTGGCCATGATGACATGATTCCCCAGCTGGCAATCATGAGCGACATGGGTGCCGATCATGAAAAGACCATTGTCCCCGACCCGGGTCTCCATGCCCCCGCCCGCGGTGCCCGGATTCATCGTGGCATGTTCGCGAATAATGTTGTTGCGGCCGATAATCAGCCTTGATTTCTCGCCCCCGTATTTCAGATCCTGCGGCGGCAGGCCGATCGACGCGAAAGGATAAATCTGTGTTTCGTTCCCGACTTCCGTCAGACCGTCGAGCACGACATGGGCTTTAAGGACAACGCCGTCGCCAAGCGTGACATCGGGGCCGACCACGCAATAGGGACCGACCGTCACATCGGCGCCGATCTTCGCCGCCGCGTCGATAACCGCTGTTTCATGGATCGATGCCATTCAGCTGTCCACCAGCATTGCAGCGAAGGTCGCCTCGGCGACCAGCGAATCCCGGACCATGGCCTTCCCATCAAACTTCCATACCGCGCCCCGGTTCTGCTTTCTGTTGACGTGAATGCGAAGCATATCGCCAGGCACGACGGGTCGGCGGAAACGGGCGGAATCGATGGTCATGAAATAGACCAGCTTGTTCATCGCCTCGTCGCCCAGCGAATGCACCACCAGTACGCCCGCGGTCTGCGCCATCGCTTCGACGATCAGCACACCCGGCATGATCGGGCGCTGGGGGAAATGACCCTGGAAATGAGGCTCGGCGACCGTCACCGCCTTCTCGCCGACCGCGCTTTCGCCCTTAACGATTTCGACGACCTTGTCGATCATCAGGAACGGATATCGGTGCGGGATCATCTTCATGATTTCGTTGACATCAAGTTCGGAAACTGGATCAGGTTTATCCATCATCTTGTTAATCATTCTTCCCTTTTTTAGCCAACTTTCCAAGAATCGCAACTTCCCTGAAAAACTGTTTCAACGGTTTCGCCGGGGTTCCCATGACCTTTTCACCGGGTGCGATATCCTTCAGGATGCCGCTCTGTGCGGCGATTTGCACGCCCGATCCGATTTTCAAATGGCCGGCGATGCCGCCTTGGCCACCCATAATCACCAGGTCTCCCAATTCCGAACTGCCTGACATACCGACCTGGGCCGCAATGACACAGGCCTTGCCAAGGCGCACGTTGTGCCCGATCTGGACCAGATTATCAATCATGCTGCCCGCCCCGATCACCGTATCCGGCCCGGTGCCTCGATCAATCGTGGTGTTGGCGCCAACCTCGACATCGTCTTCGAGAATGACCCGGCCCAGCTGCGGCACCTTGACATGCCCGGCCGGGTCGATCGCAAAGCCGAAGCCCCGTTGCCCGATGCGGGCACCCGGATAAATATGCACCCTGGCGCCCAGCAGGCAGTGCGACAAGGTGGCGTTGGCGCCGATGATGCAGCCTTCACCGACCCTAACCGCATCGCCGATTACCGCATTGGCTTCTATCAGGCTGCCCCTGCCGATCTCCGCACGCGACCCGATAACTGCGCCGGCCTCGATTCGTACGCCATCACCTAATACTGCCGACTCATCGACGACGGCGGTGGGTGCTACACGCGGCTCCACCGGCGCGCGCGGATAGAAGGCCTGCGCCACAAGCGCGTAGGCTTTATAGGGATTCCTGCTGATCAGTAGCCGCATTTCCGACGGGGCCTGGTCCATCATATCCGGGTGGATGACACAGGCGCCTGCCGATGAAACGCGCAGGGCTTCCAGATATTTCCGGTTGTCGAGAAAACTGACATGCGCGGGTCCCGCCATAGCCAGCGGGGCAACGTCCTCGAATGTTTCAGCCGGGTCAACCCCGTTCTGCAATTCGGCGCCACTCCGCCGGGCCAGTTCCCGCAATGATAACGGCCCCGCACACTCGAAGAATCGGGGGTCCGCCATTATTCCGCGACGGGCGGTATCGTCACCTTGGGCAGCTTCTGGTCGAGCTGCTTAATGACATCGTCCGTAATAAAGAGTTCCTTGCGGGCTTTCAGGATCAGACTGTTCGGCGTTCCCGCCTTCATGACGATATCGACACCGCGTTCCTCGGCAATCGCCTGGAGAATCTTGTCCAATTCTTCCTCGATCGCCCTCAGGCCTTTGGCCTGCATCTGATCCAGCGCCCGGCGGTAGGCGTTCTCGGTCTGCTTTGCCTGAAGCTGCTTGCGACGGAATTCCTTGACCTTGCCCTCGAACACGTCCTGCGCCAGAACGCTCTGCTGCTGCTCCAGTTCTTTGGCCTCCTGCTCAAGGCCGGTCTGCATCTTCCTGATTTCCGCCAGATAGGCTTCCCGCTGCTTCACGACCTGGTCGTTTACGCTCTTTCCCGCCTTCGAGTTCTGCAGGATGCTGGAATAGTTGATCAACGCGATCACCGGCGCCTTGCCGGCATTCTGGGCCATGGCTTGCGGCGCGGAGGCGACCAGCAAGCCGCCCATGACCGTCGTGACCGCGAGAAATTTGCCAATGTAAGTCATCATTACATCAATCCTGTCTAGAAGCGTGTTCCGAAACTCAGCCGGAATACCTCTGTTTTGTCGAATTCTTCCTGCTTCAGTGGCCAGGCAAAATCCATACTAAGTGGGCCGACCGGCGATTTCCAGGCGATCCCGATGCCCCATGACGCCCGCAACGAAGGTTCGTCCACAACTTCGGCGAATTCCACATCCTGATCGGGGCTTTCGTCGATATCGGTCAAAGAGCCAGCATCGCTGAACAGGATACCGGTGATCCCGAACTCATCCGGCAACCCTATGGGGAAACGGAACTGCAGGGAACCATAATATACCTGTTTGCCACCGAGCGCATCGCCCGTCGCCAGATCGCGCGGACCGACGCCGGAACTCTGGAAGCCGCGCAAGTTGCTGCCGCCCAGGAAATAGCGGTCGGTGATCCTGACACCCTCGTCATCCAGGTCATGGATGATGCCGCCTGTCATCGTCAGGCTGGCAACGACATCCTCGCCTACGGGGTAGTAGACGCCGGTACTGAGCCTTCCACGCACATAGTTCAGATCGCCGCCCACCCCCGCATAATCGGTGGACAGGCGCGCAAAAAATCCTTTCCTGGTTTCGATAGAGCTGTCACGCCGGTCGTACATTAGATCCTGCCCGACCAGCGACGTCAGCGTAGTGCCTTCCTGCTGGCGAATGGCCAGCGATGCCGTTGACGGCACATTCTCGACCTTGTCCTGTTTCAACGTATAGCGCAGGCGTTGCGACCAGCGTTCGTTGATTTCGTATCCCAGTCTCAGGCCGCCGCCGGTTCTGGTACTCCTGAACGAGCTGAAATCAGAATTGTCATTAGTGGTATGGAACAGGTCTATACCGGCCTTGAGATTACGACCCAGGAAATAGGGTTCCGTGAAACCGATATCGAATTGCTGGCGAATTTTCGATACGCTAATGCTGGCGCGCAGATCCTGGCCTTTGCCCAGCAGGTTGCGCTCGCGCAGCACCAGATTGGCCAGCACGCCTTCGGTGGTCGAATAGCCGGCGCCGAGGCCCAGTTCGCCGGTGGACTGTTCCGCCACGTCCACCTTCACGACCGTCTTGTCGGGCGTGGAACCCGGCTCGTTGGTCACGTCGACACGAGAAAAGAATCCGAGGTTCCTGATCCTCTGGCGCGACCGGTTCAGTTTGGCGGCGTTGAAGGCGTCGCCTTCCACCACCCGGAATTCGCGGCGAACGACCCGGTCCAGGGTACGCACATTGCCGCCGATATCGATCCGTTCAACGAAGACGCGGGGGCCTTCCTGGATTTCGAAAGTGATGCCGATGGTGCTGCTTTCACGGTCGCGCACCACATCGGGCCGAACGTCCACGAAGGCATAGCCCAGGTTTCCGACTTCCGTCGTCAACGCCAGGATCGAATTCTCCAGCTCGGCGGCGTCATACCAGTCGCCCTCATCCACCGTAATCAGGTCTTTCAGCGGCTCGGGTTCGATGTCGGGAATTTTGGAAACCACATCCAGCGTGCCGAACTTGTAACGCTCGCCCTCTTCGATCGTGAAGGTAATGAAAAAGGCATCCTTGTCCGGCGTCAGTTCGGCGACCGCGGAAAGCACCCGGAAATCCGCGTACCCGTTCTTCAGATAAAAGCGGCGCAGGGACTCCTGGTCGAAGGCCAGCTGATCCGGGTCGTAGGTGTCGGCCGGGCTGAAAAACCGGTACCAGGCCGATTCACGGGTAAAAATCTCACCCTTCAGGGTCCGGTCCGAATAGCGCCGGTTGCCGATGAAGCTGATCCGCTCGATTTCCGTCAGTGGTCCCTCGACGATCTCGAAGACGAGATCGACGCGATTCTGCTCCAGCAGAATGACCTTCGGGTCGACCGTGGCCCCGAAGCGCCCACTTCGCCGGTAGACGTCGAGGACGCGTTTGACGTCACTCTGAACGCGGGTGCGCGTATAGACGACACGGGGGCGGAGCTGGACTTCCTGTTCGAGAATTTCGTCCTTTACGCGGAGATTTCCTTCGAACGCGATGCGGTTGATAATCGGGTTCTCGACAACGCGGACGATCAGAAAGTTTCCTTCGCGGCGGATCGCCACATCGGCGAACAGGCCCGTCGCGAACAGCCTTTTCAGCGATTCATTGATATCGTTGACCCCAAAGGAATCGCCCTGGCGGATCGACATATAGGAAACGATTGTCTCTGGCTCGACGCGCTGGTTACCTTGTACCACCACGCCCTCGAGCCTAGCGCCCGGCACCGTCGGCGCGCCGGCGGGCGGCAGCTGCGGGATGCCGCCGGGGGCCTCGCTGCCCGGCGCCGCGGGCGCGATGACGGGGACGTCAGGGCCTTCCTGCGCGCGAAGGGGGGCGAAAACCGATAATGTGAGGCCAAGCAAGCCGCACATTGCAATGACGGAAATACGCAACAGTTTTGCCTCCCCCTCCGGGGCCTGATCCGGTTTTTATATCGGTCTGGAACGACCAACTTTGGAATGATCCGACGCTACAACACCCGATGCAGCAGATCGTTGACGGTAACGAATATCATGAGGCTAAGTACCAAGGCCAGCCCGATTCTGAAACTGTATTCCTGCGCTCGTTCCCCCAGCGGCCGGCCGCGCACCGCCTCGATGCCGTAGAACATCAGATGGCCGCCGTCGAGCACCGGGATCGGGAACAGATTGATCAGGCCGAGCGAGACCGAAATCATCGCCATGAACTCCATGAACCAGACAATCCCGCGTTTCGCGGCCTCGCTGGATACCTGGGCGATCATGATCGGCCCACCCATCTGGTTACTATCGCGCTTGCCGGTCACCATCTGGCCGATCGCCATCAGCGAGCCCGCCGTCAGGTCGTAGGCCCAGCCAGTCGCGGACACCGCCGCGTCGACGGGACCAAGCTTCACGATTTCCGTTACCGCGTCTACCTGGACGCCCAGCAGACCGATTACCGTCGTCCCGCCATCGACAAGCTCGACCTCCTTGCGCTTCGGCGTTGCAGTCAGCACCAGGCGACGTCCTTCGCGCAGCACTGCAAGGGAAAGGGGTATATCCGGCGACTTCGCAACGAATTTCTGCAGATCCTCAAAATGATCAACGGCCATCCCGTCCACCTCGACGATCAGGTCGCCGGCCATCAGCCCAGCTTCGGCTGCCCCGCTGCCCTCCATGACATTCGTGATCAGTGCGGGCATGGGATAGCGGATGCCAAGATCGCCGATTTTCTGCATGGTCTTGTCGATCATCATGACTTCGACGGTATCCGTCGTCACCGGTAGCGTCACAATCGACCCGTCCCTGTCGACTTCCAGCGTCAGGGTTTCGCCAGGCCTCATCGCGACCTTGCTCAGGATCTCTTCGAACCGGCTTACTCCACTGCCATCAATGCTCACTACCTTGTCGCCAGAACGAAGCCCAGCCACGGCCGCGGCGGAATTCTCGGCGACAGTCCCGATCTCCGGCGGCGTAAAGCGCTGCCCCAGCACCATGAAGCTGCCGGCCATGACGATGATTGCGAAGATATAGTTTGCGGCAGGGCCGGCGAAGACGATCCAGGCGCGCTGCGATAGGCGTTTCCGGTCGAAGGAGACCTTCTTCTCCTCCGCCGTCATCTCGCGCGGTTGTTCCGCTTCGTCGGCGCTTTCCAGCGCATGCTCGCCGAACATCTTGATATAGCCGCCAAGCGGAACCGCGCAGACTTTCCAGCGTGTGCCGGTCTTGTCGTTCCAGCCGAACAGTTCGGGGCCGAAACCGATGGAAAAGACATCCACCCGCACCCCGTTCCAGCGCGCGACCAGAAAATGGCCCAGTTCATGCACGAAGACCAGCGGGGTCAGCAGCACCAGGAACCAGAACAGTGCGACGCCGAAATTCGCGAACATATCCATCTATCTAATCCACCCGCCGGTTCATGTCGTTTTCTCTTCGATCAGGACGCCGGCACGCCGCCTTGCTTCCGCATCGACTGCAAGCACCACATCCAGCGAATCCGCCGCGCGATGCGGCAGGTCCGCTAGTATATGGTCAACCAGCCCGGCAATGTCGAGGAATCCGATGCGTCCAGCCAGGAATCCCGCAACCGCCACCTCGTTGGCGGCGTTCAGCACTGTCGGTGCCGTGCCGCCCGCGCGCAGCGCCTCGCGCGCCAGCCCGAGCGCCGGGAAGCGTCCCATGTCGGGTTCCGCGAAATCCAGGTTGGCCAACGCCGCGAGATCCAGCCGCTCCACCGGCGCCGCCATGCGGTCGGGCCAGGCCAGCGTATAAGCGATGGGCGTACGCATGTCTGGCTGCCCCAACTGCGCCAGCACCGACCCGTCCCTGTAGCGCACCAGACTGTGGATTACGGATTGCGGATGGACGAGGACGGAAATGCGGTCTTCCGGCATGGCGAACAGGTGATGGGCCTCGATCAGCTCCAGTCCCTTGTTCATCATGGTCGCCGAATCGATGGAAATCTTGGCTCCCATGTCCCAGTTGGGATGGGCGACCGCCTGTTCGGGCGTTACTGACGCCATGGCTTCGCGCGTCCATTCCCGGAACGGCCCGCCGGAAGCCGTCAATATCAACTCCTCAACCGCGTCATGCCGTTCGAAATCGAACACCTGGTAGATGGCGTTATGTTCCGAATCCACCGGCAGCAGGGTGGCGCGGCTGCGCGATACCTCATGCATCACCAGGTCGCCGGCACAGACCAGGCTTTCCTTGTTGGCCAGCGCGACGATGCCGCCGCGGCGCACCGCCGCCAGCGTCGGCGCCAGGCCGGCCGCGCCGACGATCGACGCCATCACCCAGTCGGCCGGCCGCTCGGCCGCCGCGATCACCGCCGCGGGTCCCGCCGCGATTTCGATACCGCTTCCCGCGAGCGCCTCCTTCAGCGGCCCATAGGCATCGGGATCGGCGATCGCCACGAAACGCGGCCGCAAGCTCAGCGCCTGTTCGGCCAGCAGCGCGGCATTGCCGCCGCCGGTGATTGCCTCGACGGTGAAAGCAGCAGGGTTGCGCCGGATCAGGTCGATCGTGTTGCAGCCAACCGACCCGGTGGAGCCCAGGATCGTCACGCTGCGCGGCGCCGCCGCGGTATCCGGCATGACTACAGCCATAACAGCGGGCTCGCCCCCCCGGCCAGGCTCAGCAGCACCATCGCCAACGATGTCGACAGGATGCCGTCGAAGCGGTCCAGTACTCCGCCATGGCCGGGAATGATATTGCTGGAGTCCTTAACATTGAATGTTCGTTTCGCTTTCGAAATAGCCAGGTCCCCGATCTGCGCCACGACAGCCAATACGCCGCTGAGCAAGGTTATCGTTACGATATTGGTTTCGACAAATCCAGCGACGACGGCGCCGGCCGCCGCCGCGCCGACGATCCCGCCGACCAGGCCGGACCAGGTTTTTTTCGGGCTGATTTTCGGCGCCAGCTTGGGCCCGCCGAGCGTCCGGCCGGTGAAGTAGGCGCAGGTATCGGTCATCACGACCACCGCGCCGAGCCAGATCACCGTCTCCATTCCGGCCATGTCCAGGCCGCGAAGCCATACCAGGCCGATGCAGGCAAGATAGATATAGGCGAATCCCGCGGCAAGAAATCCCTGGCGTCCGTATCGGTGCAGCAGGAAAATGACCAGGGTCATCAGTATCCAGCCTACAAGAGTTTGCGTACTTCCGGCGATCAGCAGAACAAGCGGCCCACTGGCGCAGAAAAGCGCGAACAGATTCGCCTTTCGTCCCTTTTCGCCGCACAAGCCCTGCCATTCCCAGTACATCAGGCCGGCGGCGAGGGCCACCAGGCCGGCGAAATACCAGCCGCCCAACCAGACCGCGCCGAACACGACCGGCAGCATCACCGCCGCCGAGACGAAGCGCAGCGTCAGCGAGGATGGGCTAGACGGAGCCGATTGTTGCGCCATAGCGTCTTTCACGGCTTTTAAACTCGTCGATTGCGGTGGCCAGGTTCTCGGCGCCGAAATCCGGCCACAGCACGTCAGTGAAGACCAGTTCGGTATAGGCCAGCTGCCACAGCAGGAAATTGCTGATCCGCTGCTCGCCGCTGGTGCGGATCAGCAGGTCGGGATCGGGCACCGCCGCGGTATTGAGATGGGATGCCAAAAGCCGGTCATCGATGTCTTCCGGGACGATTTCTCCAGCCGCCGCGCGCACGGCCAGCGACCGCGCCGCCGAGACGATTTCCTGCCGCCCGCCATAGCTCAACGCCAGGATCAGGTTCAGCCGCGCGCCGTCTGCGGTTTCGGCTTCCGCCTTCTCGATCATCGCAACGATATCGGCGGCGAAGCGGGACCGGTCGCCGATCACCGTCAGCCGGATGCCGTTCTTCTTCAGTTCGTTGATTTCGGACTTCAGATAGAGCCGCAACAGCCCCATCAGGTCGCCGACTTCGCGTTCAGGCCGCTTCCAGTTTTCGGAAGAGAAACCGAACAGCGTGAGATAGGACACGCCCGCCTGCGCCGCGGCCTCGACGGTCTTGCGCACTGCTTCGGCGCCGCGCTTGTGGCCGGCGATGCGCGGCAGGCCCCGGGCCTCGGCCCAACGCCCGTTACCATCCATTATGATG
>CAMYNJ010000037.1 GCA_947259795.1 uncultured Alphaproteobacteria bacterium | reverse complement strand
CGAAACGGCGGCAATTGCCAATCTGTCCCGCGCCACCTCCTGAGGGGTTGTTGTCCCTCGTCGGCGCATGGGCCATTTTATGCCATCTATGCGGGTATATGGTTGTGCGGCAACGGCACTCCCATTTTGATGCCGGCATTGTTGCACATAGACCTCCCGAGAACAACCAGAACTCGTATCGAATTGCTTCTTTATCGAATGATTCGGGAAATCCAAATGCTTTTCCATTTTCCTCGACCGGCCGGTAAAGTGTATGTTATGAAAACAAAATTAACGATATATTAAGAACAGGAATTTACTGAATATCCTGTCCCGCACCCTTTCCTGTGGTTCAGCCGTATGGGCTGGCGCGCGTCGGAGGAATGCATGGCATACGGTAGTATTCTGTTGTGCCTGTTCAACGCATACGGTCAGGGGCGGCGGGGAGGCGAATGCGAGAGATGAGAGTTTATGGTTGTACTGCGAAGCCAGACCCGAAGGGTCGCCAGTTCTATCATCGCGAATATCGCCCCGGTTGTCGCCGGGCCGGCATAAACGGGCGCAGGGGCCAGCACCTTCATCGTCGCCTTCCACAATCTGCAATAGCGTCGCCGTCCCGTTTGAGCCGGGCCTGATGGTGGGCCCGATGCGCGCCGCGTCCGCCGGCACGCAAGCCGCTCTCGGCGTAACCCTGGACTATACCGAATCTATCTTCGGCATGCCTTTCGTGGCCACCGAAGATAGACCTTTCATACATCGCGGCTATACCGAATATAGCCCCGATATAATCCCCGGCGACGTGCAACGGCCCGCCATCGCCGGAAACGCCGCGCCGGGGGACGGGAATATGCTCTTTTATACTCCACCCGCCGGCAAGACCGAACCGATTGGCTTTTCCGTCGCGATGTGGGATTCTTCCGGCGGCAGCGCAATGGGGCCGGCATGAGCGAACAAGGCGAGGACGAGCGGCTGAACCGCGTGATGGCCCGCTTCGAGGAGCTGCGCTTCGACCTGGAATTCGCCAACGAACGCTACCGCCTGGCCCTGCTGGCGCTGGAGGGCGCGCAGATCGAGGCCTCGCGCAAGGTCAAGAGCCTGGTCGTGGTAGACCGGCCGAACCTGCCGGACGAGGCGCTCTATCCCGACCGCCCCTACATCCTGGCCACGGTGGCCGCCTTCCTGCTGATGGGCTTCGCCATCTTCAGCGTTATACTGGCCGCAATCAGGGAGCATATGGAATGACCGGCCTGTTGCCGAAACGATTGATCGCGATCGTCCTGCCGCTGGTCCTGCTGGCCGGGAACGCGGCGCTGGCGCAGGACAAGCCGGCGGACCCGGACGAGGCCCCGCGCGAGGATGTGCTGCGCTCGCCCGGACCGGAGGCGATTGCGCCCGGGACGCTGCCGGAAGCAGGCGACGGGCCGCCGGTGTTCGGTGCGCGTATCTTCACCGGCGCCTTCTCGGCCCAGCCCTTCAGCGGCTTCAATCCCGACTACCAGATCATGATCGGCGACCAGCTCAGGGTCCAGCTCTGGGGCGCGGTGGAGTTCAGCGAGCTGCTGACCGTCGACGCGCAGGGCAATATCTTCCTGCCACAGATCGGGCCGGTGCGCGTCGCCGGCGTGCGCAACGACCGGCTGACCGGCGTGGTCGACGGCCGGGTGCGCCAGGTCTACCGCCAGCAGGTCGGCGTCTATGCCAACCTGGAAAGCGCCCAGCCGGTCAGCGTGCTGGTTTCCGGCTTCGTGCGCCGGCCCGGCATGTATCGCGGGCTGTCGTCGGACTCGGTGCTCTATTTCCTCGACCGCGCCGGCGGCGTCGACCCGAACCGCGGCAGTTTCATCGATATCCGGGTGCAGCGCAGCGGCGCCCTGCGCCACAAGGTCAACCTCTACGATTTCCTGCTCAAGGGCATCCTGCCGCCGATCCAGTTCGCCGATGGCGATGCCGTCCATGTCGGGCCGGTGGCCAACAGCGTCAGCGTCGAGGGCGCGGTCAACAACGCGGCGCGCTTCGAATTCACCGAGGACACCATGCCGGCGGCAAGGGTCGTCGGCTGGGCGTCGCCCAGGCCCGAGGCCACCCATTTCCGCGTGCGCCGCAACAATGCGGGCGAGACGACGGCCGAGTTCCTGCCGCTGATCGCGCTCGACCCGGTCGTGCTCAAACCCGGCGATCGCCTTACGGTCATCCCCGAGGACAGGCCACAGACCATCGTCGTCGAGGTCAGCGGCGAGCATGAGGGCGTCCAGGAGTTCGCGGTCCCGCCCAACACCCGCCTCGGCGACATCATCGAACAGCTTGCGCTCAACGAGCGCTCCGACCTCGGCTCGATCCAGCTGTTCCGCAAGAGCGTGAAGGAGCGCCAGCGCGCGCTGCTGCACCAGGCGCTCGACCGGCTGGAGCATGAGGTCTGGGCCTCGCGCTCGCGCACCGACGAGGAGGCCGCGCTGCGCCTGAAGGAGGCGGAGCTGATCCAGGGCTTCATCCAGCGCGCCCGGCAGCTGGAGCCGCAGGGGCTGGTGGTGCTCGGCGAGATCGATTCGACTCGCGAGCTCTACCTGGAGGATGGCGATATCGTCTTCATCCCGGCCAAGAGCAATCTGGTCACCGTGGCCGGCGAGGTCATGTTTCCGACCGCCGTGGCCTGGCGCGCAGACGCAGACGTTGAGGATTACATCACCAAGGCCGGCGGCTTCACCCGCACCGCCGACACCGGCGACGTCCTGCTGCGCCGCACCAATGGTGAGATCGAGAAGGTCGGGGTCGGCGGCTTCGGCGCCGCCGCGCCGCGACCCGGCGACGAAATCATGGTGCTCCCCCAACCCAACGTGAAGAACCTCCAGCTCGGCAAGGCACTGGCCGAAATCCTGTTCCAGCTGGCCGTGACAACACGCGTCATAACCGATCTCTGAGCTCACTGCCGTGCCGGGCATTGTCAGGTGAGTCGGTTGGCGCATCTCCAGGCGCGGCGCTGTCACATAAACTGAGCTGGATGGAGAGTGAGTCCGGTCTTATACCAAGGCTCGCTGATAAAGACTCATTCGATGGGACTTTATCAGCGAGCCTTGGTATTAGGGCGGAGCGATGCATCAATTCTCGTTCAAGTGTCACCGCTTTCCACCTGAAATCATCCGCCATTTGATGCGGCTTTACGCTAGATTCACCTTGAGCTTTCGCGATGTCGAGGCGATCCTCGCCGAGTGCGGCCCGGACGTCTCCCACGAGATCATACGCCGCTGGTTCCCGAAGTGCGGATCTGTCATCGCAACCGCTCTGCGTCATACCCCCTGACGCCCAGCGATTACTGGCACCTCGACGAAATGGCCGTCATCATCCAGGGAAAGCGCTATGGGCTCTGGCGCACCATGGATAATGAAGGCGAAGTTCTGGACTTCCTCGTGCAAAGGCGGCGCAACGCCACAGCGGCTGGGAATTCGATGAAGAAGCTCCTCCAGAAACAAGGCTTCGCACCAAGCAGGATTGTGACAGACGAACTTTGCTCTTACCAGTCAGCCTTGCGAGCTATGGGCCTTGTGGCAGAACATGATCGCGGTCTGAACTCGGACAAGAGCCGTTCACACTGCAAGCCGCTGCGGATTATGTGACAAAGCCCGCTGTACAAATGAATGAGCAATTTCGGCATCGATCACTGACGCGCGCATTTCCGTCACTGCCGCATTCAGACGCCATCCACGAAAGGATCGCTGTGGTCTGCCGAAGCGTTCCAAGGCCGCCCGGCCGGTCGTCATCGGATCAGGTAAATCGGGCTGGTCCAGACGAGCGTGCCATCCTCCTGGGTCAGGCGGATGAAGAGCGGGTTGTCGGCTTGCTCGCGCAGTTTTATCCGGCGGGCGAATTTCAGGGCGCGGTGTGGGTTTTCGGCCGGCAGGCGGAATATCTTGAGGTAGCGCGGCAGCACGCCGGAACGGTCGAAGACCTCGTCCTCCAGGCCGACCTCCTCCAGCGGCACGCCGCATGTGACCAGCGGGGTCTCGATCTTCAGCGTGCCGCCATAGGGGTCGTCGACCCACATGTCGAAGCCGCCGATATTGCCGGTGGTCAGCGCCCGCCAGGCCAGGCCGGCGTCGCCGATGCGCTCCAACGCCTTGTCGCGGTTGAAGAAATTGATCGGAGCGGCTTCGGCGATGCGGTTGTCCGACAGGGTCGCGGCGCCGTCCCAAATCACCTGGCGGAAGCGGCCGCGATATTCCGCGCCCTCCCAGACCACCCGGATGCGGTTGCCCAGATCATCGGCGCCATAGGGGCGGACCGTCTCGAGATGCTCCAGCCCGTTGAAGAGATCCACGCGCTCGA
>CAMYNJ010000036.1 GCA_947259795.1 uncultured Alphaproteobacteria bacterium | reverse complement strand
GGAGGCGAATTCGATACCGATGGCGCCGGAGCCGATGACCAGCAGCGATTTCGGCATTTTCTCCGGCACCATGGCCTCAAAATAGCTCCACACCAGCTTGCCGTCGGGTTCGATACCGGGCAGCGCCCGCGGCCGGGCGCCGGTGGCAATGATGATATGCCTGGTGGTGTAAGAGCCCTCGCCGAGCGTTCCTTTGGGCGCCGGATGAGCCGGCTGCATGGCTTTTTTCGCCGCTTTGGCGACGGCGACCTCGCCCGGCTTGGTGAGTGTCGCCTCGCCCCAGATGACGTCGACCTTGTTCTTCTTGAGCAGAAAGCCGACGCCGCTGTTGAGCTGGCCGGAGACGCCACGCGAACGCTTGACGACGGCGGCCGCATCAAAGCCGACCTTTTCAGCCGACAGGCCGTAATCGGCGGCATGCTGCATATAGTGATAGATCTCGGCGGAGCGCAGCAGCGCCTTGGTCGGGATACAGCCCCAGTTGAGGCAGATGCCACCGAGATGCTTGCGCTCCACCACGGCCGCCTTGAGTCCGAGTTGCGCCGCGCGGATGGCGGTCACATACCCGCCCGGCCCGCCGCCGACGATGACAACGTCGAAATTGCTATCGGCCATGATCAGATCCTATCCAGGGTGCGACTGGTCAGTTCGCCTTCGGGTGCGTCGCCCGTATTTACTACGCCCTTGCGCTCCAACAGCAGGACCCGGCATTCCCGTTTCGCGCGGGGACGATGCTCCACGCCTTTCGGGACAACCAGGAATTCGCCCTGCCCCAGCTCGACGGTGCGATCGCGGAAATCCATCGACAGCTGCCCGCCCATGACGAGGAACAGCTCGTCCTCTTCATCATGCTTGTGCCAGACGAATTCACCTTCCAGCTTCACCAGCTTGATATCGTAATCGTCGATGCCGCCGACCAGTTTCGGGCTCCAGCGCTCGTCGAAGAGGGCGAATTTCTCGGCCAGGTTCACCTTTTCCATGGCGCCCTCACAGCAGCATGGCCAGCGGGTTTTCGATCAGCCGCTTGAAAGTGGCCATGAATTCCGCGCCGACCGCGCCGTCGACGACCCGGTGATCGACCGACAGGGTGCAACTCATCACCGTGGCCACGGCAAGCGCGCCGGTCTTCACCACCGCGCGCTGCTCGCCGGCGCCGACCGCCAGGATGCAGCCCTGCGGCGGATTGATGATGGCGGCGAATTCCCTGATCCCGAACATGCCGAGGTTGGAGACCGAGAAGGTGCCGCCCTGGAACTCCTCGGGCTTCAGCTTGCCCTCGCGGGCGCGCCCGGCGAGGTCCTTCATTTCCCCGGAAATTGTTTCAAGGCCCTTGCTCTCGGCCGCCTTCACGATCGGCGTGATCAGGCCGGCCGGCGTCGCCACGGCCACCGAGATATCGGCATGGTCGTAGAGCAGGATGCCCTCCTCGTCCCACGACGCGTTGGCTGCCGGCACCTTCTTCAGCGTCATGGCCGCCGCTTTGATGACGATATCGTTGACCGAGATCTTCAGGTCGTGCTCTTCGTTGATCCGCTTACGGGCCGCCAGTAGATCGTCGATCTCGCAATCGACGGTCAGATAGAAATGCGGCACGGTCTGTTTGGATTCGCTAAGCCGCCGCGCGATCACCTTGCGCATGTTACTGTTGGGCTGCAGCTGGTAGCTCATGCCCAGACTGTCGGCCGTCTGCCTTGCGCCCGGCCCGGCCGGCGCCGCCCTGGGCGCGGCGGCAGCGGCTGCGGCAGGGGCAACACCGCCCGCCATCGCGCCCTCGATATCGGCCTTCACGATCCGTCCATGCGGGCCGGTCCCCTTGACCGCACCCAGATCGATGCCGGCCTGTTGCGCCATGCGGCGCGCCAGCGGGCTGGCGAAGACCCGTGCGCCCTTGTCGTCGGCCTGTGCCGGTGCTGGCGCGGTGGGCGCGGCAGCCGGCGGTGCCTTGGGTTCGGCCGGCTTCCCGGGAGCCGGGGCTGGTGCTTTGGCGCTACCCACCGCATAGCCCTCCAGCGCGCCGGCGTCTTCGCCCTCTTCCAGCAGCAGGGCGATCGGCTGGTTCACCTGCACGCCCTCGGTGCCGCCCGGCACCAGGATTCGCCCAAGCACGCCCTCGTCGACCGCCTCGACCTCCATGGTCGCCTTGTCGGTCTCGATCTCGGCGATCACGTCGCCGGCGGCAACCGTGTCGCCCTCGTTCATGAGCCATTTCGCCAGATTGCCCTCGGTCATGGTCGGCGAGAGCGCCGGCATCAGGATTTCGATCGGCATGTCCCTGTCCCCTCCTTATGACCGGTAGCAGGCCGCTTTGGCGGCCGCGGCGATATCGTCGGCTTGCGGCAGGGCCAGGCGCTCAAGATTGGCCGCGTAGGGCAGCGGCACATCCTTGCCGCTGACGCGCGCCACCGGCGCATCCAGCCAGTCGAAGGCCTGCTCCATGGCAATTGCCGCGATCTCCGCGCCGACGCCGGACTGCGCCCAGCCCTCTTCGACGCTGACCAGCCGGTTTGTTTTCTTCACGGAATTCACGATGGTTTCTGTGTCCAGCGGCCGGATAGTCCTGAGATCGATCACCTCGGCGTCGATCCCTTCCGCCGCCAGCGCCTCGGCCGCCTCCAGCGCCTTGCCGACCATGATCGAGAAAGCGGTGATGGTGACGTCCGCGCCGGGCCGCACCACCTTCGCCTTGCCCAGCGGCACGATCCAGTCGTCGCTGTCCGGCACTTCGAAGCTTCGCCCGTAAAGCATCTCGTTCTCCAGGAAGATCACCGGGTTCGGGTCGCGGATCGCCGATTTCAAGAGCCCCTTGGCGTCGGCCGCCGACCATGGCGAGACCACTTTCAGCCCGGGCACATGGCTGTACCAGCTGGCATAGCATTGCGAATGCTGCGCGCCGACGCGCGAGGCGGCGCCATTAGGTCCGCGGAACACGATCGGGCAGCCCATCTGGCCGCCGGACATATAGAGCGTCTTGGCCGCCGAGTTGATGATGTGGTCTATCGCCTGCATGGCGAAATTGAAAGTCATGAACTCGACGATCGGCCGCAGCCCGTTGAAGGCGGCGCCGACGCCAAGGCCGGCAAAACCATGTTCGGTGATCGGCGTGTCGATCACGCGGCGGTCGCCGAATTCCTCCAGCAGGCCCTGGCTGACCTTGTAAGCGCCCTGATACTGCGCCACCTCCTCGCCCATCAGATAGACCGTATCGTCGCGGCGCATCTCCTCGGCCATGGCGTCGCGCAGGGCCTCGCGCACCGTCAGCGACACCGTCGGGCCGGTCCAGTCGGACTCGGCGGCGACCGGCGCGGTCGCAGGGGTGGGCGCGGCGGTAGCGGGTACCGCGACGGCCGGTTCTTCCCTCGGCGCCCCGCTCGGCGCGGCGCCTGCGGCCCCTGCCAGAGCTGCCGCATCCTCGCCCTCTTCGAGCAGCAGCGCGATCGGCTGGTTCACCTGCACGCCCTCTGTCCCGCCCGGAACCAGGATCTTGCCAAGCACACCTTCATCGACGGCCTCGACTTCCATGGTCGCCTTGTCGGTTTCGATCTCGGCGATCACATCGCCGGCGGCGACCGGGTCGCCCTCGCCCTTGAGCCATTTCGCCAGGTTGCCCTCGGTCATGGTCGGCGACAGCGCCGGCATCAGAATCTCGATCGGCATGTTCCCCTCCCCTCAGGCTTCAACCAGCACGTCGGTCCACAATTCGGACGGATCGGGCTCGGGGCTGTCCTGTGCGAACTGGGCGGCGTCGGCAACGATGTCCTTGACCTCACGGTCGATCTTCTTCAGCGCGTCCTCGTCCGCATGGCCCTCGGCCAGGATGCGCTCGCGCAGATGGTCGATCGGGTCGCGCTCGCTGCGCATCTTCTGAACCTCTTCCTTGCTGCGGTATTTGGCCGGGTCCGACATGGAATGGCCACGATAGCGGTAGGTCTGCGCTTCCAGGATGAAGGGGCCCTTGCCGCCGCGGCAATGGGCGATCGCCTTTTCGGCCGCGACCCGCATTTCCAGCACGTCCATGCCGTCCGCCGACTCGCCCGGGATGCCGTAAGACTTGCCGCGATGGCAAAGCTCGGTGCTGGCCGAGGCGCGCTCGACCGCCGTGCCCATGCCGTATTTGTTGTTCTCGATGACATAGACTACCGGCAGCTTCCACAGCGCCGCCATGTTGAAGGATTCGTAGACCTGTCCCTGATTCACCGCGCCGTCGCCGAAATAGGTCAGGCAGACATTGTCGAGACCCTTGTACTTGAAGCTGAAGGCCAGGCCGGTGCCGATCGGCACCTGGGCCGCGACGATGCCGTGGCCGCCATAGAAATTCTTCTCGCGGCTGAACATGTGCATGGAGCCACCCTTGCCCTTCGAATAGCCGCCGGCGCGGCCCGTCAGTTCCGCCATCACGCCGCGCGGGTCCATGCCGGAGGCCAGCATATGGCCGTGGTCGCGATAGCTGGTAATCAGCGCATCCTCGGATCGGGCGGCGGACTGGGCACCCACCACGACCGCTTCCTGGCCGATATAGAGATGACAGAAGCCGCCGATCAGCCCCATGCCGTAGAGCTGCCCCGCCTTTTCCTCGAAACGGCGGATCAGCAGCATTTCGCGATAATAGTGAAGGAATTCCTCGGGCGACGCGGTCGGCTTTTTGGGTTTGGCGCGCGATTTGCGCTTGGCGGCGGCCTTGGCCATGTCATTCTCCAGCAGTGGGTCCGGGAAAATGTTCAGCACGGGCTAAACGCCCGCTTGAGGCGCGCACCCTAAGTGGCCTCGGCGACTTTTACAAGTGCTAAGTAAGCTATTGTTTTTTATTAGGAAAGAGCGAATTAACCGTATTTTGGTTCATCTATAAAACTTTAGACGTAAATTTGGCAATAAACAACATGCGGGATCAGGCCAATACAAAATATCGGCGCACCCATTCGGCCGGCGGCTACCGGGTCAGAAGAATGACGAAATCGTCCTCGTGGACCTTGTTCAGCACCACGCGGGCCCGTTCGTCCAGCATGTCGAGATCGAGGCTCTCGGGTTTCAGGAGATTCACGCGCCGTTCGATCACCATGCGCTCATGGCGCAGCCCGTCGCGTTCCTCGCGCGCCAGTTCCGTCTGCAGCTTGAGTGCGAAATAAGCGCGCAGGCCCCGCTCGCCTTCAACAGCGTGGTAGGCGAAATAGCCGATTACGGCAACCCCGAAGATCGAGGCGATAATCTGCCGGCCCTGGCGGCGAAGTTCCTTGAGTACGAGCATGGGGCTGATCGAATCACAGCCCCGAGTCGCGCGCAACTAAAAAATAGCCTTTGATTCCAATATGATTCCATAGGCTGCATCAATGCAGCCGAGAGACTCGCATTAGGGGAAAAGTCAAGCCTTCAATATGGATTTCCCGGCATAGACGCCGTCGGCGCCCAATTGCTCCTCGATGCGGATGAGCTGGTTGTATTTCGCCAGCCGGTCCGAACGCGACAGCGATCCGGTCTTGATCTGCCCGCAATTGGTGGCCACGGCGAGGTCGGCGATGGTAGCGTCCTCGGTCTCGCCGGAGCGGTGCGAGATTACCGACTTGAAACCCGCGCGATGCGCCGCTTCTACCGCCTCCAGCGTTTCGCTGAGCGTGCCGATCTGGTTGACCTTGACCAGGATCGCATTGGCCGCGCCGCGCGCGATTCCGTCGCGCAGCCTTGCCGGGTTGGTGACGAACAAATCGTCGCCGACGAGCTGAACCTTGTCCCCGATTTCCCCGGTCAGTGCCGCCCAGCCGTCCCAGTCGTCCTCGGCCATGCCGTCCTCGATGGAGAAGATCGGGTAGCGCGCGGCGAGGTCGCCAAGATATTTCACCATGGCGGCGGACTCCAGGACCTTGCCCTCCCCCGCCATATTGTATTTGCCGTCGGCATAATACTCCGTGGCCGCGCAATCGAGCGCCAGCATGACGTCCTCGCCCGGGTGATAGCCGGCGCCCTTGACCGCCTTCATGATGAAGTCGAGGGCCGCTTCCGCCGAGGCCAGATTGGGGGCGAAGCCGCCCTCGTCGCCGACATTGGTGTTGTGCCCGGCGTCGCTCAACGCCTTTTTCAGCGCGTGGAAGATTTCGGCGCCGACGCGGATGGCGTCGGCCATGCTGTCCGCGCCGACCGGCATGACCATGAATTCCTGGATGTCGATCGGGTTATCGGCATGGGCGCCGCCATTGATGATGTTCATCATCGGCACCGGCAGGCTGCGGGCATAGGCGCCGCCGACATAGCGGAACAGCGGCAGGCCCGCATCCTCGGCCGCCGCCTTGGCGGCCGCCAGGCTGACCCCCAGGATGGCATTGGCGCCCAGCCGCCCCTTGTTGGCGGTGCCGTCCAGCTCGATCATCATGCGGTCGATGGCCAACTGGTCGTCGGCATCGAGGCCCGACAGCGTATCGAAAATCTCGCCATTGACGGCGTCGACCGCCTTGCGCACGCCCTTGCCGCCGTAACGCGCCCCGCCGTCGCGCAGTTCCACCGCCTCATGGGTGCCCGTGGACGCGCCCGAGGGTACGGCCGCGCGCCCCGACGCGCCGGAGTCCAGGACTACATCGACCTCGACCGTCGGATTGCCCCGGCTGTCCAGGATTTCGCGTGCGTGAATATCGACGATCGCCGTCATGGGAATCCTCTCAGGTGGGGTTTGTTCGATCAGATACTGACCGGGTTGGCCTTGGCCAGTCGGTCGAATTCCAGCAACTGTTCGAGGATGCCGGGCAGCTTGTCGAGATAGACCATGTTGGGGCCGTCCGAGGGCGCATTGTCCGGGTCCTGGTGGACCTCCATAAAGACCGCAGCAACACCGATGGAAATCGCCGCGCGCGCCAGGATCGGCACGAACTCGCGCTGGCCGCCCGAGGTCGCCCCCTGCCCGCCCGGCTGCTGCACCGAATGGGTGGCGTCGAAGACGATCGGGTGGCCGGTCTGCGCCATGATGGGCAGCGATCGCATGTCCGAGACCAGCGTGTTGTAACCGAAGCTCGCCCCGCGCTCGCAGAGCATGACGTTATCGTTGCCGGCCTCGGTGATCTTCTTGGCGACATTGGCCATGTCCCAGGGCGCCAGGAACTGCCCCTTCTTCACATTGATCGCGCGGCCCGTGGCCGCGGCGGCGACCAGCAGGTCGGTCTGGCGGCACAGGAAGGCCGGGATCTGCAAAACGTCGATCACGCCGGCGACGGCAGCGCAATGTTCCGCCGTATGCACGTCGGTGAGGACGGCCAGACCCCGCGTCTCCTTGATCTCGGCGAAGATTGGCAGCGCGGTCTCGAGGCCGATGCCGCGCGGGCTGGAACCCGACGTGCGGTTCGCCTTGTCGAAGGAGCTCTTGTAGACCAGCCCGATACCGAGCTTGTCCGTGACCTCCTTCAATGCCTGGCTCATTTCCAGGGCGTGCGACCGGCTTTCCATGGCGCAAGGTCCCGCGAACAGGACAAACGGCCGGTCGTTGCCGATGGTGAGGTCGCCGACCTTCACATGATGAGTAGCTGTCATTTTCTGGCTTTCGTCAGACCAGCCGCACTTGCTCGACCGCCGCCTTGATGAAGGAGGCGAACAGCGGGTGCGGCTGGAAGGGCTTCGATTTCAGTTCGGGATGGAACTGCACCCCGACGAACCAGGGATGGTCGCGCAGTTCCACGATTTCCGGCAGCACGCCATCGGGCGACATGCCAGAGAAGATCAGCCCCGCCGCCTCCAGCCGTTCCCGGTAGTCGATATTGACCTCATAGCGATGCCGGTGGCGTTCGCTGATATCCAGCCCGCCGCCGTAGATTTCGGCAACCTTCGATCCTTCGGCCAGCCGGCAGGGATAGGCGCCTAGGCGCATGGTGCCACCCAGATCGTCCTCGCCGCTGCGCTGCTCGACAACATTGCCGCGCTTCCATTCGGTCAGCAGGCCGACAACCGATTCGGCGCATTTGCCGAACTCGGTAGAGCCCGCGCCCGGCACGCCGGCAAGATTGCGCGCCGCCTCGATCACCGCCATCTGCATGCCGAAACAGATGCCGAAGAAGGGGATCATGCGCTCGCGGGCGAACGTCACCGCCGCCACCTTGCCCTCGGCGCCGCGTTCGCCGAAACCGCCGGGCACCAGGATGCCGTTCACGCTTTCCAGCCGCGCCAGGGGCGCGGAGTCGCTTTCGAAAATCTCCGACTCGATCCAGTCCAGCTTGACCCGCACATTGTTGGCGATGCCGCCATGGCCCAGCGCCTCGCTCAGCGATTTGTAGGCGTCCAGCAGATTGGTGTATTTGCCGACCACGGCGATCGAAACCTCGCCTTCCGGTTCCCTGATGCGGTGCACCGTATTGCGCCAGGCCGTCAGATCCACGTCCGATTCACGCCCCTCGGCCATGCCGAAATGCTTCAGCACCTCGGTATCGAAGCCGGCCTCGTGATAGCGGTTGGGCACGTCGTAGATGGTGTCCACATCCAGCGCCTCGATCACCCGCTCCGGCTTGACATTGCAGAACAGCGCCAGCTTGCGCCGGGAATCCTCCGGGATCGGCCGGTCGGAGCGGCAGACGAGGATATCCGCCTGGATACCGACGCTGAGCAATTCCTTCACCGAATGCTGGGTCGGCTTGGTCTTGATCTCGCCGGCCGCCGGGATATAGGGCATCAGCGTCAGATGCACGAACAGCACGCGCTCGCGCCCAAGCTCGTTGCCGAGCTGGCGGATCGCTTCGAGGAACGGCAGCCCCTCGATATCGCCCACCGTGCCGCCGATCTCGCAGAGCACGAAATCCTCGTCGGTCAGGTCCGAGGTGACGAACTCCTTGATGGCGTCGGTGATATGCGGGATCACCTGCACAGTCGCGCCGAGATATTCGCCCTTGCGCTCGCGCGCGATCACGTTGGAATAGATCCGGCCCGTCGTGACATTATCGCTCTGGCGCGCCGCGACGCCGGTGAAACGCTCGTAATGACCCAGGTCCAGGTCGGTCTCGGCGCCGTCGTCGGTGACATAGACCTCGCCGTGCTGATAGGGGCTCATGGTGCCCGGATCGACATTGATGTAGGGGTCCAGCTTGCGCAGGCGCACCTTGTAGCCGCGCGCCTGCAACAGCGCCCCAAGCGCCGCGGAGGCAATGCCTTTACCGAGTGAGGAGACCACGCCGCCGGTGATGAAGATAAACCGCGTCATGGACCTACACCATATCCAAGGAGATCGAAAAACCCAAGCCTAAACCGAGGCTGGCCGGGGCGGAAATTCGAAAATGCCCCGCCCTTTGATTCTGCCTGCACTGTGATCGCCGCGCTTAGTCGGAAAGCGGTACACCGGGCTGCGCCGGCTGTTCCTGTTCCACCGGGGCCGACGGCGCGGACGGCGTCACATCCAGGATCGAGCCGGTCTCGTTTCCGTTGGTCGACAGAATCGCCAAGGCGATACTGGTCACGAAGAACATGGTCGCGAGGATCGCCGTGGTCCGGGTCAGCAGATTGGCGGTGCCGCGTACGCTTACCAGCCCGCCACCCTGACCACCGCCCATGCCGAGCCCGCCGCCCTCGCTGCGCTGGAGCAGCACTACGATGATCAGGGCAAGAACCACGAGAAGGTGGATAACAAGAAGAACGCTTTCCATCGGATAAACCCGGTCAAGAAAATCAGTGGCGCGGCCATATGCCCGCGCGGTCGCGGCTTATTTAGCGATTAATGGACGCAATAGCTAGGGGCAACTGGCGGCAATCGCCAGAAAATCTTCCGCCTTCAGGCTGGCACCGCCGATCAGGCCGCCGTCGACACCGTCGATCGCCAGCAGTTCGCCCGCGTTCGAGGGCTTCATGGAGCCGCCATAGAGGATGCGAATGCCGCCCGCCACGCCGGCCCCGAACCGGCGCTCGATATCGCCGCGGATATGGGTGTGCACTTCCTCCACATCGGCCGCCGTCGGCGTGCGGCCGGTGCCGATGGCCCAGACCGGCTCGTAGGCGATCACCGTATTTTCCGCCGTAACCGCCGCCGGTAGCGAGCCCTCGATCTGGCTGCTGATGCGCGCCAGTGTCTCGCCGCCGTCGCGTTCCGCCAGCGTCTCGCCGACACAGACGATCGCGATCAGCCCGGCGGCATGCGCCGCCTCGGTCTTGGCGCAAACCAGTGCGTCGCTTTCGCCATGGTCGGCGCGCCGCTCCGAATGGCCCAGAATGACATGGCTGCAGCCGGCGTCGGCCAGCATGACGGCCGCGATGTCGCCGGTATGGGCGCCGCTTTCGGCGAAATGGCAGTCCTGACCGCCAACGGCGACGGCGCCGCCCTTCAGCGCGGCGGCCACGGGCGGGATCAACACCGTCGGCGGGCAAACCAGCAACTCGCACCCTGCGGCTGTACCAGCGGCCACCGCGCGCGCCAGCGCGACCGCTTCGGCGGTCGCGCCGTTCATTTTCCAGTTTCCGGCGATCAGCGGGGTCCGGCTCGTCGTCATTGTGCTTGTTCCCTCCATGTCTCGTACCCAGTTCGGTTATGGCTTACCACGGGCAGGACATGCACGCCATACGGCAGAATGGCGCGGCCGCGCATTGCCTGTTGCGAATGGCGGGGCGAGACCATTATGATGCGGCCCCGCGCGCGACCGCGCCGAGATCTTCAGGGTTGTTTCCGGAATTGCTCCATGCTTCAGACGTTACGTTCCTCCAGCGCCGGCCTCGTGGCCAAGGCCTTCATGATTTTGCTGATCATCAGCTTCGGTGCCTGGGGTGTCCAGGGTTACCTGACCGACGCCGGCCGCGGCGAAATGGTGGCCACCGTCGGCGACGCGACTATTACGACCAGCGAACTTGCCGCCGCCTTCGGGCGCGACGTTCGCCGTTTCCAGGCCCAGGGCTCGGATCTGACCGCGGAGCAGGCGCGCAATCTCGGCCTAATGGACCTGGCGCTTGATCGGCTGATCCAGGGCCGCACCTACGATGCCGCTTCCGGCTGGCTGGGCATGGGGGTCAGCGACAAGCGCATCGCCCAGGCCATCCGCGAAGAAGAGCTGTTTCAAGACGAAAGCGGGACCTTCAGCCGCTCGCGCTTCGACTTCGTGCTGCGCAACAACGGCATAGCCGAAGCCCAGTATGTGGCCGACCTGCGCCGCGACATGCTGAGGCGCGAAATCATCAACAGCCTGGCCTTCACCGCCGGCGCGCCGTCGGTGCTGGAAAAGAAGCTGCATCTTTACCGCAACGAAAAACGCGTGGCGGCGATAACCGTGATCGCCGTCGACGCCGCGCTGGATGTGGGTGCGCCGGATGACGGCGCCATTTCACAGATCCGCCAGGACCAGGCGGAACGCTACACCGCGCCGGAACGCCGGTCCGCCAGCTATGTCATGCTCACCGCCCAGGATGCGATGAAGGATGTGGCGGTTACCGACGACGATCTGCGCAAGCGTTACGAGGAGAACCTGGCCAGTTACACGATACCGGAGCAACGAACCATCCAGCAAATTCCCTTCAGCGACGAGGAATCGGCCCGCAAGGCGGTCGGCTTGATCGGCGAGGGACGCACCTTCGAGGCGGTGGCGAAGGATTTCGCCAATGTTGAGGGCGAGGCCCTGACATATGGTGAATTCGCGGCCGGCGAGTTCCCCATTCCCGAACTTGCGGCGACCATCCAGGCCTTGCCGCAAGGCGGAATTTCCCATCCCGTTTCCACCGATTTCGGCTGGCATATTTTCAGGGTCAGCGCCATCCGGCCGGCGAGCGTAAGGCCCTTCGAGGAGGTGCGCGAGCAGATCGAAGCCGATCTGAAGACCGAACGGGCCGGCGAACTGCTTTACGGCATGTCGACGACGCTCGAGGACGAACTCGCCGGCGGCGCCACGCTGGAGGAGGCCGCTGCGGCGCTGGGCGTGAAGGCGCGAAAATCCGGTCTGCTCGATATCGAGGGAATGGGCCCAGGCGGCAAGCCGGTCGAGGGTCTGCCGGGCGGCGAATTCCTCAACACGCTCTTCGTAACCGCGACCGGTGAAGAGAGCACGCTCGGCCAGACGCCGGATGGCAGCTATTATATCCTCAGGGTCGAAGAGATCGTGCCGTCCGCCCTGCGCCCGCTGGATGAAGTCAGGGACGAGATCGTCGCCAACTGGCAGGCCGAGCAGCGCCGCGAGGCCACGCAGGCCCGCGCGCTGGCCATCGTCGAGCGAATCGAAAACGGCGAGCCGCTTGCCGGTATCGCCGTCGCGGAAGGCCTCGAGATCATCGACAGCAAGCCCTTCACGCGCCGCGGCGAGGGCGTTGAGTCAAAACTGCTGACGCCGGTTCTGGTCGGCGACATGTTCCGGTTGCAGCCCGGCCAGGCCTCCATGGCGGAGACCGGGGACGGCTTCGTTGTCGCCGAGCTGAAATCCATTCAGCCCGCGGGGCCGTCGGACACCGGAGACCTGGCGTCCATGATCGGCAACCAGATAACGGGGGATATTCTCCGGCAGTTCGATGCCGCCCTGCGGCAGGAATTCCAGGTCGAGGTCGACCAGGCCGCGGTGGCGCGCACGCCGTTGCCGCAATAAGCGCAATGCAGGTAACACCGGCGTTCGAGGATTTTGCCCGCCTTCACGATGCGGGCAAACCGCAGGTCGTCCATACCTCGCTGATTGCGGACCTGGAGACGCCGGTCTCGGCCATGCTGAAGCTGGCGGACGGGCGGCCCAACAGTTTTCTCCTGGAATCGGTCGAGGGCGGGTCGATCCGCGGGCGCTATTCCTTCATCGGCCTGAAGCCCGACCTGATCTGGCGCTGCCACGGCGATCACGCGGAGGTAAACCGCAAGGCGCGGTATGACGCGGACGCCTTCGAGCCCTGCGCCGGCGGCGCCATCGATTCCCTGCGCGCCATCCTCGACGAATCGGCGATCGAACTGCCGCAAGGCATGCCGCCCATGGCCGCCGGCCTGGTCGGCTATATGAGCTACGACATGGTCCGGCTGATGGAGAAGCTGCCGGATGAAAACCCGAAGTTCATCGAGGTTCCCGACGGGCTGTTCATACGCCCGACCGTCATCGCGGTGTTCGACACGATCGAGGATCTGGTGACCGTGATAACGCCGGTACGGCCCGAGCCGGGCGTCGACGCGGCCACCGCCTGGCGCCAGGCCCGGGAAAGGCTGGCGGATATCGTGGCGGATTTCGACCGCTCCCTGCCCTACCGCCACGAGACCTCATCAGTGTCGGCGGAGCTGCCGGCGCCACAATCCAACATGACGAAGGGCGCGTTCCACGCCATGATCGAGAAGGCCAAGGAATACATCCTGGCCGGCGATATCTTCCAGGCGGTGCTGTCGCAGCGTTTCGAAGTTCCCTTCACCCTGCCGCCCTTTGCGCTGTACCGCTCGCTGCGCCGGCTGAATCCCTCACCCTTCCTGTTCTATCTGGATTTCGGCGGGTTCAGCATCGTCGGCTCCAGCCCGGAAATCCTGGTACGGCTGCGCGACGGCATGGTGACCATTCGCCCGATCGCGGGAACCCGTCCGCGCGGCAAGGACGCGGCCGAGGACAAGGCACTGGCGGAAGATCTGCTGTCCGATCCCAAGGAGCTCGCCGAACATCTCATGCTGCTCGATCTGGGCCGCAACGATGTAGGGCGCGTCGCCAAGATCGGCACGGTCGAGGTCACCGAACAGATGAGTGTGGAATATTACTCCCACGTCATGCATATCGTCTCCAACGTCGAGGGTGAGATTTCGCCCGATTACGACGCGCTGCAGGCGTTGGCCGCGGGCTTTCCGGCAGGCACCGTATCGGGTGCGCCCAAGGTGCGGGCCATGGAGATCATCGACGAGCTGGAACCCGATCGGCGCGGCGTCTATGCCGGCTGCATCGGCTATTTCGGCGCCAATGGCGACATGGACACCTGCATCGCGCTACGGACCGCGGTGGTCAAGGACGGCAAGATGTATGTCCAGGCCGGCGGCGGCATCGTCTATGACAGCAGCCCGGAAGGCGAATTCCAGGAAAGCTGTAACAAGGCCCGCGCGCTACTGCGCGCCGCCGAGGAGGCCGTCCGTTTCGCCGCCAGCGGCGGCAGAGGCTAGTCTCGGACCGTATTCCAGTTTCACGATGGTGCTGACCGGCACCAGCTGAAAGCCCCTGGCGCGGGCCTCGGGAATCCATTCGGCCAGGGTTTCGGTGGTTACGTCATGGGGATGGCCGATGGCGATCGCATGGCCGCGCCGGCGTGCCACCCGTTCCAGTTCAACCAGCTGCGCCCTGATTTTGGCCGCCTCCAGATCGTTGTCCAGGAAGACGTTACGGGTCGCGTGTGGCATTCCGATGTCCCTGGCCAGCCTTGTTCCCGCCGTCCTGTGGTCGGTCCGCGAATCCAGGAACAGGAGACCGCGCGCATTGATTTCCTCCAGCACCGGCCGGACGAGATCGCCGCGGGCCATGAACTTGCTGCCCATATGGTTGTTGACCCCGACATAGCCGTCGAAACGGTCCAGCGCCCAGCGGAACCGGCGCATGATCTCGTCCTCGCCCAATGAGGTCAGCAGGGCGTTGTGGCCGGGGTCGGTATCGGCGCTGCCCGGCTCCATGGGGATATGCAGCAACAGTTCGTGCCCGCGCGACCGCGCATAGCGGGTCTGACTTTCCAGGTTGTCGCTATAGGGTATGAAGGCGATGGTAAGCGGCGCCGGCAGGTCGCTGGCGCGCCTGCTGCGCTCCTGCGCCACCCCGGCATCGTCGATGACGATGGCGATCATCGGTCCCTTGCCGAGGCGCCGCGGCTCGACCGCATTGGCGAGCCATGCGGGCTTCACCGAAGCGGTTCCCACTGGCGGCTCAGGCTGGACCGGAATGCCGGACACCGCCGGCGGTTGCGGTATCCCCGGGCGCTTGGTGGCGCGCGGCGGGGGGGACAGGGTGGCGACCAGTTTTTCTTCCGGCCCGGTAGGGACGGCGATGTCGTAGCCGCCCTGGGCATCGATATCGGGTGTCCCGGCGATGATGCGGGGGCCGGGCGCACCTGTATCCTCTTCCGGTCCGCTGGCCAGGGTTACGAAATCCGCTTCCGCATCGAGGGTCAAGCCGTCGCTCTGCAGTGCCGACAGCCCCGCGTCCGGACCGCCGCCAGGCGGATAATGATCCGGGGCCGCGACGAATGCCGGTTTGTCCACCTTCTGCCAGCCGCGGGTTACATGCCAGGCCGTGAACCCCGCGACGGCGACCGCGACAACAACGAACAGGGCGCCGGCGACCCGGAAAAAAGGCGCTAGATTGACTTGCGGCAGTTCGACCTCGCTGTTCGCCGCCGCCCAGAATCGGGCGACGCGGGCCAGCAGATACCGCCGAATAGTCTTCAGGTCGCGCCGGACAGCGGAAATTGCGGCCAGGCTGCGCTGACCGAATATACCGGCCAAAGCCAAGCCCCCTGCTCCACCGGCCCGGATATGCTCGCCGGCGGCCATCGCTGCCTGACGCAGGCGTACGAAGAATATGTGGGCTTTTTCGGCGGAGAGCGCGCGCCACGAGGCGATTGCCACATGCAGCCGGCCCGCTCCGTTCCGCAGGCTGCGCTTGAGACGCGCCGGCAGCGGCCGCGCAACTGGGCACGGCGCCGTGATCGCTCGCCGGCGCCGGCGGACGCGCCGCCTGTTCACGATAGCTCTGGAAGCCTGGTTTCGCCGCATGCCTTCCTCTGTTACCCGGCAGTCTAAAGCCTACAGAGGAAAGCCTAACCACCCAATCGTTTCGAAATTATTGAAAAATCGGGAAATTCCCGTGGCAATAATCAGGCATCTATGGTCTCGCCCGCCAATTCTTCCAGGATCGGGCAGTCGGGACGGTCGTCGCCGTGGCAGCGTTGCGTCAGATGCGTGAGAGTGTCGCGCATTTTCCGCAGCTCCTCGATTTTGCGGTCCACTTCCGCGATATGCGACAGGGCGAGTGCCTTCACGTCCGCGCTTGCGCGTTTCTGGTTGCGCCAGAGATCCAGCAGCATACCGACATCCTTGACGCTGAAACCGAGATTGCGGGAATGGTGGATGAAACGCAGGGTCTCCACGTCCTTGTCGCCATATCTGCGATAGCCGCTCTCGGTGCGGCTGGCTTCGGGGATCAGGCCAATGCTCTCGTAATAGCGAATGGTTTTGGCGCTGACGCCGGAATGATTCGCCGCTTGTCCGATATTCATCTTGATTCTCCGTTATCCGCTCTACATTTCTGTTTTATTGATATGTTCAGACGCCTTTGCCTTCCAGGAGCGTAGCATCAGCGCATTGCTGACCACGCTCACGCTGCTGAAGGCCATGGCCGCACCCGCCACGATGGGGCTGAGAAATCCCAGCGCCGCCAACGGGATGCCGATGACGTTATAGATGAAGGCCCAGAACAGGTTCTGCCAGATCTTGCGACCGGTCGCGCGGCTGACATCGATGGCGTCGGCGGCGAGTCGCGGATCCGGGCGCATCAGGGTGACCCCCGCCGTTTCCATGGCGATATCCGTGCCCGATCCCATGGCGAGCCCGATATCGGCGGCCGCCAGCGCCGGCGCATCGTTGACGCCGTCGCCGACCATGGCCACCACCTTGCCCTCGGCCCGCAGGCGTTCGACCTCGGCGGCCTTGTCTTCCGGCAGCACCTCGGCCCGGAAATCGTCCAGACCCAGCCGCCGCGCGATGGCCTCGGCCGTGCGCTGGTTGTCGCCGGTCATCATCATCACCGCGATACCGCGGCCATGCAGGATTTTCAGCGCCGCCACCGCCTCGGGCCGCAGCTGATCGGCCACGGCGATGGCACCGAGCACCCGTTTGTCCTCGCCGGCGGCCCACATCACGGTCTTGCCGTCCGCTTCCAGCGCCGCGACTCGTTCCTCCAGCGCCGCCATATCCGCGCCGGCTTCTTCCATCAAGCTGCGATTGCCGACCCACAAGCCCTGGCCGCCGATGCGCGCGGTGAGGCCGCGCCCGCCGACCCGGCTGAAGCTTTCCACCGCATCGAGTTCGAGATTGCGCGCCGCCGCCATGGCCAGCACCGCCCGGGCGAGCGGATGTTCGCTGCCCTGCTGGGCCGCCGCAATCAGGCGCAACAACCCTTCTTCGGCCATATGCGGGGCCGGCACGATATCGGTGACCTCCGGATGGCCCAGGGTAAGCGTGCCGGTCTTGTCGAAAATGACGGTGTCCACCGCGCCCGCGCGCTCCAGCGCCTCCACATCCTTGATCAGGATGCCGGCGCGCGCCGCCGCCCCGGTACCCGCCATGATCGCGGTCGGGGTCGCCAGGCCCAGGGCGCAGGGGCAGGCAATCACCAGCACCGACACGGCGGCGATGATGCTCTGCTCTATGGTCCCGCCAGCCAGCCACCAGCCCAGCGCGGTGACGATGGCGATTGCCACCACGACCGGCACGAATACATTCGTTACCCTGTCCACCAACCGCTGCACCGGCGGTTTGGCGGCCTGGGCGCTTTCCACCAGGGCGATGATGCGCTCAAGGGTCGATTGCTTGCCGACGGTTGTGGTTTCGATGCGCAGCAGCCCGTCGCCATTGACGCTGCCACCGGTCACCCGGTCGCCGGTCGCCTTGGCCACCGGGATGCTCTCGCCGGTCAGCAGCGATTCATCCACGGCGCTGTCGCCCGACAGAATCTTGCCGTCGACCGGGAGCCGGTCGCCCGGCCGCACCACCACAATCTCGCCTGTCAGCACCGATGTCGCGGGAACGGTTACGACACCGCCGTCGCGCTCGACATGCGCCTGGTCGGGCCGCAGCTTCATAAGCTGGCGGATCGCCGCAGAGGTGCCGCGTCGGGCCCGCGCCTCCAGCCATTTGCCCAGCTTGACCAATGTGATGATCACCGCTGCTGCTTCGAAATACAGATGCGCCTCGACCCCCGCTGTCGCGAAATAAAGGTTGTAGGCGCTCAAACCGAAGGCCGCGCTGGTACCCAGCGCCACCAGAAGATCCATGGTCCCGGTCAGGGATTTCAGGGCCTTCCACGCGCCGATGTAGAAATTCCAGCCGATAACGAACTGGACAATGGCGCCGATTGCCAGCTGCCACAATCCCGGCAGCGCGAATTCCACGCCAACCGCCTCGCCAAACATCGGCAGGACCAGCGGCAGCGACAACAGCGCGGACGCCGCCACGACCAGCATTTCCTTTCGATCGGCGGCGGCCGCGCGCTCATCGTCGGGCGCCCCCTCTTCCGCCACCGTAGCGCCGTAGCCCGCATTCTCCACGGCAAGGATAAGGTCGGCGGGCGAGACACCGGCGGATGAAATCTTCGCCGACTCGGTCGCCAGATTGACGCTGGCCTCCAGCACGCCGGGCACCTTCTTCAGGGCCCGCTCCACATGTCCGACGCAGGATGCGCAAGTCATCCCCGCCACCGACAGGGTCACCTCGTCGGCGACGACGTCATAGCCGGCATCCTCGATAGCGCGGGCCAGATCAGCCAGCTCGACGTCCGCGCCGAAATCCACGTCCGCCTGCTCGGTGCCCAGGTTGACCGTTGCGCCGGTGACGCCCGGCACTTTCTTAAGGGCCTTCTCGACATGGCCGACACAGGCGCTGCAGGTCATGCCGCCGACTTTCAGCCTGGCATGGTCGGTCGCCATGTCTTCCGCTTTGTGCGCCATATCCGTTGCGGTCATGGCCTGTTCCTTTCGTCTAAAAACTGTTCAGGCCGCATGCGCCGGATACCCGGCCTCGGTGACGATCGCGGCCAGCCCGGCGGCATCGGTCTCGGCGCCAAAGCGGATTTCCGCCGTACCGGAATCCAGGTCGACCTTCGCCTCGGTCACGCCCGGCGCTGTGTCCAGTGCCTTCTGGACGCGGCCCACGCAGTGCCCGCAGGTCATGCCTTCCACCTTGAGCGTTACCTTGTTTTCAGCGCCGTCCGTCATGATTTTGTCCTCTTGATGCATGTTGTTTTCGATTAACGGACCCCTGATATAAAGATTCCAGAAGCTGGAAGGTCAATGGAAAACTTTCCAAAAACTGGAAACTTTTTATTTGTCCTGGCGGGCATTCTTCCGTCCCCCCTCGAAGGCTGTTATAAAGCGCTGGCCGCGCGCGTCGCGAACCAGCGTCCCGGAGACCTGAATGCTTCTGCTTATCGATAATTACGACAGCTTCACCTACAACCTCGTCCATTTCCTGGGCGAGCTGGGCGCCGAGGTTACGGTGCGCCGCAACGATGCCGTAACGGCCGACGAAGCCTTGCGCATGAACGTCAAGGGCATCGTCCTGTCGCCGGGTCCCTGCGATCCCGACCGAGCCGGCATCTGCCTGGAACTGGTGGAAAAGGCGGCGGGCAAGCTGCCGCTGCTGGGCGTCTGCCTGGGCCATCAGGCAATCGGCCAGGC
>CAMYNJ010000035.1:16242-39391 GCA_947259795.1 uncultured Alphaproteobacteria bacterium | reverse complement strand
GACTTGGCGCTGTCGTCGATCAGCGGGCCGGCCTTCGAGGTGGCGCTCGAAGGCATCGACAGTTTCAGCCGCGGCAAGCATCCGCACACATTGTGGGTCGGCACTACAAAGTCGGAACCTCTTATGCGTTTGCAGGCGAAAATCGAAAAGGCGCTGGTCGATACCGGCCTCGACCCCGAAGACCGGAAATTCACCCCGCATATCACGATTGCGCGGCTAAGGGATGCGCGCAAACATCGGGTCGAGGCCTGGGCCGGCGAACATGGTGGCTTCCGCAGCGCCCCCTTCCAGGCCGACCGCTTCGTGCTGTTCTCCAGCTTCCTGAAATCCGAGGGCGCCGTCTATATCGAAGAGGCGAGCTATCCGCTGGCGGGGTAGCGGGCGCTACCAGCTAGACAAACCGCCGCAGCGCCGCGTCAACCTGCGCCGGATACTGCCCGCCGAAATACCAGGTATGGGTCAGCAGGGGGTAGAGATTGTAGATGTCGCGGCGGGCCTCGAAGAAGCCGGCGCGGATCGGGCGGTGTTCGTTGTAGCGATGGAAAAACGGGTCCCCGTAGGTGCCGAACAGGGTCGCGAAGGCGAGTTCGATTTCGGCGTCGGCGTGATAGATCGCCGGGTCGATGAAGGCGGCGATGCGGCCGTCGCGGACCAGGATGTTGCCGCCCCACATGTCGCCATGGACCAGCGAGGGCCGGTCGGGTTGTTCGATGTACGCTTCGAGTTTCGTCTCGCAGAACTTCTCCAGTCGGCCGTATGTGTCTTGCGGCAGGCTGCCGTTATCCAGGGCCAGGCGGCCCATATAGAGCAATCGCCGATCGCGGAAGAAATCGGCCCAGGACTCGGTCCAGGTGTTGGGCTGGCGCAGCGAGCCTATCAGCGTATCCCGTTCATGGCCGTACGCATCCGCCGTCACACCATGCAGTGCGGCCACTATATCCGCTGCATTTTCCTGCGCTGCCGCGTCCAGCCGGCCGGCGGTCTCGACATATTCCATGACCAGCAGGCCGGGTTCGGCATGTACGACGCCGGGCACGGGTACGGTCCGCGTACGGGCCAGGTAATCCAGCATGTAGCCCTCGATATCCAGCATGCCGTCCACGCCGGCGGTCTTGGCCACCAGCCGCCGTCCGTCCGCCAGGTCGACCCGCCAGACATCGCCGATACAGCCGCCGGTCAGCGGCCCGGCATGGGCGACGGCCGCGCCCGCCGCTTCCGCGACGGCCTTGCGCGCAACGGGCGTCACAGAAGCCGCGCCTCCAGTTGGCGCAGCCATGCGCGGGCACCTTCTTCGATCATGTCGAGCACCGACTCGAACCCGCCCGGCTCGCCGTAATAGGGGTCGGGCACGGGCGGCGCGGGATGGCCGGCCGCGGCCTCCATGAACATGCGCACCTTATCGCGCTGGTCGCGTGTGGCGCGCCGTAGCATGTCATGGTGGTGCCCGTCATCCATGGCCAGCAGCAGGTCGAACCGGTCGAAATCTTCCAGTTCCAGCCGCCGGGCGCGCAGGTCCGATATGTCGACGCCGCGCCGCGCCGCCGCCTGGACCGAGCGCGGATCGGGCGAGTTGCCGACATGCCAGCCTTCCAGCCCGACCGAATCCGTTGCGATCCTGTCGGCAAAGCCCGCCTCGGCCACTTGATGGCGGAACACGCCCTCGGCCGTGGGCGAGCGGCAGATATTGCCGGTGCAGACAAACAGGATTCGTTGCATTTCGTTCCCTCTCTTGTGCCAGACGAACAATCCTTTAGCATGGGCGGTGTCATGGCCGAAACCCGCTCCATCGTCGTGCTGACCGGCGCCGGGATTTCCCGGGAATCCGGCCTGCATACTTTTCGCGATGCCGACGGCATCTGGGCGACGGTGAATATCGAGGATGTCGCCACGCCCGAGGCCTTCGCGCGCGACCCGGGGCGCGTCCAGGATTTCTACAACGAACGCCGCCGCGGGCTAGTGGACAATAAGATCGCGCCCAATCCGGCCCATCTGGCGCTGGCGGAATTCGAGACCGCGTTTGCCGGCGACTTCCTGCTGGTCACCCAGAATATCGACGACCTGCACGAACGCGCCGGCAGCCGCAAGCTGATCCATATGCATGGTGAGCTGGCCAAGGCGCGCTGCGGGAATTGCGGCAAATTCATCGAATGGCGCGAGGACCTGTTCACCGACACAGCCTGTCCCGCCTGCGACCAGGCCGGCGGCATGCGCCCGCATGTGGTCTGGTTCGGCGAGATGCCGTTCGAGATGGACCGCATCTACGAGGCGCTGGAGGCCTGCGACCTGTTCGTCTCCATCGGCACGTCCGGCAATGTCTATCCGGCGGCCGGCTTCGTGCAGGCCGCTCGCATGGCCGGCGCACGCACGGTTGAGTTGAACCTGGAGCCGTCGGAGGGCGCGAGCCTGTTCGAGGAGGCGGTCTACGGCCCGGCCGGAACCGTCGTGCCCGGTTGGTTCACGGACCTGGCCGGGAGCCTATGAAGGAAGAAACCCTGGAACAGGCGATGGCGGCGGCGCGCGCCTGCACGGTCTGTGCCGGGCATCTGCCGCTGGGCCCGCACCCGGTTTTCCGCGCCTCGCGCACGGCGCGGCTGCTGATCGTCGGCCAGGCGCCGGGCACGAAGGTGCATGAGACCGGCATCCCCTGGAACGACCGCTCCGGCGACCGGCTGCGCGACTGGCTGGCGGTTGACCGCGAGACCTTCTACAATGAGTCCCGAATTGCCATCCTGCCCGCCGGCTTTTGCTATCCCGGCCGCTACGAACGCGGCGGCGACCTGCCGCCCAGGCCCGAATGCGCACCGATGTGGCATCGGCGCCTCACATCCCACATGCCCGATATCCGATTGACTCTGCTGGTCGGCCAGTATGCCCAGGCGCACTATCTCGGCCGCCGCCGTTGCCACAGCTTGACAGCAACGGTCGCCGCCTGGCGCGATTACCTGCCCGACTACCTGCCCCTGCCGCACCCAAGCTGGCGCAACACTGCCTGGCTGAGGAAAAACTCGTGGTTCGAGGCGGAACTGCTGCCGGTGCTGCGCGAAAAAGTGCGAAGGCTGAGAACATAAGAAAGGCGGCGGGTTGCCCCGCCGCCCACTAACTTGGCCCTTGTCCGAGGACTAGAAGCTGACGTTCGCCCCGGCCACCAGCGATGTGGTCTCATGGCTCAGCAAATCCCAATCGTCCTCGATGAAATTGATTTCGGCATAGACGCCCAATCCCGGCGCCACAGTGTAATCCGCTGTAAGCGCGATATGGCTGTAACCCAGATCAAGATCGCGATAGTCCATGGTGCTATCGAAATAGCCGGCCGAAATATACAACGGCCCGGTCTCGAAGCTGGCGGCTACGTTCCAGTATGAGGATTCCCATCCAGAAGCCGTCGGCATGCCCGATTCTCCGTTGTCGGTGTAGTTGGCGCCGAGCGAGAACGGCCCGAAGCCGACGATGCCGCCGACCGACCAAGCTGAGATATCCTCGGTTCCGGTGCCCGTTTGCGAAGCGGCCGAATAGACAGCGCTGGCCCGCACCCGCACGCCGCCGAAGGAATTGTCGTAATTGGCGCCGATGCCGATATGGTTCTCCCAGTCACCGTCTTCCTTGAAGTCGTCGCCGTTATTGGGCGTTGGGGTCAGGCTGGCGCCGACCTGGAAACCCGAGAAACGCGGCGAGAAATACGAGATCTTCGTTTGGTCGGAAGTGTCGCCGGCGATCGTCGGGTACATCGGGGCACCTCTCGTATTGCTGGTGCCCCAGGCAAGCCAGAGAAATGTCGTGGGGGCGACGCTGTCACGCTTTGTAGTAATCACCCGGAACAGATAATCGTCCTGGTCACCATCGAAGCCGCCGGTGGCGCCCATCAGGTTCTCGCCGCCATAGTTCATGATGTCCTCGGCGCCGTCCTCGTCACCCATCTGCAGAGTGCCCCAGCCGCCCGAGAACTGCAGCCGGACCTCGTCGGCCATCGTGTCGTCGGTGGTGTTGGCGTTGAGCTCGATCTTGAAGCCGTAATTCAGGCCGTTGTCCGCCGTGCCGGAGACATTGAGCTGAAGCTCCGCCTCATCGACGCCGAAGTACCAGTCATGATCCTGCGGCAGCGTTTTTGTTTTGAACACGGTGACGGAACCGCCCCCGGTAATCGTCCGCTTGGTGACAAGCGTCTCGTCCTGGTCGACCCAGTAGAACTGGAAGTTGGCGTTGCCGGTCAGTTTCCAAGTCGGCGCTTCCGCAGCGCCGGCCACACCGCCGAACAATGCCGCCGTACCGACGAGCGCTGTACTGGTAAGAAGGTTTTTCTTCATGTCTGAAACTCCTCATATGCCGTTGATTCTCTCTCGGCACCGCTTTTCCGTGTTCGTGCCCATGTATAGTATTTTACTATAATTCTGTATTTACACCGATAACAAGCAATAATGTCACGCTGGCTTTAAGAAATCCTGCCGCCCGGACTGCGTCCGTCGTCAGTTTGCGCTGTTTTCGCTGCTGCTGTTATCGTTGTTCTTGTCTTTGCCCGCGCCGCCGAATTTGCGGGCGGTTTCGGCGAAATCGGCGAGGCGGTCTGCGACCCGGCGGTTTATCGAGCCTTCCGGATAGTTGCCCTCGGCGTCGGGCGCGCCGGCGGGGACGCCGGTCAGGATTTCCAGGCCCCGGTCGATACTTTCGACCGCGTGGATCGCGAACTTGCCGTCACGGCAAGCCTCGACGACGTCTTCGCGCAGCATCAGGTGGCGGGTGTTTGAGGCCGGGATCAGCGCGCCCTGTTCACCGGTCAGGCCGCGCGCCTTGCAGACGTCGAAGAAGCCCTCGATCTTCTCGTTCACGCCGCCGATCGCCTGCACCTCGCCGCGCTGGCTGACCGATCCGGTGACCGCGAAACCCTGGTGGATCGGCACGCCGGCCAGCGCCGACATCAGGGCATAGAGTTCGGCCGAGGAGGCGCTGTCGCCGTCGACTCCGCCATAGGACTGTTCGAACACAAGGCTGGCGGCCAGCGCCAGCGGCCGGTCGCGCCCGAAGCGGTCGGCCAGGAAGCCGGACAGGATCAGCACGCCCTTGGAATGCAGCGGCCCGCCCAGTTTCACCTCGCGCTCGATATCCACCACATGGCCGCGCCCCAGGCTGACCCGCGCGGTGATCCGGCTGGGCCGCCCGAAGGCGAACCCGCCCAGCTGCATCACCGACAGGCCGTTGATCTGCCCCGGCTTTGCACCCTCGCTGTCGATCAGCAGGATGCCCTCGGCGATGGTTTCCTGCACCTTTTCGCGCAGCCGGTCGGAACGCCGGATATGGGCGTCGATGGCCTTCGTCACATCGTCCGCCGTAACAATATCGTTTCCCGACTTACCGGCCCAGTAGTCGGACTCGTGCAGCAGGTCGGCGATACTGCGCATATGGGTGGTCAGCTTTTCCCGGTCGCCGGCGATCCGCGCTGCGCGCTCGACGACCCGCCCCACCGCGCCTGGGTCGAACGGGCGCATCTTCTCGTTGCGGGCGATGGTGCCGACCAGCCTCGCATAGAGGTCGATATTCGCCTCCTCGCGCCGCATTTCCTCCTCGAAATCGGCCTGGACCTTGAACAGCTCGCTGAAATCCGGGTCGTATTCGCAAAGCAGGTAATAGAGCATCCGCTCGCCGACCAGGACGATCTTGATATCCAGCGGAATCGGCTCCGGGTCCAGCGATACCGTGTCTATGATGCTGAGACTCTGGCCCAGCGATTCGATTTGCACTTCGCCCGCGCGGAGAATGCGCTTCAACCCCTCCCAGGCGTAAGGCTGGGTCAGCAATTTTAGCGCATCCAGCACCAGATAGCCCCCGTTGGCGCGGTGTAGCGCGCCCGCCTTGATCAGCGTGAAGTCGGTGACCAGAGTGCCGAATTCCGAGCGATGCTCGATGCGGCCCAGCAAGTTGCCGTGGATCGGATGGTCCTCGTAGATCACCGGCGCACCGATTTTCGGGTCACGGGACACCAGGACGTTGACCGTATATTGCCGCATTGCGCCGTCGCGCGTCGCCATATGGCCGACCCTGGTGGGAGCGCCCCCTTCGCCTGCCTGCGTCTGCTCGGATGCCAGCAGGGCCTCGGCATTGTCCACGACATCCTGCTCGATGGCTCCCAGCCACTCCTGCACCGCCGGCAGGTCTTCATGCTTTTTGCGGATTTCCTCGATCAGGTGATCGACCGCCAGCTTGGTGATTTCGCGGTTGATCTCGCGTACCCGTTCGCGATGCTCGCGTTCCCAGCGCGGCACCTGGCGCAGGGTTGTCTGCAGCTGCTCCTCCAGCTCCTTCAGGTCGGCGCGTGCCTTATCGCGCTCGGCCGTAGGCAGCGCCTCGAACTCCTCGGGACTGAGAACCTGGCCGTCGCGCAGCGGCGCCAGCGCCAGCCCCACCGGCGTACGGACGAGCGCGATGCTGCGGTCCCGAGCCTTCTGCTGGATATCCTCGAAGGCCTGCTCCTGGCGTTCCTTGAATTCCTGGGCCAGCGCTTCGCGCCGGTTCCGGTAGTCTTCCGATTCGAAGGCGCTCTGGACTGCGGCGCGCAGGTCCTCGATCAGCCGATGCATGTCCGCGGCCAGCGGCTGGCCGCGTCCGGCCGGCATGCGCAACGCCCTGGGCCGGCGCGGATCCTCAAAATTATAGACGTAGCACCAGTCGTCCGGAACCGGTTCGGACACGACCTGGCGTTGCAGGAATTCGGCGATCAGCGTGTGTTTGCCGGTACCGGCGGGGCCGGCGGCGAACAGGTTGTATCCGTCGCGGCGTATGCCGATGCCGAATTCGACAGCCTCGACGGCCCGATCCTGGCCGATCAGTTCTTCGAGCGGCTCCAGTTCCGCGGTATTCTTGAACTTGAACCGCGACAGATCGCAGGCATGGAAGAGGTCGTCGGCAGGCAGCGGCTTTTGATCGGTCATGAATGTCCCCCGGCTACTGCCCCGGTCATAGAGCAATTCCCGGCCAGCCTCAAGGTCGCCGGGATGAGACAGATTGGCGCCATGGCGCCATCAATCGGCCGGTGCCGCGCTAAAGGTTCCGTTCTGATAATCGCGGATCGCCTGGGTGATCTCTTCCTTGCTGTTCATCACGAAGGGGCCGTATTTGAAGACCGGTTCGTTGAGTGGCCGGCCGGCCACCAGGATCAGTCGCGCGCCGCCGTCGCCGGCGCGAATGCGAACGGCGTTGCCCGCGCCCAGCACCGCCAGTTCGCCGTCTCGGACCAGTGTGCCCGGCGCGTCCTCGTCCGCGCCGATCGCCGCCTCACCACCGAATAGATAGACGAAGGCATTATGGTCCGGCGCGATTTCATGGTCGCTGACGGCGCCGGCCGGAATCCGGACATCCATGTATTGCGGGTCCGCTTCGATCCCCCTTACGGGGCCCTCGACGCCATCCAGCCTGCCCGCGATCAGTTTTACGGTGACGCCGCCCTCGCGGGTCACCTCGGGAATCTCCTCCGGGTCGATGTTCTGGTAGTGCGGCGGGCACATCTTTGCGCTGCGCGGCAGATTGACCCATAGCTGGAACCCGCGCATCTCACCTTCATCCTGCTCCGGCATCTCGGAGTGGATGATGCCGCGCCCGGCGGTCATCCATTGCACGCTGCCCGGTCCCAGCACGCCCGCATTGCCGGCGTCGTCCTCGTGGCGCATGCGCCCCGCCAGCATGTAAGTCACCGTCTCGATGCCGCGATGAGGGTGCGGCGGGAAGCCGGCGATGTAATCCGTCGCCTCGTCCGATCCGAAGGCGTCCAGCATCAGGAACGGATCCAGATAGTCCAGTTCCGGCTGGCCGATGATCCGTTTTAGCCGTACGCCGGCCCCGTCGCTGGTCTCCCGTCCTTGGATCACCGCCGTTACATTCCGCCATTTGCCCGTCATGAGGCATCTCCTCGATTTACATCCGCCGATGTCAAAGATAGCGCAAAAAGGTAGCGTAATAATCCCGGCTAGGGGAACAATATTGTTTCCCAAAATAGATTAATGTCGCCTCTGGACTTGGGCGGCCGGTTACGCGCAGGATGCGCCCTGTTTTTCTGGCGGCAAAGCGGGTGATCGATGGCGATCAGGGGAATTCTGTTCGACAAGGACGGCACGTTGCTCGATTTTTTCGAGACCTGGATTCCGGCCTACCGGGCGGCGGTTGAGGTCGCGGCGGATCTTGCCGGCGGTTCCGCCGTGGCGGGCCGGATGCTGCGCGCTACCGGCTTCGACCCCGAAAGCGGAACCCTCGATCCCCTGTCGCTGCTGGCCGGCGGGACGACGGCGCAGATTTGCGACGCCTGGGCCGACGAGGCCGGGATCATCGAGCGGGAGCGCTTTTCGCAACTGGTTCACGAGGCAATGGACGACTATGCGTCGCGCTATCCGGTTCCCATTGCCGAAGGGCTGGACGCGTTGTTCGAACGCCTTGTCGGCAAGGGCTATGCGCTGGGAATCGCAACCATGGACAGCGAGATGGTCGCAAGGGTGACCGCGGAAACGCTGGGGCTGTCGCGCTGGCTGACCTTCCTCGCCGGCTACAACAGCGGCCATGGCGTGAAGCCGGAGCCGGGCATGGTGCTGGGTTTTTGCGCCGCCGCCGGCCTGGCGCCGGCGGAAGTGCTGGTGATCGGCGATACCGACCGTGACATCAATATGGCCCGCAACGCCGGGGCCGGCCTGGCGGTGGGTGTGCTTACCGGCGCGTCGCCCAGCGAACAGCTTGCCCGGATCGCCGACCAGGTTCTGGAAAGCGTGTTCGATATCGAAGCAGTCCTCGGCGATTGATGCCTCCGGCCCGGCATGGTAGTGGCGGGCGGCGCCACTTCATTTTCCGCGGCGTTCCGGGCATTCGAGAAAAATGCCGGGCAATGCGCCTGTCCGCCAATCACAGTTTCTTAACCTGTTATGCGGATAGTGGGCCCAATAATATTGACAATGAATGATTTTAGCGATGGCCCACTCATTTTTCGGGCACGACAGGAAGCCGGGACGCATGTCTCGCGGGCATGTATTGCGATCCGCTGCCTGCCTGCTTGCCGCGCTCCCCATTCTGGCCGCATGCGACACGATGCTGGATGCGGCCGGCCTTGAGCGCAAGGCGCAGCAGGATGTCGCCTCGCCATCACCGGCCGCGGCGACAAGCGACCCGGCCCTTCCGGCCGGACCCCGCAAGAAGGATCATGGCGGTCCGGCAATCTCCGCCGAGGTCGCCAATATCCAGGGATTACTGAACAGGCTGGGCTACGAGCCCGGTGCGGCGGACGGCATCATGGGGCCGCGAACGAAAACGGCCATCCGGCAGTTTCAGGCCGATGCGAACCTGCCGGTCGACGGCAAGGCCTCGCCGGAACTCGCTGCCGCTCTGCAACGGGAATATGATGCCCGGATGGGTGAAGACAAAGCTGCATCCGACGAGTCGCCCGCCGGGTCAGACGGTGCCGGAACGATGCCTGACAACGTTGCCGCTGCGACACTTCCCCGCGAGCCCGTGAGACCAGGTTTGTACAGCATGGCCCACGAGCCCCACTACGAGGTCGGAGACAACTATATCTACTCCAACGGCCGCATCGAAACCGCAGCCCGTATCATGGATGGGCTGGTTCACTGGGTGGCGAATGACGGCAGCCGCTATACTGCAGTCAATAATTTCGTCTTGCCGCCCGTCGAATGGGAGGACGGATCGGATTCGGTGCAATCCACCGTCGTTTCCTCTTCAAAAGTCAAATGGCCGCCCGCGATCACCGGTGAGATAGTGTTTGTAGCGCAGCCCACGGATCCGGGCGCCGGGCGGCACCTGCACGAATCCTGGTCAGGCGAATGGACTTGCAGGACCGAAGGGCGGTCGACAATGACCGTTCCTGCCGGTCTGTTCGATGTCGTCAAGATCGTCTGCGAGAAATTGCGATACCGTTCGAACGGTTTGTCCCGGCAGGTTTGGTACTATGCTCCCGATATCCGTCATTTCGTGCGCAAGGAGGAAACCCGGTCTGCCGGCACCAGCCCGGCGGTCATCGATCTGGTCGCCATCCGGCCCGGGCGCAGCGCATGGACCCGGTCGGCGCGCAGCGGCTTCGATTGGGCGATCCAGAAATTGCTAGATGGCGGTGCGATTGGAGAATCGATCGAATGGAAAGTCGCCGACAACGGCGTCGAATTCGACATTACGCTGACCGGTCAAATTGACGCCGCCGGCAGCGTGGTCTGCCGCCGTTACGTGGTTGTCCGTAAAAAGCCGGGGCAACCGCGCATCTTCCCGGCGCTGGCCTGCCGGGACGGCGTCAGCGGACGATGGAAGTTGCCGGGCCTCGAAAAAGGGTCGGTTCTGCCGGACAACGTTCTTGCCGCCCGGTAGGGCTGCGACGGCGCCGTGTCCCTTGTTTCAATAGGGTTTTTTGAAATTCCTGGCAGATTTGACGTAAATTTCGGAGTGGACAGTTAAAGAAATACGTGCGACGCTAGGGGTCTTGCAAAAATTATACTTAAATAAATATTGATATATATTTTAGATAAACTATCTGCCGATGGACCGGGGCACAAATGATCAGGCTAATAAGAAGGATTTGCTTGCGCTGTGCTGAAGATTCTGAAGAAAATCGGCCAATATACTGTAAAATCCGCCGCGGTTCTTGCTGAAGATTTGCGTGCAAAATCGACAGCGGGTGCGCAGGAAAATGTCGTCCCCGGCCCAGTGAAATTGCCCGGGGGTGTCCGGGTTGGCATTGTCCGCGAACAATTCGCAGCATCGGTCGTGCTCGTTCTCGGCATCGCCCTGTCGGCAGTCAGCTTCTTGACAACCCAACATTATTTCCGTTTGGGCGAACAGCGGGAGTTCGACAAACAGGCAGCGCATTATACGCAGACGGTGGTGAATTCCATGCGGCGCTATGAAGAATATATTCTCGATTTGGCGCACAATTTCGAGGGTCCGGACCCGATGGATCGATTCGAATTCGGCGACTATTCCACCGACCGCCTGAAGCGCTACAAGGGGCTGCAGGCGCTGGCCTGGATTCCGCTCGTACCTGCGGCGAGACGCACCGAATATGAAACAAACGCGCGGGACGATGGTTTGTTCGGGTTCCGGATTCGCGAGCGAGGCGGGGCGCGGGAACTTGTCGATGCCGGGCAGCGGGATTTTTATTTTCCGATTTACTTCGCCGGCCCGTTCGATGAAGACCAGGAGTTTTTGGGGTTCGACCTGTATTCTCTTGAAGAGGTCAGGCCCATACTCGATTCCGCTGGTGAGGGCGGGCATCCGGTTGTGTTGCCGCAGTTACAACTTGGCTCCAACGCCCCGTCGCCAACAGTGTTTCAAATTGTCCGGCCGGTTTACGACGCCAGCGCGGGCGCCGATATCGGTGCGCCAAGGAAACAGCGCCTGAAGGGTTTCGTTGCCGGTTCGCTGAAATTCGGCAATATCCTGGAAACGGTTGTTGACGAACTGACGACACCGGCTTGGCTGGACATTTATGTCTATCGCTTGCATGAAGCTGCGAGCGCCGATCTTCTTTTCTTCCGCCCGTCGCCAATGCGTTCCCGCGCAGCCTCTCCGTTGGGGCCCGACGAGATCGTCAAAGGCTTTCACAGCAGGCAGACCTTTGCCGTCGGCGACATGAATCTGGCGGTCGTCATCAAGCCGGTGGCGACGAAATACAGCTTTGAATCCGGTGTATTGCCGTATTGGGTCGGGTCGTTCGGACTGCTTCTGACAGTGTTCGCCACCTATTATCTGGCCGCGACCCAAAACCGCGCGCGCGTTATCGAACAGATGGTCGGGGAACGCACGGTTGCGCTGTCGGACGCCAATATTTCGCTGCATAACGAAATCCTCGAACGCCAGCGCGCCGAAATGGAAATGCGCCGCGCGAAGGACCAGGCGGAAGTCGCGAACCGCGCGAAATCCGAATTTCTGGCCATGGTCAGCCATGAATTGCGCACGCCCTTGAACGCCATCATCGGGTTCTCGGAAATGATGTCGCAGGAAGTGTTCGGCTCTATCGGAAACAGAAAATACACCGGCTATGTCAACGATATCCGAAAGAGCGGAACTCACCTGCTGGGACTGATCAACAACATCCTCGATTTGTCGAAGGTCGAATCGGGGCAGTTCGTGCTGAACGAGCAGGAGGTTCATCTGGCCGATGGAGTCTCGGACATCCTGCGTCTGGTTTCCGAGTTGGCGGAGACCGGCGGGGTGAAGGTGGACTCGGCCATACCCGACGACCTTCCCGAGCTGCGGGGCGACAGCCAGGCCATCAGGCAAATTCTTCTCAACCTGCTGTCGAACGCGATCAAGTTCACCGAACCGGACGGCCAAGTCCGGATCGGCGCGGAGGTCGACCGGGCCGGCCAACTGGTGCTCGCCGTCGAGGATACCGGCATCGGCATTCCGGAAGAGTCCATTGAAAGCGTGTTCGAGCCCTTTACCCAGGTAGACAGTTCGCTGGCCCGCCAGTTCGAAGGTACCGGGCTGGGCCTGCCGCTTACCCGCAGCCTCGTTGAACTTCATGACGGTTGGATGGATCTGCAAAGTACGCTTGGCAAGGGCACGAAGGTAACGGTGACTTTCCCCAGGGAGCGCGTCGTCGGCGCGACGACGCATTAATGGCGGTTCTTGAGGCGGAAACAGCAGCGGAGAGCCTAGCGAAACCCGGCATTCCTTCCAGACGGAAGGCAGGGCTGGCGAAAGCCCTTCGCGTTCTGGCCGTATCCATGGCGATATCGATGACGTTGCCGGGATGCGACCTGCTGCGGCAAATGAACGGCCAAGAGGCGGCTGGCCCCGAGGATGAACGGGAACAGGTAGCCCTTTACCGACCCTCGGCGCATGAAGTCGCAAAGACGCAGCAGCGCCTCATCGCGCTGGGCTATGATCCAGGACCTGTCGATGGCGTTTTGGGCAGGAAGACCTCAATCGCCATCAAACATTTCCAGGTCGATGAGGAGATCGATGTCGATGGCGAACTGACGCCCGCCGTGATGGGGCGTCTGCAAGAAAGGTATGCCAGGCAGCGCGCCCTGCTGGCGCAAGGCATAGGCAGTGGTAGCTTGACCAGCCCTGCCCGCAAGGGGTTCGATGAAGCGGGCCCGTCCTATGAAGTCGGCGATGCCTATGTCTATACCGACGGGCGCGTCGAAACGGTCTTGCGTGTCGGTCCGGAACGGACCCTGTGGGAAACTGCCGAAGGTAGCGTCTATACCTCGTACCGCAACTTCGTCCTGCCTCCCATTTCATGGAAGAGCGGCACGGCCGATGGCGAAAATCAGGTGCAGCCGGCCAAAGGCCAGAAATGGCCACCTGCGACCTCGAAAGAGATTGTTTTTACAGTCGAATCGAGGACCGGCAGCAGTTCCGTCGACGCGCCGCGAATCTGGTCGGGACAGTGGCGCTGCGCGGCCAGGGGCGTTTCGCCGATCAAGGCAACGATTGGGCGGTTCGATGCGATCGCCATCGAATGCATCCGCGCAAAACCGGAACCCGGCACCTGGAAGAAGCGGACATGGTATTATGTCCCGAAAATCGGGCATTACGTCCGCCGCACCGATCTGATTTACGGAACCGGCCAGAATGTGACAGTCGATCTCGTCGCGGTCCGCCCCGGAGGCAAGGGATGGCCGCCGGCTGCACGCGGGGGACTGGACTGGGCAATACAAAGCGCACTGGATGCCGGAGATACCAAAAACTCCGTGGAATGGCGAAGTTCTGCCGTTGGTGCGACCTTCAATATCCGATTGATGGGCGACGTGCCCGTATCCGAAACGGTCGACTGCCTGCGATATCATATGGAACGGACCGGTCCGGACTTGGTGCGGCACTTCCCCGCCATCGCGTGCAAAAGACCGGGCCAGGAGCGATGGCTGACCCCGGGCCTGGACGCCAACGCAATATCGCCCCGGTTGCTGGAACGTCGATAGGTTGAGATCTTCCCGATTCGCGCAAATTCAATGGTCCGACGGCTGTCCGGATCGGTCGCATGTTTGCCTGCAATCTCATACAAATTTTACACTTTAGGTAGTGAACGATTAACAGTACACCTGTACAATAGGGATATAATCTGAGCAAAAGCATTACTTCGTTGGGCGTGTTTGCAGGGGAGGCTAAAGTACCCGTTGGTTAAGCTGGCGCGCGAATTGTGTAGACCCACATTGTGCGATTACGCGGCGCAGGCGGGGAAAGGGCATATACGGAGCTAAGGACCGGAGCGTCCATGGGCGAAGCGAAGACCATCGGGGCTACGACGGAAAGCCCAACTGCAGAACGGGACGAACGGCTGCAATCGTCAGTATACAGCCACGAGCCCCGCGCGGCCATGCGCGACTGGCGTTCGGGACAGCCCGGCCGTTGGCTTTCATGGCTGGGTGCCAACCTGCCGGCGACGGTCGCCCTCTTGACAGGACTTGCGCTGACTCTGGCTGCATTCCAGGTCACCCGCGATCTCTATCGAAGTGTGGCGGAACAGGAATTCGACCGCCAGGCAAGCCATTATGTGCTGGCCCTGCATAAGGCGGCTGACCGCCATATCGAACTGATGAATAAGGCGACTGGCCTGTTTGACGAATCCACAGGCATTACAGGCCGCTGGGACTTTTTCGCCTTCGCCCGGAACCGCCTTGCCTACTATCCCGGCTTCCAGGCCCTGGGATGGGTGCCCATCGTTGCCGATTCAGACCGCGAGATCCATGTTCGGCGGGCCGAGGCCGATGGTCTGCGAGGCTTCTCGTTCTCCGAGATAAACGGTGCTGGCAAGATAATACCGGCCGCGCGGCGGCCCCATCACCTGCCGATTTATTTTGTCGAGCCCTATCAGGGGAATGAAGATCTCCTTGGTTTCGATCTGGCGTCTGTTCCGGATTTTCGCGCCGCCCTGAAGAAGACAAACCGTGACGGGCTGATGAACGTCGTCGACTGGCGGGATCCGAGAGGCCTGGGTTATCGGGACGACAAGACTCTTATGCTGGTGCAGCCCATATATGGCGAGGGGGTTGTGCTGCGCGCCGGGGAGAACACCGAGCCCGAAGGATATGTCATCGGCCTCATCCGGATAGACCATCTGTTCGGCACCACATTGCGCGAATTTACGACGCCGGCATGGCTTGACACCTATTTGTATGGCAATTTTGACAGCGTCTCGGACAAACTCGTCCATGTCGAACCGTCGGTCCTTCGTACGTCCGACATGCCGCCCCCCGTCGACGAGGAGATGGGCGCCGGTTTTTCCACCATGGCCGAACAGAAGATCGGCGACCGCCGCTACAGCATCGTTGTCCGGCCGGTTCCGGGCATGATGAATTTCGACCTCGGCGCCGTGCCCTGGGGCGTTGCGCTATTCGGTCTGACCCTGACGTTATTGCTGACCCGCTATATCGGCGTATCGCGTTACAAGCAGAAGCAAATCGAGACGGCCGTGATTGAGCGGACCGCCGAACTGTCGCGTGCCAACGAATCGAATGCGCGGCTGGAGGAGGAAATTGTCGAGCGTAATCGGGTCGAGGCGGAGTTGCGGACGGCAAAGGAGGAGGCGGAAGTCGCCAGCCGGGCCAAGTCCGAGTTTCTGGCCATGGTCAGCCACGAATTGCGCACGCCCCTGAACGCCGTTATTGGTTTTTCGGAGATGCTGACGAATGAAATGTTCGGACCGATCGGCGACCAGCGCTACACCGGATATGCTGCGGATATCCGTAGCAGCGGCCTCCATCTGCTCAGCCTGATCAATGATATCCTCGATCTTTCCAAAGTGGAAGCCAATAGCTTCGAACTCGTTGAGGAGGAACTGGATGTGCCCGCCCTGATCGACGAGGCACTGCATCTTGTGGGGGCCAAGGCAGAGGCCGGGAGGATCAGGTTGAAGCCGGAACTGCCGCCGGAATTGCCGATCCTTTATGCGGATAAACGTGCCTTCAAGCAGGTCGTGCTCAACTTGTTGTCAAATGCCGTGAAATTTACGCCCCCCGGTGGGAACGTCAGCATATCAGCCGGTGTCAATGAGAAGGGCGAATTCGTAATGACCATTGTCGACACCGGAATAGGCATCGAGGAAGCGGACCAGGAAAGAATACTGAAACCCTTTACCCAGGCCGATTCCTCGCTGGCGCGTCGGTACGAGGGAACGGGGTTGGGCCTGCCGCTGACCAAGAGCCTCGTGGAATTGCATGGCGGGCGGCTGGAGCTTCAAAGCCGGCCGCAGGAGGGAACGACGGTTCGCGCCGTTTTCCCGTCCGCCCGCGCGAATCAAAATAGCGTTGCCGCCGAGTGATACGGGCCGGTGGAAGGTGTTTTGAAATGCTTCAACGAGAATCCCTGTTCGGCATGAAACGGAGCCGGCAGACCTGCGCAGACCGGAATGGACCGGCGGCCAGACGTTCGGCGCTGCAGCCGGCGCTGTTTCGCCGTTTTGCGCCGGTGGTGGCCTGTCTTCTGCTACTGTCCGGTTGCGCCAACCCGCCCGACTGGATTCCCGAGTGGGCCGAGGGCAAGTTGGCGATCTTCGTACCGTCGGGGGAAACCGAACCCATACCCGTCGGTCCGCCACGCGACGAAGTGCTGACCATACAGTCCGACCTTGCCAAACTGGGCTACGATCCGGGTCCGGTCGACGGCATGATGGGGCCGCGCACGGAAACGGCTATCAGGGAATATCAGAAAGCCGCTGGGATGGAGGTCGATGGCCTGGTCACGGAAAGGCTGATCGCCAGCCTGGCCGCCGCTGCGCAGTCGGAAAGAACCATGCGGACCGGAAAGGGTGCTGCGCTGGAAGCCAGTCTTGGGTCTGGGGTGATCCTTGTCGAAAATGCCGGCATTCTGCCGCTTTATAACGTCGGGGACGCCTATATCTGGAGCAACGGCCAGGTCGAAACCGTGGCCAGGGTTGCCGGCAACAAGCTGTTCTGGCGGGGCGATGACGGTACGCGCTATACCGCCGACCGCAATTTTCTGATACCGCCTGCCAGTTGGGCCGGACCGTCCGGATCCGGTGAGGCTTACGCCCGCGTCGATACGCGTGCATCCTGGCCGCTGAAGGCCGGAACGCCGCTGGTCTTCGATGTCGACAACGGCGGAAATCTGCAGAAATGGATGTGCAGTATCGACAGGAGCGAACGCGTATCGGTTCCCGCCGGCCGGTTCGACGTGGTCGCCCTGGCCTGCGAGCGCAACCCCGCGCCCGCGGGAGAATGGGTACGGCGCGAATGGCTGTATGCGCCTGCCGTGCGCCATTACGTTGCCAGGATCGACATCCTGGCCGGCGGCGGTAGAAGAAGAATGGAACTGGTGGGCATTCGCCCTGGCGCCGAAGACTGGCCGCCGGCGGCCCGGGCCGGACTGGACCGCGCAATCCAGGATACGCTTGCCAATTTGCCCGACGGCGAACACGGCCAGTGGAGCAGCACCGTCGTAAAGGAGGAATTCGAAATTCGGCCGGGCCCGATCCGCAACAGCCGCGGCGGTGGACGCTGCCGCCGTTTCGACCTGACCGCGCGTAGCGCCGAAAATTCACGAACATATCCGGCGTTGGCCTGTACCTGGAGCGTCGGTAAAAAATGGCGAATTCCCGGCGACGCCGACGACGGGTCGAATGGATTATCCCGTGTGAACAGCGCCGGGTGAGCGCCTTGGACGGGCCGGCCGGGCTTGATCCCGCCGGTTACTTGGGCGAAAACGGAGGCGGTACAGAGTTTCAGCCGGGATTCGCGACGGGCATGACAGAACAGATTCATTCAGGCAGGACGCAAGGCAGCATGCCCGCACGGCGGGTCGCGCGTCTCGGCGCCGCCGGCGTTGCGGTATTGCTGCTTTTCCCTGTCTTGGCGGGATGCGCCTCCAGGACGGTCCAGCCCGTGTCTGCGCCCCCGGCCACGGCGCCCTCCGGTCCTGCCATTCCCGAGAAGCCGCTTAACCGGCAGCAAATGACCGCGGTTCAGTCGATACTGGCCAAGCGAGGCTATGAACCCGGCCCGATCGACGGCAGGATGGGTCCCAAGACTGCGCGGGCGATCGCCCGTTATCAGCGCGACAGCGGGCTGGAGGTCAATGGCGTCGCCACCATGGCGCTGATCCGCCATATGCAGGGACAGCCGGAAATCGCGCCGCAGGTGGTCGCTGTCGAAGCGGCGATTCCTTCAGGCCTCTACCCGGTGGGCACGCGCTTCGTCTATTCCGGTGTTGAGATTCACAGTGTGGACCGGGTCGAAGGCGGGCGGGTCAGTTGGGAGACGAGCATCGGCGATCATTATATCACCGGGCCGCATTTCGGCTTGCCGGAACTGGAGTGGCAGTCGGGAACCTGGCGGGGCATCGCAGAATCGACCCTTCCGCCGGAAACGTCGTGGCCGCCGAACCAGGGGGTAGACCTCTATTTCGACGTAACCAGCGAGGAGTGGAATGAAGCCGAAGGCCGCAAGGCGCAGCGCCAAGTCAGCGACGCCAGCTGGTCCTGCAGCAACAAGGGTGCAAAAGCGGTCAAGGTCCCGGCCGGTTCGTTCAAGGCGCAGGCAATTCTGTGCGAGCGTTCGCCGGCGCCCGCCGGGGCCTGGCAGAAGCGTGTCTGGTACTACGTGCCCGCGGTCGGGCATTTCATACGCCGCCTTGATTTCGACGGCGCCGGACTTGAAATCGGCCAGATGGATCTGGTGGCGATTTTGCCCGGCGGCGGCGGCGCGACGCTGCGCAAGGGCCGCGAGGGCGCGATCCACGACGCGCTGGACCGCGTGCCGGCGGGCCGGGAGACGATCTGGCGCAACCCGGCGGGGACGGAACGCTACGTCATCAAGGTCAATAGCCGGTTCAACGGGCCTGGCGGAAAACCCTGCCGTACATACAGTATCACACAACAGGACAGCCTGCCGCGGCGCGAATATCCGGCCGTAGCCTGTCAGGGCGACGGCAAACAGCGCTGGGTCATTCCGGGGCTGGATTGACGCGAGTCCTGCTACTCCGCTCGCAAAAACCGGTTCAGGCGAATTCTCGGCCATTTACCCTGTCGTTTCACAACTCGAAACGAAATGCCTGGGACGGATTTTCAGAAAGATTTTCAATCAGGGTAGTATTGTTCGAACTGAGGTAGCCCGTCGGTAATCTCGTAATAGTCGCCCTTGTCTGCGACATAGATGTGATCGGTCATTTTCAGCCCCGTGGGCTGGTCCAGCGTGCCGGCCAGGATATCGATCCGCTCCCCGCCGATCCTCTCCCAGAACAGGCTGGCGCCGCAGTGCGAACAGAAGCCCCGCCGTGCCCCCGGCGAGGATTGATACCAAGCGAGCGTTTCATCGGACTCGAACGTCAGCGCCGACCGGTCGCAGGCCGTGGCGACGAAATAATGCCCGGTCGTCCTGCGGCACTGGCTGCAATGGCAGGCGCCGACATCGTCCAGCCGCCCGTCCACCCGATAGCGAACGCCGCCGCACAAGCAACCGCCGCTGCCGCCATTTTCGTTTGGCATGGTCTCCTCCTGGATTTGCCCCTCTCCCGCTTGCGGGGGAGGGGTTGGGGAGGGGGCCTACCCCCGCAGTTTCGCGTTTTCCGGGTCGTAGGGGCTTTCCTCGATGACCGTGGCCTTCAGCATGGTCCCCAGCACGTCGATCTCGACCTCGGTGCCGACGCCGGCGTGGTCGGGGTGCAGGAAGCCGATGGCAAGGCTCTTGCCCAAGCGCCAGCCATAGCCGCCGGCGGTGGCGCGGCCGACCATTTCGCCGCCGATGAACAGCGGCTCGTTGCCCAGCGGGTCGGCGTCGGTGACGCCGTGGACTTCCAGCGTGACGAACTGGTTGGCGAAACCCTTCTCGCGCCAGGCCACCAGTGCGTCGCGGCCGATGAAGTCGCCCTTGTTCGGGTGCACGAAGCGGTCCAGTCCCGATTCATAGGCCGCATATTCGATCGACAGTTCGGTGCCGACCAGCCGGTAGGATTTCTCCAGCCGCATCGAATTCATCGCCCGGATGCCGAAGGGTTTCAGGCCCAGATCCTCGCCCGCTGCGAACAGCGCATCGAAGATATGGTTCTGCATCTCGATCGGGTGGTGGATTTCCCAGCCCAACTCGCCGACGAAATTGACCCGCACCAGCCGGCAATGGGCTACGCCCACGTCACTGAACTGGCTGGTCAGCCAGGGGAAGGCCGCGTTGGAGAAATCGCAGTCCGACACGCGGCTCATCAACTCGCGCGATTTCGGCCCGGCCACCACCAGCACGCCATGCTGGGTGGTGATCTTGTCCAACCGCACTGACCCATCCTCGGGCGCCTGCTTGACCAGGTAGTCCCAGTCGAAGCGTTCCAGCGCACCGGCGGAAACCAGATAGAACGAGTCGGGCCCGTCGCGGGTGACGGTGAATTCCGTGCGTACGCCGCCCTCCTTGTTCAGCGCATGGCATAGCCCCACACGGCCGATCTTCTTCGGCAGCCGGTTGGCCACCAGATTGTCGAGCCAAGCCTCGGCGCCGGGGCCGGAGACGCGGAACTTGGCGAAGGCGCTCATATCCAGCACGCCGACATTTTCCGCCACGTTTTTGCATTCGTTGCCGACATGCTCGAAGTAATTCGTGCGCCGGAACGACCAGACGTCTTTCGGCTCCACGCCCTCGGGCGCGAACCAGTTGGGCCGCTCCCAGCCATAGATATGGCCGAACACCGCGCCCTTTTCCTTCATCCGGTCGTAGCACGGCGTGGTGCGTAGCGGCCGACAGCCCGGCCGCTCTTCGTCATGGTAATGGACGGTGAAGACGTTGGCATAGGTCTCCTCGTTCTTGGCGCGCAGATAGGCGCGCGAGGCATGTTCGCCGAAGCGCCGCGGGTCGACGCCCAGCATGTCGATGGTCGGCCGCCCCTCGACGATCCATTCGGCGAGTTGCCAGCCGGCGCCGCCGGCCGCCGTGATGCCGAAGCTGTGGCCCTCGTTCAGCCAGAAATTTTTCAGCCCCGGCGCCGGGCCGATGATCGGGCTGCCGTCGGGGGTGTAGGCGATCGGGCCGTTGACCACATCCTTCACGCCGACCTCGCCGAAGATCGGCACGCGGTTGATGGCGGCCTCGATATGCGGCTCCAGCCGATCCAGGTCGCCGGGGAATAAATCTCTCTCGAAGCCCGGCGTTACGCCGTCGACGAAGCAGGCCGGCGCGCCCTTCTCGTAGGGACCGAGGATCAAGCCCTGGCGTTCCTCGCGCATATAGTAGGAGGCGTCGGATTCGCGGAACACCGGCATCTCGCGCTCGCCCATGGCCTTGCGCTCCTGCAGCAGGGGGTGCGGATCGGTGACGATGAACTGGTGCTCCACCGGGATAACGGGCAGGTCGAGGCCCACCATGCGGCCGGTCTGGCGTGCATAGTTGCCAGTGGCGCTGACCACATGCTCGCAGCGGATATCGCCCTTTTCAGTCTTCACCAGCCATTCGCCGCCCGATGTGCGCTCGATGGCGACGACCGGGGTCTGCTGGTGGATGGTCGCGCCCATGTCACGCGCGCCCTTGGCCAGCGCCATAGTCAGATCCGCCGGCTGGATATAGCCATCTTCCGTGTGCAGGATGCCGCCGACCAGCCCCTCAACATTCGCGAACGGCACCATTTCCTTGATCTCGTCGGGCGTCATGAACTCCACATTGACGCCGATGGTGCGCGCGGTGCCGGCATAGTGGCGGTATTCGTCCATGCGGTCCCGGTTGTCGGCCAGGCGCAGATTGCCGACCTTGGCGAAGCCCACCGGCTGGCCGGTTTCCTTCTCCAGCTCCTGGTAGAACCGCACCGAATATTTGTGAATCTGCCCGACGGAATAGGACATGTTGAACAGCGGCAGCAGCCCCGCTGCATGCCAGGTCGACCCGGCCGTAAGCTCGGTGCGCTCCAGCAATATCGAATCCGTCCAGCCCTTCTTCGCCAGGTGATACAGCGTGGCAACGCCGACCACCCCGCCCCCGATCACCACAACGCGCGCCGTATCCTTCATGGCTTATGCCTCCCGATGCATGAACGCCCGCCCGGCGCCCCCCTGCGGAGGCCCGTGCGTTGTCCGAAAATCCGAAGCTAATCCACACCACCGGCACGGATTACAAGCTAACGGCGGTGCGACGCGTGCTGTCGGGTTTGCGGCGTGGGGGGCGTAGCGGGTGCGCCTGCGCACAGGACAACCCCTCCATCCCCGCATACGCCCCCCGAAACCCGCAGAAAACGCCTTTGAAAGGGATTGAATGGCGAGTCAGGGGTGCCGGACCGGATTTCAGCCTCCCCCGCACCTCCATTCCCGCCCCCCGATGTCGCGCGGCTTGCTTCCCGCCCCTGCTTTGCGGTTTAATGGTGGTTCGTAGTCATGGCCGGGCAACCCGACGGGATGGATCCATGAACGACGCGATACCGGTCGCGAAAAAGATTTTGACGCTGAGCGACGATTGCGGCCAGCTGCGCGAGTTGGGCGCGCGGATTCTTGCGGCGATCGAATGCTGCGACGTGGAGGCCGCGCGCGGCCACCTGCTGGAATTCCAGCTTGTCCAGGACAGCCATTTCCGGTTCCAGAACCGCCTGATGGAAGAGGCCGCCTACCCGGCGATGGAGGAACATATGCGCTGCCACGAACGGCTGTATACGATCCTCATGGCGATAAACGGGGCGCTCTGTTCGGGCCGGTGCAGCGCGCTCACGGCCGAGCTCGCCGCCTTTATCGAGGAATCGCTGGCGCATATCCACGAGATGGACCAACCCTTCCACGATTTCCTCATCGGGGAGAAATCCGGCTGATTCAGCCCTTTTCGCCAGGAGGCTCGCACCCGCGCCGGTGACGTGGTATCCTTGGCGGTGCGGGGTCGCCCTTGCGGCGGCTGGCGCCACTGAACTTGAATGGGAGAACCTCATGGCTGGGCCCGACCGTCGCAAGATACGCGAATGGATGATCGCCGAATGCCTGCGGCGGCGCAGCACCGGGGTGGGCGACGAGACCCTGTTCGCCTGGATGATGGCCGAGGGCTATAATGAGATGGAATCGCTTTCCATGCTGGCCGAGGCGCTGGGATGGACCGGTGCGGGCCTGCGCGGCCAGCTCTTTCCGCCTAACCCCGGTCCCGGCCGGAAGGCCGGCATGATCCGGGCCAACCTGCCCGCCAAGTCCTTGCCGGGCGTGCGGGTCGTCAAGCGGGCTGCCATGGAAAAAGGCAAACCGGCCCGCCGTCCCGACGGTAACAAGGGAAACTGACCG
>CAMYNJ010000035.1:0-16177 GCA_947259795.1 uncultured Alphaproteobacteria bacterium | reverse complement strand
TCGCTGATAAAGACCCATATGATGGGGCGCCGCGGTCTGCCGGGCAGGCGCGGTCCGCGGCGCGATGCACCCGCATCGGGCAAGGGTCGCAACGCACCTGGCGGGCCGCGGCGCCCCACCGGAGGCCTGTTTCCCTTGACCGCTGGCGGCGTTGCGCTCCGCTTGAGGTAAACACCACGGTGCGAACCGCGCCTGACCAGCAGTCAAGGGAAACCGGTCATATGAGTCTTTGTCAGCGAGCTTTGGTATCAGGCCCGTGAAAATCACCACGGCGGGCGATGGCCATGGCCTTCTCTGTTAACCGATTGCGGACATTTCATTAACCGATCGGAAACAATGCGGCGATAAACTTGGCCCAGTTGCCGCTCGTGCGGACGGCGCCGGCGTATCAGGGATTGACCGGCGTCGCAGCAGACCCCCGGGGAAACAGGAACCCATGGCGGATCCGAATACGCAGATCGACTGGTGGATTGCACAGGCCTGGCAAGAAGCGCAGGGCGGTGCGGATAGCGACGCGCTGGTTGCTTGGCTGCATGAAAACGGGCTGACCTCCATTTCGTCCTACACGATCCTGCAGGCCGCGCTGAGCTGCCCGCCGGACGAGGCGAAGAAAATGGTTTTCGGCCATCCGGTCTGGGCCGGTGAAGACTCCGATCCCGATATCGCGGATCTCGATTATACCTCCGAGACGCTGGAGCCCGAACCTGAGCCGGACCCGGCCTTCGAACTCGATGACTGGGCCGAACAGGTTGAAGAGGACGGGCCGGTATATGGTGAGGAGGGCTACCGGCCGGGACCCGTAGCCGACGCGGAAACAGAGGCGACCGCCATAGAGCCCGCAGGGCCCGGCGATTTTGCGGAGGACACGGCGCCGCCCGAACCGCTGACGGCCTTCGACGGGGCGGACCAGCCCGGCGAGGCGAATTCTCTCGACGCCGTATCCGTGGAACCCGATCCGGGCTTTGTGCTGGAAAGGCACGCCTCCGCGCCTGTGCCGGAAGGTCTTGCGGAACCGATGGATGTCTTGGCGCCGGCGGGCAACGCCGCGCCCGCGGAACCCGATCCGGGCTTTGTCCTGGAGGGGCATACTGCACCTGCAACGGGAGACCTCTCCGAACCGGCGGATACCATAGCGCCGGCGGCCCAGGTCCTGTCGCCGGAGCCCATCATGCCGGCCCCGGCTTCCTTGGAGCCGCCGCTCGTCCCCGAAACCGGGCCGGCGGTGCAGCCTGCGCCGATGCCTGACGCGCCCGGCGCGCCGGTGGAAGCCATACAGCCGGCCGCCGCGCCCGCGCCGCCGCCGGTCCTCAAGACGCCGCCCCCCACGCCGGCGGAGCGCGCCGCTGTATTCGCCGGCGCCTTCGGAAAAAAACCGGTCGCGAAACCGCCGGAAACGGCATCTTCTGTCCCGGCGGCGTCCGTGCCCGCCATGGAGCATGCCGGGCCTGCGCTGGATACACCGGACGCGGTTGAGATTCAGATGCCCGCGCCGGCCGTGGCGCCGCTGGTCTACGAACCGATACCGCAGATCGAGATGCCGCAGCCGGTAGCGCAAGCGGAACCCTTGTTTGCGGCCCCGCGGCGCGATCCCCAGCCCTTGCCACCGTTGTTTCCGCCGGCTCGGGAACAGCCCCCCGAGACCGTTGCGGCGGACGTTCAGGGCAACGCGGCGTCGGATAATACCGGCGCACCGCCACCGGATGCCGGTGTGGAACAGCCGCCCGCGACCGACGATGCCGATAGCCGTAGCGAACCGGAGCCGGCGGCCGCGCCGAACGGGCTGGACGCCGCCGCCGCGCCGGAACCGGCAATGTCCGGCCAAGAGGTGGAGATGCAGTTCGCGCCGGCGAGCGAAGAGGACGCCGGCGACCCGTTGGCGGCAATGATGCAGGAAGCACCCGGGCAGCTCGACGAGCCCATGGACGTGGACAATCACGAAGAGGGCAGGCCGTCCGGGATTGACCGGGAACAGGAACAGGAACTGCCGCCGCCGGGCGAGGAAGAGGAAGGAGCGGCATATGCCGCTTTGGGCAATGCCGGAGACTCCGGCGCAGCTTGTGAGGAAGAGGATCCGGCTGAGGCGCACCATCCACGCAAACGGGCGCTTCTCGAACCGTCCGCCGAGGCCGGCGAGGCCGGTCTACCGGGTGGCGGTCCGGTGGGAATACCGATTGGCGATACACCGGAGGAGATGGCGGCGGCTGCAAAAATGCTCGGCATCGATTTCCGGGGCGTCGATCCCGCGAATGTCGGCACGGACCAGGAAACGGCAAAGGCCGCCAAGGAACTGGGCATCAGCTTCCGCGAGGAATCAAGCGCCGACGAACTGGCGCTGGATGAAACCGCGCTTGAGGCGCAAAAGCTGGGGATCAGCTTCCGCGACGGCGATTCAACGTCGGGTTCGTCCGAAAAGCCGCTGGTCGTAAAATACCTGCCCATGTTCCTGGGCATCATCGCCATTTTCTTCTTGCTCCTGATTGGTGCGACATTCGCCGGTCCGTTCATCGGCTGGCTCAAAGGCTGATACCCGTTAACCCGGATTTGCGCCGCGCCCGGTTTGGTGCGACGATATGGCATTGCGCGAGCCTGGGTATAGGGAAGGCGATGCATGGGCGATTTCATCTGGCGGCCGGAATACAGCGTCGGGGACGAACATCTGGACCAGCAGCACCGGGGGCTGATTGAGCTCATCGATATGCTGGGGGACGAGTCGCGCATGGGTGAAGTCCTCGAACGGCTGGAAATCTATGTCGACGAGCATTTCCGCGACGAGGAAGGAATGCTTGATAAGGCCGGCTATCCCGATCTCACCGCCCACAAACAGCAGCATAAGGCGTTCGAGGAATGGCTGGCGGTCTCCCGCCGCGCCTTCCGAGAGCCCGAGGTTTCAGGAATGCTGCGCGAGAGCATCCGCGCCTACCTGAAAAGCTGGCTGGTCAACCACATCATGGTGTCCGACAAGGATTACGCGAGCTGGCTGGATTAGGAACGTTTACCGGTTCACGGTTCGCGACAGACGTCGGCCAGGCTTTCGTTCTCGATCCGCCCGCACAGCGCCTTGTCCTCGCCCAGCTGCACCAGCTGCAGCAGGCAGCTGTCGGCGAGATTGGGCGTTGAAAGGTTCTTGCACAGCGAAGGCTTGCGCCAGGCAATCGCAAGATGGACGCGGCAGAGTTCTTCGGCCGCCCCGGGCACGTCCAGTTCGCCGGCCGGCAATATCCCGCATGGCGAGGCGTCGCCCGCCTTTTCCGCATAACCGGCGACGCATCGCCAACGCACGACGGATTCTCCGGAGCGCAGGCAGAGCGCCGGGTCCTCCGCCCCTATTGCGAAGTCGGTAAGGCAGGCGATCTGGCTCTGCGGCCAGACTTCGGCAAGGCAAGTGTCCAGGGCTTGGCCAAAGGCGGCCGGCGACAATGAAATCGCGGCGGCGAGCGCGATGGCAAATATCGGGTATTGACGGTAAAGCCCAGGTCTCATCCCGCCATGATAATCCAGGGATTGATCAGGTCATCTGACAAGTTCGTGAAGCGATTCAGTCCGCGACTGCCGTGGCGAGGGCAGGGTTCCGGGCCCTTGTTCCACGCCCTACGAACCACCCAGCGAACGCCAGAATTCACGGGTGTTTTGGACCTGCAGTTTTTCGTGGCGTTCTTCCAGGCATCTGCGCAAGGGGTAGCCGACCGCCTGGTCCACGGACCGGATGCAGGCGTCGAAGGTTTGCCGGGCCAGGACCGGCGCGCCGCCGGCGACGCGTCGCCACAGGGGTTCGCGTTCGCCGGACCGAATGTCGCCTTTCAGCGGCAGATCATTGATCAGGCGCATGGTGGCCCGGGCGCTTGCCGCCCCTTCCCTATCGCCCTCCATCACCACTTCCGCGGCCAGCCGCCAGGGGCCGGTGGCGGTCGCAGTTTCTTCCGCCGTCAGCGGATCGGGGTCGCCCGGCGCGGTCACCGGCAACAGCGCGGCGCGCGGCTTCACTTCCAGCGCCAGCGAGACCGGCCATACGCCCGCCAGACGTTCGAGCGGCAGGTGGGCCTGGATCGCGGTATAGCCGTAACGGCTGCGGAACTCGACCAGCCCGCCCGCCTCCAGCCGGGTCGTCTGCCCGTCCGCGGCGGTGGCGATCAATATCACCTGGCCCGCCTCCGCCGGCAGGTAGGCGCTGTCAAGGTCGGGCGGCAGCCGTTTCTCCTGAAGGCAGAAGGCGGATAGCAGGACTGAGCATTGCCCGCCGGCGCACTGCATCGGCGCCGGTTCGGCGGTCGCCACCAGCCCCATGATCTGCGGCGCGGCCGATACCGCGCCGGGCAGGAAGGCATACAGGACAATGGTGGCGGCAAGGATCGAGCGGAACATGCGCGGGGTTCCTTTCAAGCTATATCCATTGAAGACCGGAATCGTGACACCGGACCGTCGGCCCGTCAAATCAAACCGGCGTGTCCGCGAAGACAATCAGCAGCGCGAAAACGGTAACCCCTGCGAAAACGCCGCCCGCCAGGTTGCGCTTCAGCCCGAAGAACACGGCGACCGCCGCGCCGATGCCGATCAGCCGGTAGGACAGGGGCGCTTCCGCCAGCAGGCCTTCCGGCAGGATTACCATGCGCGAGATCAGCCCCGCCAGCATCGCATAGGCGATGCAGGAAAACAGCTTGAAGCTCTCGCTTTCGGGGCTGACCCGGCCGCCGATGACCACGGCCAGCGCGCGCCACACATAGGTGGTGATCCCGCACAGCAGCACGATGCCCCACAGCTTCCAGTCCAGCCCATCAACCATGCCGCCCCCTTAACGCGCGGTCGGCAAGATAGACGCCCGTGCCGGCCACCGCGCCGGTCAGCAGCAGGCCCCAGTCGGGCGAAAGCAGGTGGAACAACGGCCCCGCGACGATGCCCGCCAGCACCGCCAGGATCGCCGCGCGGCCGCGCGCATCGGCGAAGACCAGGGTGAAGAAGACCGGGTTCAGGAACACCAGCGTCAACGTCACGTCGCGCGAAAGCGCGCCGGCCAGAACGAAACCGGCGCCCGTGCCCAGCAAGGCAGCGCTGACGCAGATCCCGGCAAATCCAGCGTAATAGGGCGGTCTGTCCGCCGGAATCATATTGGGGCCGCGGCGCATAAGCGCGGCCCAGGGGTTCAACGACATGAACTGCGCCGCGGCATAGCGCCAGCGCTTTTTGGGCAGGGCTTCGTTCAGAAGCGGCATCACCGACAGGACCATCGGCAGGAACCGGGCATTGGCGGCCGAGGATGCGGCGACGATGGCGATAACCGGCGCTCCCAGGGCATAGAGTTCGATCATGGCGATCTGCCCCGGCAGGCCCCAGGTCAGGCCGGTCGAGGCCACCGCGGTCCACAGCGTCAGCCCCGCCTCGCGCGCCATCGACCCGTAGCCCACCATGCTGGCGAACAGCACCAGCGCCGGCATGCCGGTGGCGTCGATCATTCCCTGGGCGATGGGCCCGCTTGACTTGCCGTTGGTCGGGGACATGGTTTCCGGCTGCTGTTTGGGGAGGCGCGATATTGCGGCGGCCACGCGCGACGTGCAAGTGCGCGCGGGCGTTTAATTCGTGACGAAGGGATATTTTTCCGTATTGCCCACCTTGATCTCTTCCGCCGCCACGACCAAAGAGCCGGCCGGGCTGTCCCGGCTGTCCTCCATGCGAATGAAATAGATCACGTCGCCACCGTGATAGACCCGATAGCAGTCCAGTTTTCTCTCCGGATAGGAAAAACAGGTGCGGTCCGCCTCGGCCCACCAGGTTCCGAAATAGACCAGGCGGCGCTTAGGGTTTTGCTCGGCATTCGGCTGGAATACGCTGACGCCGCCGCTGCTGTAATACTCGATCCAGCCACCGTCGCCCCTGGCGTAGCGGCCATAGAGGGTCCGGTCGCTCAACAGCTCCGTCGCCTGCGCTTCGTCCAGCGGCGCCAACCCCTGTTCCTGCAGCCAGCTTTCGAATTCCGCACTGTTTTCGTCGATCTTTTCCTCGGGTTCGCACCCGGCCAGGGCGAACGCCAGGGCAAGGGTCGTCAGGATTGCCGCAAGGCGGTGCATGGTGAATCTCTCCGGTTCATCCCTGGGTGTCTCACAGCAATATATTGCATTGGGCGGCGGCGGGCCAACATGACGCGGTTTTCGCCGTGCGCGTCGCTGTTGCGCGAGTGGGGGCGGCGCTGTCGGGCGCTAATATACCTGACTTTGAACCTTTGCCTTACAAGGAAGTGTGACGATGAGTGGATCGGAGGCCGTTGACATGAATTCGGCATCTGAGGAGCATGGCGGACGCCGCGCCGGACGCCGCGCCGGACGAGGCAGCGGCGGGCGCGAGGCGCGCCGGGCGGCCCGCACGGGCGGTGCGGATGGCGCTCGCGCACCCTATCTGCTTCGCAAGCTGAAACCCTTCGAAGTGCTGGGTGATGAGGCGTTGTCCATCATCGAGGAAAACGCCGACACCGTGCTTCAGGAAATCGGCATCGAATTCCGCGACGACGCGGAAGCGCTGCAAATCTGGCGCGACGCCGGCGCCGATGTCGATGGGCAGCGGGTCCGTTTCCCGCGCGGCATGCTGCGCAAGATCGTGCAGGACACCGCGCCGGCCGAGTTCACCCAGTATGCCCGCAATCCGGCCAACAATGTGCTGATCGGCGGGGACGCCACGGTCTTCGTACCGGCCTACGGACCGCCTTTCATCCGCAATCTGGACGAGGGCCGCCGCTATGCGACGATCGAGGATTTCCGCAATTTCGTGAAGCTGGCCTACACGTCGCCGTCGTTGCACCATTCCGGCGGCACGGTCTGCGAGCCGGTGGATTTGCCGGTCAACAAGCGCCATCTCGACATGATATTGAGCCATATCCGCTATTCCGACAAGCCCTTCATGGGATCGGTCACCGCGCCCGGCCGCGCAGAGGATACCGTGGCGATGGCGAAGATCGTCTTCGGCGGGGATTTCGTCGAAAACAACTGCTGCGTCATCAGCCTGATCAACGCCAATTCGCCCATGGTGTTCGACGACACCATGCTGGGCGCGTTGAAGGTCTATGCGCGGCATAACCAGGCCACCGTGATCTCGCCCTTCATCCTGGCCGGCGCCATGAGCCCGGTGACGGTAGCGGGCACGCTGGCCCAAATCCTGGCCGAAGTTTTGGCCGGTGCAGCCTTGGCACAGCTCGTTCGTCCCGGCGCGCCGGTCGTGTTCGGCACTTTCGCCAGCTCGATCTCGATGCAGTCGGGCGCGCCCACCTTCGGCACGCCGGAACCCTCGCTGGTGACCTACGGCGCGGCGCAGCTGGCGCGGCGGCTCGGCATTCCGTTCCGCTCCGGCGGGTCGCTCTGCGCCTCGAAGATTCCGGATGCGCAGGCGGCGTACGAATCGGCCAATACCTTGCAGTCGACCGTGCTTAGCGGGGTCAATTTCGCGCTGCATTCGGCGGGTTGGCTGGAAGGCGGGCTGGCCATGGGTTACGAGAAATTCGTCATGGACGCCGACCAGTGCTCGATGCAGCAAGCCTTCGCCGCGGGCGTGGACATGTCGGAAAACGGCCAGGCCATGGACGCCATCCGCGAGGTTGGGCCCGGCAACCACTATCTCGGCTGCGCCCATACCCAGGCCAATTTCGAAACCACCTTCTGGCGCTCGAAGATCGCCGACAACAATTCATTCGAGCAATGGCAGGCCGAAGGCGAACAGGACGCCGCCCAGCGCGCCAACAAACGCTACAAGAAGATGCTGGCGGACTATGTGGCCCCGGACCTCGATCCCGGCATTGCCGAGGCGCTGGACGAATTCGTGGTAAAGAAAAAGGCCGCTACGCCGGACTCGAACGTCTGAGTCCGGCGTAGCGGGCCTTATTCAGTGCGTTGGCCGGTCAGGCCAGCGGGTCGGGGCCGAAGCGATTTGCCCCTTCGCTGCCCTTCAGGAAGCCCAGCTCGACCAGCAGCCAGATTCCACCGATGATCGGGATCAGCATGATCGCCTGGAACCAGCCGGACCGGTTGCGGTCGTGGCAGCGCTTGGCGCCGACCGCCAGGCCGAACCATATGTTGGCCAGGATGAAGATCGTCGAAAGAATACCGATTCCATTTCCCATCCCGTCATCGACGGTAATGCCGGCGACTGTTTCGACGATGCTCAGAAGAATGATGATGACAACATAAGGGACGACATATTTCAGCCAGTAGGTCTGGCGTCCGATTCGGCCTTCGAAAGAGGTCCACACCCAAACTATGGACTGATTACTGCCGGTTTCAGTGGCAGCGGTTACATCTGACAGATTACTCTCCGTACCTCTATTTGAATTAGGAGAGCGTAGATTGCAGCGGATTTCATGAATTCTTGGTTAATGGAAACGAATTTGTAATCCGCCATCCCGGTGGGTCCCTTTCCGGGATAGGCGGCTATCTGTGCCGGCACGAAGCCGGGGCTATGAATTTGTGATCCGGTCGAATAGACTCTATCGCAGGAACGCGATGAGGGGATGGACGGGAATGCGGCTTGCGGCAAGCGCGGCGCTTGCGGCCTTCATGGGCCTCCATGCGCCGGCCTGGGGGCAGGAAACGCCGGTGCAACAGGCTCCGGCGGGGCCGGCGGTGGACGCCGTCATTAGCCATTTCTTGCCCGGCTACGGCCCGGTGCCGCTGGGCGATCTGGCGCCGGAGATCGGCGCGTTGACGGTCAGCGATCCGGCCTATGACAGCGCCGACCGTTCGCCCACATCGGTCAGGGCCGATTTCGACGGCAACGGCTTTCCCGATTATGCGCTGTTGATCCGCCAGGTTGCCGGACCCGAGGCCGACGAGATATTCGTCATTCTCATGGGCCATGGCCAGGGCCGATATGCCAAGGCGATCGAATCCTTCTTCGGTGGCGTGGCGCGGGACATCTATCTCGGTTACCTGCCGGCCGGCGCGGTCCTGTCGGCGCCCGTGGAGGCCGGGGGCAACGCACCCGCCCTGACGCTGGAACACCCTGCCGTAACCCTGAATGTTTTCGGCCAGCTCTCCGACGCCTTCTATTGGGACAAGCTTTCAGGCCGTTTCGTAAACGTCCCGGCGCCGCAATAGAGGTGGGCGCAGGCCCGCATCAAAAAAATCTTACGATAACCCGAATTTCTCCTTGAAATACCAACGCGGTTCGTCCATATCGCGCGTTCACAAATTTTTGTGTCTGGGCCATCTACTGGTTGGGAGTACGGACTATGTCTGAATCTACCGCACTCGACCAACTGGGGACGGACCTGGGTCGCGATCCAGGCACCACCCACGCGGAAGACGTAACCCGCAGCGTAGTTCCGCTGCATGCCGATCGCGGTATATACGAAAACGACAAGGATTTCTTTGTCGAGCGGGACGGCGTACGCTTTGCCGGCACGCATCTTATCATCGACCTCTGGGGCTGCGAGGGCATCGACGACATCGATCGAATCGACAGGGCGATGCGCGATAGCGTGGAGGCTGCGGGCGCGACCCTGCTGCATATCCATCTGCATCATTTTACGCCCAATAGCGGCGTGTCGGGCGTGGCGGTGCTGGCTGAATCACATATCAGCGTGCATAGCTGGCCGGAATGCGGCTATGCGGCCTTCGATGTATTCATGTGCGGCGATGCGCAGCCGCACAAGGCGGTCGAAGTGCTGAAGGAAGCCTTTGGGCCCAGCCGGGTACAGGTTACCGAACATCTTCGGGGCAGCGACTGATGGATGAATGGTCGGAGGAAGTCCTTCACGACGACCTTCGCATCAAGTTCAGGATCGACCGGCTGCTGTTCGACAGCAAGACCGAACATCAGCGCCTGAAGCTGTTCGAAAGCAAGTCCTTCGGCCGCGTCCTGACCCTGGACAGCGTGGTGCAAACCACGGAATCGGACGAATTCATCTATCACGAGATGATGGCTCACTTGCCGATCCTGGCCCATGGCAGGGCGAAGCACGTGCTGATTATCGGCGGCGGCGACGGCGGCATGGCCGAGGAAGTGCTGAAGCATGAATCGGTCGAGCGGGTCACGATGGTCGAGATCGACCCCGGGGTGGTGGAATTCAGCAAGCAATATCTGCCTGAAATCTGCCGGCAAGCCTTCGACGATCCGCGGCTCAATCTGGTCATCGCCGACGGCGCGAAGTTCGTTGCCGAGACGGACGAACGTTTCGACGTGGCGATCATCGATTCCACCGACCCGATCGGCCCGGCGGAGGTGCTGTTTACAGAGGCCTTCTACGGCAACGTCAAGCGTTGCCTCAACGACGGCGGAATCGTCGCGACGCAGAACGGCGTGCCGTTCCTGCAAGCGGCCGAGCTGACCAGCACGCTGGCGGCCTTCCGCAAACTGTTCCGCGATGCCACCTGTTACCTCGCCACCGTGCCGACCTATGTCGGCGGCCCCATGGCCTTCGGCTGGGGCACGGACGACGAGTCCCTGCGCCAGGTGACGGAAGAGCAGCTTGCAAGGCGCTTCGAGGCGTCGGGCATCGAGACCCGCTACTATACTCCGGCTGTCCACAAGGCCGCCTTCGCCCTGCCGCCCTACATCCAGGACATGATCGAATAGCGGCCAGCGCGGATGTTGAACCACAGAGACGCAGAGACACAGAGATGGCTCGGTCAACCGTGGTTCACCCCTAACTCCACGGGTGCGGCATGATCGGCGTCTTCGACTCCGGCCATGGCGGGCTGACGGTGCTCAGGGCGCTGGCGGCGCGGCTGCCGGATCGCGGCTTCGTCTATCTCGGCGATCATGCGAATGCGCCCTATGGCGAGCGCGATGCCGAGGACGTCTATAATCTGACTATCGAAAATATAGCGCGGCTGTTCCGCATGGATTGCCGGCTGGTGATCCTGGCCTGCAACACGGCCGCTGCCGTGGCCCTGCGCCGCCTGCAGCGGACCTGGCTGGACGACGCCTGGCCCGGCCGGCGCGTGCTCGGCGTGCTGGTTCCCGTGGTCGAGGCCATCGTGCGCCAGCCCTGGCACATCGAGGAACCCCATACCGGCCCGGACGCACCGTCGGAGACGGTGGCCATTTTCGCGACCCGCCGCACGGTGGAAAGCCGTGCCTATGTCGGCGAAATCCTGAAACGCGCGCCCGACGTGCTGATCGTTCAGCAGGCCTGCCCCGGCCTTGTCGACGCCATCGAGGCCGGCGCCCCGCAAGACGAAATCCACGGCCTCGTCGCAGGCTTCGTGTCCAAACTGCTGGAACGGATGCAGGGTGTGCTGCCCGACGTCGCGGTGCTGGGCTGCACCCATTACGGCCTGGTCGCCAAAGCCTTCCGCGACGCGCTGCCCCCCGGCACCACGCTGCTGCACCAGCCCGACCTGGTCGCCGACAGCCTGGCGGACTATCTGGCCCGCCACCCGGAATTCCCGACCGATCGCCAAGAGGCAGGCCGACTGGAATTCCTGAGCACCGGCGATCCGGCGCATGTTTCCAGGGTAGCGTCCCGCTTCTACGGCGCCGCCGCCGCCTTCCGCACCGTCAGCTGAATTCCTTCGCCGCGTCGGCCAGCCAGTCCCACAAGTAGCGGGAGAAGCTACACAGCACATGGATATCATAGGTTGGCGCATCGTCGAGCTGGTGGATCAGCACATCGGCCTTGGCCAGGATCGATTGGGCGCACTGGCCGGGACCGAAGGCGCGGGGATGCAGGTCCAGCGGGCAGCCCTTCATCAGGACGTTCCGGGCGTTGGCGCCATGCAGGCGAATCGTCGTGCGGGCGTCGGTGGTATCCACGATGGAAACATGCTGGCCCTCAAGCGCCGTCCGCAGCGCCCCTTCCGCTTGGCCCTGATTGCCTTCGGGCGTTACCAGCAGCCATTCGTCCGGACCGAGCCAGAGGATGCTGTTCTTGCCCGCCGTCGCCACGGTATTCGCCACAATCGGCGGGGCCGCGCCGATAGCTTCGGCCACCGCGTCCACGAAGGCCGTGTCGCCGGGATCGCCGCGCAGGTCGATCTTGCCCAGATGGGGATGCTCGACGATTACGGCGCTATCCGCACGGCTGCCGGCGCGGCCGTCCAGGGGGCTCGTTTCGGTTGCCGTATCAGCCACGGGCCCTTACTCCTTCCTTGTCGAAGAATACCGGATCGGTGACTGTCACCTTGACCGGCCTGCCGCCGCCGAGGCGCGGCGCGTACAGCGTCTCGCCCATGCGCTCGCGGCCGCTCTTGACGACCGCCAGCGCAATCGATCGGCCCAGATTGGGGCTGAAATAAGCCGAGGTCACATGGCCGACCATCTTCATCGGCGGCGCGCGCTTCACTTCCTCCACCAGCTGCTGCCCCTCGACCAGCACATGATGCGGGTCGTCCTCGGTGAAGAGGCCGACGAGCTGCTTGCGGTCAGGCCGCGCGGTATCCGCGCGAGCGAAGGAACGGCGGCCAATGAAGTCGCCCTTCTTCTTCGCCACGATCCAGTCCATGCCCAGATCCATCGGTGTCACCGTGCCGTCGGTCTCCTGGCCGACGATGATGAAGCCCTTCTCGGCGCGCAATACATGCATCGCCTCGGTGCCGTAGGGGGTGATGCCGTATTTCCGGCCCGCCTCCCAGATCGCCTGCCACAGCGCGAGGCCGTACCGGCGGGGCACATTGACCTCGAAGGCCAGTTCGCCGGTGAAGCTGATGCGGTAGACCCGGGCCGGGATGCCGGCGACCTTCATCTCCGCCATGGTCATGAAGGGCAAATCCCTGGGCCCCAGCTTGTCGTAATCGGTCAGCGAGCCGACCACATGGCGTGCATAGGGGCCGCTGACCGAGACCGTCGCCCACTGCTCCGAGACCGAGGTGCAATAGACCTGCAGTTCCGGCCATTCGGTCTGCAGCCATTCCTCCAGCCAGGTCAGCACATTGGCCGCGCCGCCGGTGGTCGTGGTCATCAGGAAGCGGTTTTTGGCCAGCCGGGTGGTGACGCCGTCATCGAACACCATGCCGTCTTCATGCAGCATGATCCCGTAGCGGCAACTGCCCACCGGCAATTTGAGCCATGCGTTGGTATAAATACGATTCAGGAATTCGGCTGCGTCCGGCCCCTGGATATCGATCTTGCCCAGGGTCGAGGCGTCCAGCATGGTAACCGCGCTGCGCGCCGCCAGCACCTCGCGGTTCACCGCATCCTCCATTCTCTCGCCGTCCCTGGGATAGTACCAGGGGCGTTTCCACTGGCCGACATCCTCGAACATCGCGCCATGTTCCACATGCCAGTCATGCATGGCGGTCAGGCGCGCCGGATCCATGAATGCGCCGACATTCCGCCCGGCAATGGCGCCGAAGCCGGTCGGCGTATAAGGCGGGCGGAAGGTGGTGGTGCCGGCCTCGGGAATCGAGACGCCTTGCAGCTCCGCCATGATGGCCAGCGCATTGACGTTCGAGGTCTTGCCCTGGTCGGTGCCCATGCCGGTCGTGGTATAGCGTTTCAGATGCTCGACCGAGACATAGCCCTCGCGATGGGCCAGATGCAGGTCCGCCGCAGTCACGTCGTTCTGGAAATCGACGAAATGCTTGCCGCCCCGGCCCAGCCGCTTGCCCGACGGCACGAGCCAGACCGGCATTGTAGCGCCTACCTCCGCCTCGTCCGCTTTCGGTGCCGTGGGCGCCTTCCTGACATTGAATCCGGCATCGCGTGCGGCGGCCAGCCCGGCTCTCAGGCCCTCGGCCAGGCAATCTGACAGCCTCATCGAACCGTTGCAGGCCCCGGCCGAACGCTCGTCGGCAAAGGACTTGTCCGGCACGAAGGCAGCGAGGAGTTCGTCGAAGCGCAGTTTGCCGCGCGACTGGCTGAACAGGTGAACGGTCGGGTTCCAGCCGCCGGACATGGCGACCAGATCGCAGCCAATGGAGCGCGAGCCGCCGGTGACGGACTTGCCGCTTTCGTCCAGGTCGCGGATTATGACGCCGGTCACCCGCTTACCGCCATTCGCCCTGGTGATGACCCGGCCGTCCTCGATGTCGATACCGGCGGCGCGCGCCGCATCGATCCGGGCCCCACGCGGCGCCTTGCGTACGTCTATTACCGTGACCGCCGCGCCCGCGCGCTGCAGGTCGAGTGCGGTATCGTACGCGCTGTCGTTGTTGGTGAATATTACTGCCTTGCGGCCCGGCAATGCGGCGTAGCGATTGACGTAGGTACGTACGGCCCCGGCCAGCATGACGCCGGGGCGGTCGTTGTTCAGGAAGGACAGTGGCCGTTCGATCGCGCCGGTCGCCAGCACCACCTGCTTCGCGCGGACCTGCCAGAAACGCTGGCGCGGGGTCTTGCCGTCGGGATCCTCGCCCAGATGGTCGGTGACCCGTTCAAGCAGCGTCAGGAAGTTGTAATCGTAATAGCCGGACACCGTGGTGCGCGGCAGGATTGTTACATCCTCCATGGAACGCAATTCGTCCATGATCCCCGCGACCCAGTCGGCGGATTGACTGCCGTCTATTTCGCTGGTGTCGGACAGCAACGACCCACCCATTTCCGACTGCTCGTCGGCCAAAATCACGCGCGCGCCCGCGCGGCCTGCGGCCAGGGCGGCCATCAGCCCTGCTGGACCGCCGCCCGCCACAAGCACGTCGCACCATTGATGGCGCTGTTCGTATCGGTCGGGGTCCTTTCCCACCGGCCCCTTGCCCAGCCCGGTGGCGTTGCGGATGAACTTCTCGTAAGTCATCCAGAAACTGGCCGGCCACATGAACGTCTTGTAGTAGAAGCCCGAGGGGAAAAAGCGCGAGAACAGGCTGTTGACCGACCAGACATCGAATTCCAGCGACGGCCAGCGATTCTGGCTTTCGGCGGTCAGCCCGTCGAACAGCGCCACCTGCGGCGCGCGCATGTTGGGTTCGGTCCGCGCGCCCTCGCGCAGCTGCACCAGCGCGTTGGGCTCCTCCGCGCCGGCGGACAGAATGCCGCGTGGCCGGTGATATTTGAAGCTGCGGCCCACCAGCCGCACACCATTGGCCAGCAGGGCCGAGGCCAGCGTGTCGCCCTCATAGCCGTGATAGGTGATCCCATCGAAGCGGAAGCGCACCGGGCGGTCGCGGTTGATCCGGCCGCCCTCGGCCAGGCGGAATTTCTGGGTCATTTCGTCACCTTCGGGCGCTTCTCGCCCACGCGATAGACCGCGAGGATCCGGTCGCTGACCGTGTCACGCGCAACGTTGAACCAGCGGCGGCAGCCATGATTATGCACCCAGCGTTCGTAAAATACGCCCATCGTATTGGACCGGTTGAACAGGTAATCCGCCCATTCCGCGTCCGAAATCGCGTCCGGATCCTTTGGTCGCGCGATATGGGCCTCGCCATGACAGTGGAATTCCGTCTGCTGGCGCGGCCCGCAATAAGGACAATCGATCAGGAACATGGCCTTGCCTCCCCTTAATGAGCGACAGCGGCGGCGCCGGCTTCGTCGATCAGGAATCCCGTACGGAAACGGTCCAGCGAGAAGGGGCCGGCTATGTCGTTCGGCTCGCCGGCGGCCAGTGTCGCCGCGAAAGCGTGCCCCGATCCCGGCGTGCCCTTGAAGCCGCCGGTGCCCCAGCCGCAATTGATGAACAGGCCCTCGACCGGCGTCTTGCCGATGATTGGGCTGCGGTCGGGCGTCACATCGACGATGCCGCCCCACTGGCGCATCACCTTCATCCGCGAGACCATGGGCACCAATTCGCACAGCGCGCCCATGATACCCTCTACGATGTCGAAACTGCCGCGCTGCGAGTACGACACGTTCAGGTCCGACCCCGCACCGATCACTAACTGGCCCGTGTCGGACTGGCTGACATAGACATGCACCGCGCTGGACATCACCACGCAGTCCAGCACCGGCTTGATCGGGTCGGACACCAGCGCCTGCAGGGGGTTGCTTTCCACCGGCATGCGGAAGCCCGCCATGCCGGCCAGCACCGAGGAATGGCCCGCGACGACGACGCCGACGCGCTTCGCCCCGATCCGGCCGCGCGTGGTCTCGACGCCCTCGACCCGGCCGTTTTTGATGACGAAGCCTGTGACCTCGCAATTCTGGATGATATCGACGCCGCGCTGGTCGGCGGCGCGGGCGTAGCCCCAGGCCACCGCGTCGTGGCGTGCGGTGCCGCCGCGACGCTGCATGGATGCGCCAATGATGGGATAACGCGAGTCGGGCGAGACGTTCAGGATCGGCGCCGCGGCCTTGACCTGGGCGGCGTCGAGGATCTCCGAATCCACCCCGT
>CAMYNJ010000034.1 GCA_947259795.1 uncultured Alphaproteobacteria bacterium | reverse complement strand
GAACCGCGTGGCCCCCGCGCCGGTCTTCTCCACCACCCCGGCGCCGTCATGGCCCAGCACCAGCGGCGCCTCGCTTTCGACATAGGGGCCAAGTGCGCGGAAGAACCCGTCGGCGGGGTTGAGCGCCGCCGCCTTCAGGCGCACCAGCACATCGCCCTCGCCGCCCGGCCAGGGCAGCGCCACCTCGGCCTGTTCCAGCACGTCCGGCCCGCCGGTCCCGTCGCAGACGATCGCTTTGGTCCTGAATGCCATTCTCTTCCCTCCGTCAAGCCATGCCCAGTTCGGCGCGCTTGCCCGCGCTCCAGGCCTGGGTGATGCGGTCGGCGACGATGGCGATCACCGCCATGCCGATGCCGGCCACCATGCCGACGCCGAAATCGCCGTCTCCCAGCCCGATATAGACCTGCTGGCCCAGATCCTTGGTGCCCACCAGGGCGGCGATCACCAGCATGGAGATGCCGTACATGATGGTCTGGTTCAGCCCCAGCATCATTTCCGGCAATGCCATCGGGATCTTCACCTGCCACAGCAACTGCCATCTGTTGCAGCCCATCGCCTTCGCGGCCTCGACCACTTCGACCGGCAGGCTGCGCAGCGCATGTTCGGAATAGCGGACCGCGGGCACGATGGCATAGGCCATGATCGCCAGCAGCGCGGTGAAATCGCCGATCTTGAAGATCATCAGGATCGGGATCAGCGGCACGAATTGCGGCATGGTCTGCAGCGTGTCGTTGATCGGCCGGATGAAGGCTGAGACCCGGTCGTCATGAGCCGCCAGGATGCCGAAGGCCGAACCGATGGCAAAGGACGCGATCACGGCGATACCGCAAAGATAGAGCGACAGCACCGCCAGGTCCCAGATGCCGGCCAATAGCAAATAGCCGAGCCCGATCAGGACGCCGGCGGCCAGCCTTGGCCCGCCGGAGCTCCAGGCAAGCCCTACGAATATCGCGAACAGCGCCGGCCAGGGAATGTTGGTCAGCCCAAAATAATAGATCATGCCCGCCAGCAGCACCGCCATCGCCGCCTTGACGGAGGTTGCCCGGCCGGCGAGGAATGCCAGCAGGCAAACCAGCAGCGCGTAGCCGATCGCGTGGACGGCGCCGGGATCGAACCCCCATGTCGAGGGCCGGACCGTGCTCTCCAGCCCGATGCGCAGCGGCAGCATGACATAGAAGAAACTGACCTGCTTGATGTAGGTGATGACGTCCTTGTACTCGACGACGATATAGAAGATCGCGTCGTTCATCGGCTGGGCCGGATAGAAGGTCCAGTCCTTCGGATAGTGCAGCAGGAAAGGCGCGAACGAGACAAGCGCGGCCACCGCCGCAACCAGGATACCCGCCGCAATCAGATGAGCGTGGCGTTCGGCGAAGGGCCGCTCGGCGGCATGCAGGTCGACTTCCTGGGTGGCGAAGCCGCGGGTGACCCGGTCCATGACCATGGCGATAAGCGCAATAACAATACCGGCCAGCAGGCTTTCGCCGAAGGTGGCCTTGCGGATGGTCGACAGCACCTCCCAGCCGATATCCGCGGTGCCGCCGATGATCGAGGCGATGATCACCATGCTGAGCGCCGCCATCGTGGTCTGGTTGACGCCCAGCAGGATCTGGCGCGAGGCCGACGGCACGCGGACCTGCCAGAACAATTGGCGCTCGCTGGCGCCCGCCATCAGGCCGGATTCGATGGCCTCGGACGGCACCCGTTCCAGGCCCAGCACCGTATTTCGTACCATCGGCGGGAAGGCATAGAGCAGGCTGGCGACCAGCCCGACCACCGTCCCGAAGCCGAACAGCAGCAAGATCGGGATCAGATAGGCGAAAACAGGGACGGTCTGCAGCAGGTCCAGCGACGGCATGATGACGCGCCTGGCATGCGCCGAACGGAAAGCCAGCACGCCGAATCCGAACCCCACCGCGATGGACAGCGGCACCGAGATGGCCACCAGCGACAGCGTATTCATGCTCTCTTGCCAATAGCCGACAACCAGCATGTAAAACATGCTGGCCGCGGTGAAGGCCGCCAGGCGCCAGCCCCCGCCCTTGTGCGCAACGATAACGGCGATCCCGATGGTGATCGGCCAGGGCGACCCGTGCAGCACCCACTGCATGGCTGTGATCGGCCAGCCCAGCAGCCAGCCCAGCCCCTTGAAAAACCAGCCGAACCACTCGATGAACCAGGTCATGAAGGCGTTCAGCAGGTCCACCAGCGGCAGAACGAGTTCATTCGGCCAGGCGGCCAGCCAAGGGAGTTTGTCTGCTATCAGCAGGGAGAGCAGGGTGAACAGCACCACCCCGGCCCACATGACGGACTGCCTGCCACGCAACAGGGTCACCACATTACCCACCCGTGGCGAGCGCGGCGATCACGCTTTTCGGCGTGACGATGCCAATCACGGCGTCGCCCTCGCCCGTCACCGCGATTCCGGCCTCATGCCCGGCCAGCAAGGGCAATATCTCTTCCAGTTTCGCCTTGCCGTTGACGGTCGGCCGGTCGCCACCGGGGCTGACAGTGGGGTCCAGCACGTCCGAGGCCGCCAGCACCCGGGCGCGCGGCACCTCGCTGGTGAATTCCGAGACATAATCGTCGGCGGGATTCAACACCAGTTCGGTCGGTGAGCCGATCTGTACCACCGCGCCGTCGCGCATGATCGCCATGCGGTCGGCGATACGCAGCGCCTCCAGGAAATCATGGGTGATGAAGACGATGGATTTGTGCAGCATCTGCTGCAATTTGAGGAATTCGTCCTGCATCTGCCGGCGGATCAGCGGATCGAGCGCCGAAAAGGGCTCGTCGAGGAACCAGAGTTCCGGCTCCACCGCCAGGCTGCGGGCAATGCCGACACGTTGCTGCTGGCCGCCGGAAAGCTCGCGCGGGAAGGCCGCCTCTCGGCCCGTCAATCCGACCAGATCGATCACCCGCTGGGCGCGTTCGCGCCGTTCGGTCTGGCCTTCGCCCTGGAGTTTCAGGGGAAAGGCGACATTGTCGATGACGTTCAGATGGGGCAGCAGGCCGAAGCTCTGGAACACCATGCCCATCTTGTGCCGGCGGATATCGATCAGCTGCCGTTCCGGGACCGCCAGCAAATCCTCGCCATCGAGCAGGACATGGCCGGCGGTGGGCTCCACCAGCCGCGACAGGCAGCGCACCACGGTCGACTTGCCGGAACCCGACAGCCCCATGATGACGAAGATCTCGCCCACACGGACGTCGAAGCTGACGTCGCAGGCCGCGACGATGTTGCCGGCATCGCGGATCGTCTGGGCATGGGCGGCGGGGTTCGGCACGGCGCCCTCGCCCCCGGAAAAAAACCGATTGGGGCGTTCGCCGTAGACCTTCCAAACGTTACGGCAGGAAAGTTTAATCTCACCGTCCGACTTGCTCACCGTCCCTGCTACCCCGGTTTATCCGTAAAGCGCATGCCCCGGTCCGCAAACAAGGCGAACCCGGCGAGGCGCATCGTCTATTCCGCCAGAAAAAGAAAGGGCGGCAGCATGAAAGCCCCCGCCCAGACTCAAACTCTTACATGGACGCCCCGTCAACCCAGGGCTGCCAAATGGCCTTGTTGGCCGCGACCCACTCTTTCGCGACTTCCTTGACGTCGCGGCCCTTGTTGTCGACCTCCAGCATCATCAGGTTCTGGTCGGCGTTGGTCAGGGTATAGGCCTCGAACAGCTTATAGGCCGCCGGCCATTTGTCCTTCATGCCCTTCCAGGCGACCTTGTTGACGTTGGCCTGGGCGAAGCCGCAGTCGTGCACGGCGTTGGGGTTGGGCCCCACCTTGGGATCGTCGTCGCAGCCGTCCTCCCAGGCCGGCAGTTCGACCCAGTTGAATTCCAGTTCCGCGAAAATCCAGTGCGGCGCCCAGAACATCATCAGGATCGGCTCTTTGGCCGCAACCGCGCTTTTCAGCTCGGCGATCATGGCGCCTTCGCTGCCGCCCGGCACCGCGACGAAGGGAACCTTGTTCGCCTTCACGAAGTCGGCGGAGCGGGTGCCCCAGTCGGCGGGATAAGTGATCAGGCGCCCGTCCGGGAACGTCTCGGCGTTGCCGAAGGCCTCCGTGCATTTGAACAGCGCCTTCCAGTCCGGCAGGCCCGGGCATTTTTCTGCCATGTAGGGCGGATAGATCCAGCCTTCGCGGGTCTGCAGACCAAGCTTGCCGGCCAGCACGATATCGCCGCTGGCGACCGCCTTGGGGTAGATATCGCCGATATTGTTGTCCCAGTTTTCCGGATTGGCCGTCAGGTTGCCGGTGGCGATGGCGGCATATTGCGGCACCGCGCCGGCGGTGACGTACTCGACGTTATACCCCATGCCTTCCAGCAAGGCGCCGTAGATATAGGTCGA
>CAMYNJ010000033.1 GCA_947259795.1 uncultured Alphaproteobacteria bacterium | reverse complement strand
GCCGATCGCCTCCAGGGCGAAACCCTCGCGCACCAGGTTGCGGAACTCGGCTTCTCTCTGTGCCGCGGCGTAGTCCGCATTCTCCAGCATGGCCACGCTTCGATCGGCGAGGTCCTGGATGAAGGCTTGCGCGGTCTCGCCCGCCGTGCCGGCCCGTGCCGGCGACGCCACCCAGGCCGCCAGAACCAGCAAAAGAAATGCCGCCGCAACCCTGCCTGCTTTATCGTTTATTGCAATGGAACGAACCATTTTTCCCCACTTCCGTCTTGGCAATTTACCCTGAAATCCGACCGTTGATCGCCGGGTTGCCGCCCGCGCCGTCCCCTCTCTTCGTCAGCGGGGAGTCGCGCCCGCTGCGGCCTGGAGACGGCACGGCGGCCCTCCCCGGGCGCCGTCCGTCACCGGGAATTGCAGCATGATTTGTGCCAAATTTTAGCCAAGGCGCAACCGCCCGGAAAAAGCCGGTCCTGTTGGTTAACGCGGCGGCGCTGTTCGCACGGGCGGCGAAAGACTGTATAGCAACCTTTACGAATTGTTGAAACGCGCCTTACGGTTGCCGCGCCTTGTTCAGGGCGGGCATTGATAGCCTATATCGTTATTGCGGATCCCCTCCAGGGGCCACGGCGCGCCACGGGCCGCGTCGAGCTAGCAGCCTTTCCCGGCCATACCTCTCCCCTACCCTTTTGCTGGATAAAACCTGTATCCCGCATGCCTTTCGCATACCCCGCGCATATCTCTTTCCTGCACCGGTTCTGCACCGGACCTTTACAAAACCCGCCGGAATCGGCCCTGGCGGCGAGTCGGGCGCCGGGTCGGCGATGGAAATGTGCCTTTTTATACTCTTTTTCGCGTCGCCGGGGGGCGATCGGGGGTGGCTTCGCCGGCGGCCTAGCGCTTGGTCCAGCGGCCGTCCTCGCCCTGGAACCAGGTGCCCGGCGGGGCGTTCTGGATGATCTCCCTGGCATAGACACGGCCGACCTGGTCGGCGGGCACGCCCTGCTCGGCGGCGCGTTTGGCGTAGATCGCCTGGCGCTGCGCATTGACCTCGGAAATCATCGTGCGGACCTTGGCCGGGGCGCCGGCGTCGCGCACCACTACCAGCCCGTCATAGCGTTCGCCGACGGTGCCGGCGGCGCGCAGTTCGTCGAGCGTCTGGGCGGCCGCCGGCAGCGCGCCGAGGGCGGCGGCCAGCAAGGCTGTGGCGAGGAAGGTGAGAAACCGGCGGCGGTGTGTCATGGGCTTGTCGTCTTTCCCTTGGGCGGCGCGTTGGCAGGCAGGCGGCAGTCGGCGGGGCCTCAGAAGACCCCGGGATTGGCCTCGATATCCTCTTTCGCCTTTTCCTCCAGCTTGACGCGGACCTCGGCATCGATCTTGATGTTGAGGTTGATGGTGATGGGCTCCTTCGGCGCCTCGACCCGGACCGTCGGCTGGCAGGCCAGCAGGGCCAGGCCGGCAAGGGCGGCGAGCACGGGCCGGTACAGGGGTCGCAGCGGTTCGTCGGTCCTGTCGAGCGGCATCGTCGCCTCCGTTTCGAGGGGGTCGGGGCATGGGGGCCGGGGCATAGGGGCCCGGCGGTTCGCTGCATCATGCCGCATGAAGGCGGGCGCGCGCAAGCGTCGCGATTGTCACCGCAGCTTCGGGCGGACGAGGCCGGTGGACATCGCCGCGCCCTGGCGCAAGGCCTCGAGAATCCTTGCGAGATTGCCGCTGAGCCCGACATTGATGGCGAAGGGGTAGCCGTCGAGAACCGCCGGATTGTTGCCTTTCATGCGGATCATGGTGGCCGCGTCGCCGCCGGCCGCCATGTCCAGCGTCGCGGACAGGGCCTCGTAATGGAAATCCTCGAGGGCGCTGAGCATCAGGGCGACCTGCTCGCCGGCGCCGCCGAGGGCCGCCGCCGCGGCCTGGGACCGGACCCGCAGCACACCCGGCTCCCGGGCGGCCAGCCGGCCGTTTTCGATGGTCACCGCGCCGCCGGCGAGGGTCACGGGAATGGCCCCCGACAGCCGGCCGGTGCCCGACAGGTCCTCCATCTTCAACAGGCCCAGCAACAGCCCGAGGTCGATATCCTCGACGGCGATCGTGAAGTCGTTGCGCGGCCGGGCCGGGTCGAAGAGGGTCTCGGCGAGGCTGAGCCGCCCCCCGGCGAACTTGGCCCCTGCCGCCTCGATGCGCAGCCGCGGCAGCGCGGCCGGCTCGACCCGGAAGCGGACCGCGACATCCTCTAGCGGCAGGGCGGGATCGACGCGCCGCACCGCGATCTCCTGGCCCGGCCGGGTCGAGGGCGGCAGCAGCCCGTCCAGCGAGATGTGGGACTCCAGCCCCTCCACTGTTACGGCATCGGTCACGAAGGAAACGCCAGTGACGTCGAGCCTGCCCTTGCTCTGGACGGCGTCGGGGGTCCAGGCGAACTCGGCGGCGGCGCCGATGCGGCCGGTCGCATCGCGGATGTCGCGCAGCAGCGGGAACAGCTGCACCGGCTGCAAGGCGCCCTTGCGGAAGGTTGTTTCCGGGACGGTAACCTGCAGCCTGCCACGCCCGTCCGCGATCCGGTGCCGGCCGTCGACGGACAGCCGGAATGCGCCGCCGGCGGCGGCCCCGGTGGCCGTCAGCACGAGCGTGTCTTTTTGCTGGACGACGTCGCCATCGAGGCGCAGCGGCGCAAAATAGGCGGGGGCAGCGGTGTGCAGGAGGCGCCCGACGGTGAATTGGGCGAAGCGCTCTCCGGCGGCCGGGGGGAAGGCGATGGACGCCGAAACGGCCTCCGCGGAAAATGCCGGGTCGGGAATCGCCAGGCGGCCGTCGGCGAGGGTGAGCTTGCCACGATAGGGGACGCCGGGCTGTGAGCTTCCCTCCAGCCGAACCGTTCCCGCCGCCACCTGCAAGGCAAGCGCCGCCGCATCCGGGCGCGGCAGATCAACGGTCGCCGGCCGCAGCCGAATGGTGACCGCATGCGACAAATTCAGGCCATCGGGCGTGACGTCAAATGCCAGTGCACCGTCGTTCAGGCCAAACGCGAGTGGCCGGCCTATTCGCGCCACCTCGCCCAGGCCGAGCGACGCGACCGAAGCAGAGCCGTCGCCGCGCTGGCGAATTTCGAAACGGCGATCGACCCAGCGGAACTGGGCGGCAAGGCCCAGTTTGGCGGCGCCGACCGCCAGTGTTTCGATGCGGCTGGCGCCCAGTTCGGCGGTGAGGTTTGCCATGCCCGCCAAATCTTCTGGCGGGCCGTCTACCGCGCCGGTGATATTCAGCTTCTCGAGACGATACCCGCCCACGTTAAGTTTGCTAAGGCGCATGTCGGCCCGCGGGAACGAGACCCGTCGCAGGGCGAATCCCTCGTCCAGGCCCAGCGCACCATCCACGCGGACCGCCAGCGTGGATTCCGCCATCGCCAACTCGGCCGTGCCGGACACCGCGAGGTCGGCGCCGTCGGCGCTCGGCCGCAGCCGCAGGCGCAAGGGCGCGTCGCGCAGCGGAAGCGTTACGGTCACGCCGACATCGCGCGCTCCGGGTGCCACTGCCGCGATGCCGATGGCGTCCAGCAGCGCTGGATCGATCCGGCCAATACGAAAGCGCCCTTCCTCGGGAATTTCGGCGCTCAAATCGCCATCCGCCACGGTTACGGCAAGGTCCAGTATTCCGGAGATACCCTGCGCCCGATCGCCATAGGCGATATCTTCCAATGATGCCCGCAGCCGGCCGCTCAGGTCGGCGCCGGCAAGCCAGTTCAACGCCGTCGCGTCCAGGGGCATCTCCCGAAACGGCGGCAATTGCCCTTCGGTCCGGACCGACAACGCCATCCTGCCCTCGCCGACCGGCGGTAAAGGCGGGATGTCCCACGCCGCGGGCACGAGGCTGCCCTCGATGGCGAGGACGAGGGCCGGGTCGCTCAGCCAGGATTCGACGGTGGCCCGCAGGTCGAGATCGAGGGCATCCTGGTTCCCGCGCGCCGTTGCCGTCGCGGTGATGCGGTCCGGCGTCGCCTCGACGTCCAGGCGTGATGTTTCGAGGGTGACATGCGGCAGGGCGAAATCGGAAAGGGTCAGCGCCGCCGTGCCGGTGAAGGGCTGCCAACGCCCGGCAACGGTTGCCGCCACGTCTCCGGCCGGCACCGCCGCTTCGATCCGGCTGCGCGACAAGATGACGGCTGCCGGCACCGCCCCAGCGCCGCCGGCACCGGTTCCTGCGCCGCCACTATCCCCTCCCTGCAGCAGCGGCTGCAAGCTGCCCAGCGGCGGCCCCTGGCCCGAAAGATCTAGGCGGAGGCGCAGGCCGTCGACGGCCGCTTCCTCAAGCCTGCCTTCCAGCAGCGCGCCGGGACGGTATGTCAGCGTGACGGCATCGACGCGAAGCTCGCCACCGTCGCCAAGGGCGATGTCGGTGACGACCATGTGGCGGAGATCGAGCGCCGCGACGGTGAGCCGCGGCGCGGGAATGCCGAGAGACGCAAGTTGCGACGATATCACCGCCTCGGCCAACTGGATGCGAAAGGCGACCAGACCTGCAGCCGCGATCACCAGCAGGCCGATCACCAGGGCCACGGACACTGTCAAACGCCGAACCATTGGTCAGTCTCCGCGTTCCGCTGTGCATTCCCGAATATTGTAGACGAGAACAGTGACCGGAAAAAGCGGAAGGACGCCTGCCGGCGTCACGGGACCAGCCGGCTGGCCGGCGTCGAGTGGCTAACCCTCAGAGCAGAAAGTGATGGCTCATCGCCTTCGCCAGATCGTCGCCGAAGCGGTCGCCATTGTGGATCACCGGGACCGATTTGGGCAGCAGGTTGAGGTTGGCGTCGTCGTCGTCGAAGCTGGTCAGCACGGCGACCGGTGTATTGCGGGTTTCGGGCATGGTGGCCAGCGCGGTCGCCAGGTCGATGCCGGTCAGGCCCTCCAGAACGGCCGAAACGATGACCAGGTCGGGGCGCGTGCGCACCGCTATCTCGAAGGCCTCGAAGGGCGAGGTGACCACCGTGGTGCGGTAGCCGCAGGCCTGCATCTCGCGCTCGACGATGCCGGTAGCGGCGTTGTGGTCCATCACCAGCACCAGCACGCGCGGCCGCGCCGGCAGGCCGCGCACCACCAGCGAGGGATCGGCGTCGTCGGCGATGCCGCCGTCCACCACATTCTGCAGGGCGTCGAGGAAAGCGCGGATGCCGGGCAGCGACCAGTCGGCGATGCGGTCGATGGCGTTGAGGTAGTCTTCCAGTCGCGCCGCCACCAGGCCCAAGAGCGTCATGCCGAAATTGCGGGCCTGGCCCTTGGTTTCAAAGGCGAAATAGCGCAAGGCCTCGAGGTCGCCATCGGCGGTGAGGACCTCGTCGAGTTCAGTCAGTTTTCCCCCGGTCGTGTCGAGGAAATCCCGGCGCATATAATCGATCATTTCGGCGGACGCGCCGGTCACGACGCCCCCCACCACCGCCTGTTTATGTGCCACTGTCTCTCCGCCTGGCGTTCATGCAAAGCCGTTGGCCCCCACCGACCTTAAGGGTTGTCGGCTAAAGATTAGTTAAGATTGAGTAATTTCGGGGGGTGGCATTGTCAATCAGGGCGGCTCCATATGGTCGGAAAGGGCTCTAGCTCCGTTTGAACTGGCCGGCGCCGAAGAGGTTGTCCCAGGCCTCGCCGGTCGGGGCGACGGCACGGCTGTGCTCGGACAGGACCTCGAGCGCGCGTTGCACTGCCGGGCGATCCGCCATCACCTGCCACCAGCGCGCCAGGTTGGGGTAGTCCTCCAGCTGCTGACCTTGGCGCTCATAGCTGCGCATCCAGGGCCAGATCGCCATATCGGCGATGGTATAGTCCGGGCCGCCGACCCATTCGCTTGTCGCCAGCCGGCGGTCGACCACGCGGTAAAGCCTCGTCGCCTCGTTGGTATAGCGTTCGATGGCGTAAGGGATATTCTCCTTCGCATAGACGCGGAAATGATGCGCCTGGCCCAGCATCGGCCCGACGCCGCCCATCTGGAACATCAGCCACTGCAGCACCACATAGCGGGCGCGCGGCTCGGTGGGCAGGAACTGCCCGGTCTTTTCCGCCAGATAGATCAGGATGGCGCCGGATTCGAACAGCGATATCGGCGCGCCATCCGGGCCGTCAGGGTCGGTGATCGCCGGCATCTTGTTGTTCGGGCTGATCTTCAGGAAGTCGGGCTCGAACTGGTCGCCCTTGTTGATATCCACCGGGATCACCCGGTAGTCCACGCCGGTTTCCTCCAGCATGATATGGACCTTGTGGCCGTTCGGCGTCGGCCATGTATAGAGATCGATCATCGGTGCCCTTCCCTAGTGCTATGCGCTGGTATGCGCTAGGGAAGATAGCACGCGCCGCGGCGGTGGCCAGTCTTCTAGCGCGCGCCAAAATTCTGGACCCAGTAGTGCCGCAAGGCGACCTTGCCGGCGTCACGGTCCAGCAGCACGTAGCCGACGCCGATCTCGTTGTAGCGCGGGTTCAGGATGTTCTTGCGGTGGCCCGGGCTGGTCATCCAGCCGGCCACGACTTCCGCCGCGTCTTCCTGGCCGGCGGCGATGTTCTCGGCGACCGCGCGCCAGTCATAGCCGGCGTTGCGGGCGCGCCTGCCGAGATTGGGCTCGTTCGGGCAGAGATGGTTGAAGCAGTCGTTTTCGGCCATGAAGTTCGCATGGAACAGGGCGGATTTGTTGAGTTCGCGGTTGATCGTAAGCGGCGGCGCGCCATGCTTCGCGCGCTCGATATTGACCAGCCGCACCACCTCGGCCGCCAGCGAGTCGAGATCCTCGATGGCAGGCGCGGCGAAGCCGACGGCCCAGTAGTGGCGGTAGCGGGTACCGTTGACTCCATAGCCGGCGGCAACATGGCGGAAGCCAGGGTCGAGGACCATGTTGCGGCCCCAGTCCTGCGCCATCATTTCCCGGATCACATCCTCCGGCGTCGCCCGGCCGGCGCTGACATAGAAATTCGACGTCTGCGCGCGATAGCCGGCGTCGCTGAGGCGTGCCTGGGTTTTCCGGCCGCCGCAGTCGAAATCGATGCAGCTGTTGCTGGCCATGGCCACGGCATGGGCCGCGGCGGCTTTCGCCAGTTTCGGTTCGCTGTCGAGGGGGGCAAGGCCGGCCTTCCTGCGCTGCAGGTTGATCAGGCGGACCATCTCGGCTTGGGGCCCGGCGCCCGGCACCTTGCCTTCGTTGGAAATCACCACCTTCGGCCCGCAGGCAGCCAACAGCAGCAACAGCGCGGCCAAGGCCAAAAGCGGTTTCACGATCGGATTGCCGGACATGGCTCTTCCCCCTTCGACGACGGGCAATGCAGGGAGACGAGGCTAGCGCAGGGCCGGTAAAGGAACCGATAACGGGGCGCACGGAGGCGCCCGCACTTACCCGTCCAGTTTCTTGCGCAGAAGCTCGTTGACCATCTGGGGGTTGGCCTTGCCCTGGCTGGCGCGCATGGTCTGGCCGACGAAGAAGCCGAACAGCTTGTCCTTGCCGCCCCGGTACTCGGCGACCTTGTCCGGGTTGTCGGCCAGCACCTGCTCGATGATGCCCTCGAGTTCCCCGGTGTCGGTGACCTGTTTCAGCCCCTGTTCCTCGACGATAACGGCGGCCTCCTTGCCGCTTTCGAACATCTCGTCGAACACCTTCTTGGCGATCGAGCCGGAAATCGTATTATCGGCGATCAGGTCAATCAGCCCGCCCAGCGAATCGGAGGAGACCGGCGAATCGGTGATATCCCGGCCCGCCTTGTTCAGCCGTCCGAACAGTTCCGAGATCACCCAGTTGGCGGCCGTCTTGGCGTCGCGGCCCTTCGCCACCGTCTCGAAGAAATCGGCGGTGTCGCGCTCGGCCACCAGCACGCCGGCATCATAGGCCGACAGGCCGTAATCGGCGATGAAGCGGTTTTTCTTCTCGTCCGGCAGCTCCGGCAGGGCGGCACGCTGCTGCTCGACGAATTCCGGCGTCAGCGCGATCGGCAGCAGGTCGGGGTCGGGAAAATAGCGGTAGTCATGCGCCTCTTCCTTGGACCGCATGGAGCGCGTTTCGCCCTTGCCGGAATCGTACAGGCGGGTTTCCTGGTCGATGGTGCCGCCGTCCTCGATGATCTCGACCTGGCGCGCCGCCTCGTACTCGATGGCCTGACGTAGGAAACGCAGCGAGTTCAAATTCTTGATCTCGCAGCGCGTGCCCAGTTCACCGCCCGGCTTGCGCACCGACACGTTGGCGTCACAGCGCAGCGAGCCTTCCTGCATGTTGCCGTCGCAGGACCCGATATAGCGCAGGATCGAGCGCAGCTTCGTGACATAGGCCGAGGCTTCGTCGGATGAGCGCATGTCGGGCTTGGAGACGATCTCCATCAGCGAAACGCCGGACCGGTTGAGGTCGATGAAGCTTTTCGTCGGGCTCTGGTCGTGCAGCGACTTGCCGGCGTCCTGCTCCAGATGCAGGCGCTCGATGCCGACGGTCTTCGTCTCGCCATCCTCCATATCGACCAGCACCTCGCCCTCGCCGACGATCGGCTCTTCGAACTGCGAAATCTGATAGCCCTGGGGCAGGTCGGGATAGAAATAGTTCTTGCGCGCGAACACCGAGTGCAGATTGATCTTCGCCCCCAGCGCGAGGCCCGTGCGCACCGCCTGTTCCAGGCAGCGCCCGTTGACCACCGGCAGCATGCCGGGCAGCGCCGCATCGACGGTGCTGACCTGGCTGTTCGGCTCGGCGCCGAACGCAGTCGAGGCGCCGCTGAACAGCTTGGCGTTGGAGATTACCTGGGCATGGACTTCGAGGCCGATCACGACCTCCCACGGGCCGGTGCGGCCCTCAAGCATTGTCATTGTTGCGCTACCCGTAAAATGTTTTCGTCTATTGATCCGCCGTGAACAGCACGGCCCGGCCGTTCTTGGCCGCCCGCGCGAAGAAGCCGCGCATCAGGTCGAACCAGTCCCAGGTGGCGTCGATCACATCCTTGCCATCGTCGGGGCTGTGCTTTGCAAACATGCCGTCCATCCAGGCCCTGTCGAGTCCTTTCAGCGCAGCGGCGACTTGTCCGACCTGGTCGGCCTCGATCAGGCGGATAATGTGTGCCTTCTCGCTCTTCAGCACCTGCTGGCCGCCAAGAACAGCGAGGTTCAGCGGCGGCTCGCCTGCCTTGGGGTCCGGTGCGGGGCTGTCGGTCAGGCAGCAATGAATCGCTTCCCAGGCGTCGCTGGTGACCTGGCCGTGCTCGTCGTCAAACGCTTCCTCGATGCCGCTGAAATAGTCCATCTTCGCCGCATCGTCCGCCTGGGCCAGCAAGCCGTCCCGCTGTTCGGCCGTTATCGCATAATGAACGCCAACAAATCGCATTGACTATCGCCCCCCGGCACAGAAGTCCGGCATCGCCTGGAAATCCGCCGCCGCCTCCAGACTCCGCGCCGCGCGCAGCACGGTTTCCTCATCGAACGGCCTGCCGATCAATTGCAGGCCCAGCGGCAATCCTTCCGCCGACAGGCCGGCCGGCACCGAAATGGCCGGAAGCCCCGCCAGCGACGCCGGCACCGTGAAAACATCGTTGAGATACATGGCGATCGGGTCGTCCATGTTCTCGCCTTGGCCGAAGGCCGCATTCGGCGTCGTCGGCGCCAGGACCGCATCGACATGGTCGAAGGCGTCCCGGAAATCCCCGGCAATGCGCGAGCGCACCTTCTGCGCTTTCAGATAATACGCGTCATAGTACCCGGCAGACAACACATAGGTGCCGATCATCACGCGCCGCTTGACCTCGCGGCCGAAACCCTCGGCGCGGGTGTTTTCGTACATTTCCTGCAGGGTCTGGCCCGGCACGCGCAGCCCGTAGCGCACCCCGTCGTAGCGCGCCAGGTTGGACGAGGCCTCAGCGGGGGCGACGATATAATAGGCCGGAAGCGCATATTTCGTATGCGGCAGGCTGATATCGGCAACCTCGGCCCCGGCATCCTTCAACCATGCAATACCCTGGTCCCACAAACGCTCGATCTCCGCCGGCATGCCGTCCATGCGGTATTCTTTCGGAATGCCGATGCGCAGGCCCTTGACGCCGCCTTCCAGCGACGCCTCGAAGTCCGGCACGGGCTGGTCCATGCTGGTGGAATCCTTCGGATCGAATCCGGCCATGGAGCCCAGCATGATGGCCGCGTCGCGCACGCTGCGGGTCATGGGACCGGCTTGGTCCAGCGACGAAGCGAAAGCCACGATGCCCCAGCGCGAACAGCGCCCGTAGGTTGGTTTCAACCCGACGATGCCGGCGAACGAGGCCGGCTGGCGAATCGAGCCGCCGGTGTCCGTGCCGGTCGCCGCCAGCGCCGCACGCGCGGCCACCACCGTGGCCGAGCCGCCGGATGATCCGCCCGGCACCAGCTTGGCCTTCTTGTCGTCCTTGCGTTTCCACGGATTTTCGACCGCGCCGTAATAGCTGGTCATGTTGGCCGAACCCATGGCGAATTCATCCATATTCGCCTTGCCCAGCATCACCGCGCCGGCCTTCCACAGATTAGCCGTGACGGTGGATTCGTAGGTCGGGTGGAAACCGTCCAGGATATGGCTGCCGGCGGTGGTCAACACGCCCTCGGTGCAGAACAGATCCTTGATTGCGACAGGCAGCCCTTCCATCGCGGCCGCCTGGCCGGCGGCGATGCGCTTGTCGGACTCGGCGGCCATTTCCAGCGCCTTGTCCGGTGTTTCGGTAATATAGGCATTCAACGGCCGGGCGGCTTCCACTGCCTTCACATGCGCTTGCGTCAGCTCTACGGACGTAAAATCGCCCTTTGCCAGCCCGTCACGGGCGGCGGCCAGGGTCAGGCCTGTCAACTCGCCGCTCATTCCATCACCTTCGGCACGGTATAAAAGCCCATCTCGGCCTCCGGCGCGTTGGCCAGCACATCTTCGGCGCAGTCGCCATCACTGACCTCATCGGCGCGCCAGCGTGCCGCCATCTCGACGACCGAGGTCATCGGCGCAACGCCGTCGGTATCAACCTCAGCGAGCTGTTCAACCCAATCCAGAATCGTCGAAAGCTCGCCCGCGAGCGGCTCCAGATCCTGTTCCGGCACATGGATGCGGGCGAGATGCGCAATTCGCGCCACCGTGGCCTTGTCGAGCGACATTCCAGCCTCTTCACACTGTCAAAATAAAGGTTCCGCCTCCCGGTCCGGAGGCCGCGCGGAAACTAACACCGGGCCGGCACGTGGGCAAGTGGGGGCAATGCATGGCCGGGCGCCGCAATTGCCGCAGGATGCAGCCGCGCGAGAAGGCTCCGGCCGACCGAGAGGCGACAAAGATGCTTTAGGCGTTGTGCCAAGCCTGGCACATATATTGCACGTGGACCAATGAGTTTTGCGAGTCGGTGCATAATCGATCAATACCAGTTCGTGGTACCGACGATCCAACCAGGCATCAGGCTTTCTATTAGTCAAACAGGACCGCTTTAAGCGAAAAAAGAGGATTAACAGGCTATTTTACTTAATAAACATCGCTTAATACATCTACATATTTACTAATCTTTACAATTTTTCTCGTTCGAGAAATATATTTCTCATATTAGTTTGTTTAATTTCAATGTAACAACTCTTTGTGGAAGGTTATACAATGCTTAAATTTCCTATTCGTATTCTTATCGGCATGCTTTTACTGATGCCGCTCCTGACTGCTCCGGTCGCCTCTTCCCATGCGGCCGGGGGCTTGAACCTGGTCATAGGCCGGATCACGGATGATCCGGACAAGCATTACGACAAAATGGTCGGAATGGCCGAATATCTGGCCTCGGAGCTCCTCGATTACGGCGTTTCGGGCGTCCATGTGGTCATGGTGGAATCCGAGGCCGAGATGGCGGACCTGATCCGGGCGGGAAAGGTGGACATCCTCTCCGAAACCCCGCTCATGGCGCTTGCTCTCCGGGAGGAAGGGGTGGTCAATATCCTGATGAGGGAGTGGAAGAAGGGCGTTCCTCAATATCACAGCGTCATCGTCGCCCGGAAGGACGGCCCTGTGAGCAGGATCGGCGATCTCGCCGGTCGCCGGATCGCCTTCGAAGATGTCGGTTCGACCTCCGGCTACATGCTGCCGCGCAACGCGATTGACGCCGCCGGCCTGGCCATGGCCGAACTCGCCAAGCAGACGGCCCCCGTTCCCGCCGGAAAGGTTGGCTATTTCTTCACCGGGAGCGAGTCCGGCGTCATCGCTGGCGTCCACAACGGCACCTTCGACGCCGGGGCGGTAAGCAACCTGGACTGGGAAGATGAGGAGACCGTACCCGACAACCTGCGCGGCGACCTGCGCGTCATCCATCAGACGGCGCCGGTCATCCGTTCGACCCTGATGGTTCGGGCGTCGATCCCGGTCGAGATTCAAGAGCGAATCGCCGACATTCTCGAGAACATGCACAAGAGCGACGAGGGCAAGGCCGTCATGAAGGCATACTCCAAGGTCGCACGCTACGACCGGGTTGAGGGAGAAGCGCTGCAAGGACTCGAGGAAGCCGACCGCATCCGGAAGCGTATGTTGGAAAACGCCAACTAGCGCGCACAGTCTCATTCTCCAGCCCGGCCGCCCGACGGCATAGCGCCGCGCGGGCGGCCGGGCAACGGAGGGCGAGGAAGAACCGTGCTTTCTGCCGCCGTTGCGGCAGGCGAATTCAAAGCGTAGGCTGAGGCGCGGCCGCGAAACGGCCTGCTTTCGCGCCGGAGACCCTGCCCATGCCCATCGTCAGCCTTGCCGAGCTTCGCGACGCCCTGCCCCGCGGGGCGCGGGTGATGGGGCTGGATCTGGGCTCGAAGACGATCGGGCTGGCATTGTCGGACGCGGGATTGTCCATCGCCTCGCCGCTGGAAACCCTGAAGCGGAAAAAATTCACCGCCGATGCCGAGGCGTTGAAGGCGCTGATCGACAAACACGGCGTCGGCGGGCTGGTGCTGGGCCTGCCGATCAACATGGACGGGACGGAAGGGCCGCGCTGCCAGTCGACGCGCCAGTTCGCCGCCAACCTGATGGAAAAATTCGACATCCCCATCGCCTTCCAGGACGAAAGGCTGTCGACGGCGGCGGTGGAACGGGTGCTGATCGGCGAGGCCGACATGACCCGCAAGCGCCGCGGCGAAGTGGTCGACAAGGTGGCCGCCGCCTGGATCCTGCAGGGCGCGCTGGACGCGATGGCTCTCAAATAACGAAGAAAACGATGGCCAGGAAATGCGCCGCGCTGCCGGCCAGCACGAACGTATGCCAGATCGAGTGGTTGAACGGCAGGCTGTCCCAGGCATAGAACCCGATGCCCGCGGTATAGGCGACGCCGCCGGCCAGCAGCAGGCCCGAGCCGCCCCAGCCCAGTCCGGCGATCAACGGCCCGGCCCAGGCGACGGCCAGCCACCCCATGGCGACATAGAGCGCTATCCTCAGCCACCCCAAACGCCCGGCCCAGACGATTTTCACGATGATGCCGAACAGGGCGAGCGACCAGATCGTCACCAGCAGCACCCAGTCCGGCCCGGTCGACAGCGCCAGCAGCGCGATCGGCGTATAGGTGCCGGCGATCAAAAGGAAAATGGTGATATGATCGAGGAGCTTCAGAACCCGCTTGGCCTTGCCATGCGGGATACCGTGGTAAAGCGCCGAGATGAGGTACAGCAGGACGAGCATCGATCCGAACACGGCAACGGCCGCAACGGACCATGGCGCGGTGCTGACCGCCGCCAGCAGGACCATGACGACCAGCCCGGCAATGCTGAGAGCAGCGCCGATGCCGTGGGTCACGGTGTTGGCGATTTCCTCGGCGAAGGATTCTCCCGTCGCCTCGATCGGGTCGCGGTCGGTCATTCTTGTCGTGTCCTTTCCACGCACCCCGGCAATCGGATTGCCGTAGTTCGTATTATTTTTAGATGGGCGCATGCGCCGCCTTTTGCAAGCCGCGCCCGAATTGCGGCGACCTCAGGCGATTGACTGGACCGCGGGGCCGGTGCAGGGTGAATGACCACCTCCCGCCAATCGACGTGGCCAGCCAGCCCATGCCGAACATCCTTGCCGCGCTCGCGCCCGTGTTCCTGCTGATCCTGTTCGGCTGGGGCTTGCGGCGGGGCGGCTGGTTCGGCGAGGCATTCTGGGCCGATGTGGACCGGCTGGTGTTTTACGTGCTTTTCCCGGCCTATCTGGTGGTCCGCATCGCCGGTGCCGACCTCGCCGGGCTGCCGCTGGGGCCGATGGGGCTGGGAATTGCGGCCGGGCTGTTCGCCATGGCGGCACTGGCCTTCCTGCTGAAGCCCTTGTCCGGGCTGGACGGGCCCGGCTTCGGGGCGGCCTTCCAGGGTTGCATGCGGCCCAACATCTATGTCGGCTTCGCCGCCGCCGAGGCGCTGTTCGGCATAGAGGGCGGCGTGCTGGCGGCGATCGTGGTGGCGGTCGGCACGCCGCTGGTCAACGTGTTCGCGGCGATCGTGCTGACGCTGTACGGCCGCGACGGCAGCGGCGGCTGGAGCAGGATTGTCTCGGCGCTGGCCCGTAACCCGGTGATCCTGGCGATCGCCACCGGGCTGGCGATCAATTTCGCGGGCCTGGGCCTGCCGCCGGTAGTCGACGACATGCTGGCGATCCTGGCGCGCGGCACACTGGCCATGGCGCTGCTGTCGGTCGGCGCCGGCCTGCACCTCAAAGCAGCGCACCGGACCGGCCGCACGGTGCTGGCGGTCACCGCGCTGAAACTCGCCGGGCTGCCGGCGCTGACGCTGGCCGCCTGCCTGGCCTTCGGCGCGCAAGGCCTGCCGCTCACCGTCGCCGTCATGTTCGCCAGCCTGCCCAACAGCCCGACCTCCTACTCCATGACCCGCCAGCTCGGCGGCGACCACCGCATGATGGCCGCCCTCATCACTGTCCAGACCCTGGCCGCCATGGCAACCATGCCGGCTGTGCTGCTGCTGATGGGATGGTTTGCCGAATGAGGTCGAGAAGAATTCACTAAAGGTCCACTGCCGAAGAAGTTACGAGCCCGCACCTCCGCGCGCGCCCATCGCCGTATATATGACTGCGCCGGACATATACAGAATAGATCTGTATTTCTATAAACTTCCCCTATAAATTGATTAAACTTTCAAAAATTGAATATCACCGTTGCAGGAGAGGTAGATATGTTGAAAGAGTTTAAAGAATTCGCCATGCGGGGCAATGTCGTCGACATGGCGGTCGGCATTATCATCGGCGCGGCGTTCGGCAAGATCATCAGTTCGCTGGTCAGCGACGTCATCATGCCGCCGATCGGCATCTTGATGGGCGGCGTGGATTTCAGCGACATCTACATCAACCTGTCGGGCGGCGATTACCCCAGCCTGGCCGCGGCCAAGGAGGCCGGCGCCGCGACCATGAACATCGGCGTCTTCGTCAACACCGTGATCGACTTCGTCATTATCGCCTTCGCGATCTTCATGGTGATCCGCGGCATGAACAAGATGAAGCGCAAGGAGGAAGCGGCCCCCGCCGAACCGACGACAAAGGAATGCCCGCAATGCCTGTCGGTCATCCCGATCAAGGCGACGCGCTGCGCCCATTGCACATCGGAACTGGCGGTCGCGTAACAGGCCGGCCGTGGCCTGAACCGGCGTAGCCGGAGCGAGCCTCCCGAAACCGCCAGCCCGGATGCCGCAAGGCACCGGGCTGGACGGGCTTTCGGGTGGGACCGGTCGCCAATTCACCACAAGAACCGGGTGGCGGAACGCCGTGCGTGCCGGTTCTGTATCCGTGATGCGGAATATTCACGGAGAAACGGACCAATGACCAATCAACGCTTCGTCGCCATGCCGTCGGAAACGGCACGCTGTTTTCGCGAGGGGCATCCGGACGCGCATGGCCAGCCGCCAGAGCGGCATGTCTCGGACGGTTCTGGGAATCCCTGCCGCCATTGCCTGACCGATATCGCCGAGGGCGAACCCTTCCTCATTCTCGCATGGCGGCCGTTCCCGGGACCGCAGCCCTATGCCGAAACCGGGCCGATCTTCCTGCATGCCGAAGACTGCGAACGCTACGACGAGGCGGCGGGCATGCCGGCCATGTTCCTGAAGCGCGAGCGGTTCCTGCTTCGCGGCTACGGCGGCGACGACCGGATCGTCTATGGCACGGGACAGGTGGTAGAGACGGCCGATCTCACCCAGGCCGCGGCGGCGCTGCTCGACCGTCCCGACATCGCCTATCTGCATGTCCGTTCGGCGGGCTACAACTGCTATCAGTGCCGGATCGAGCGGGCGGCCTGAACTATGTCCGGCGGCGGCATTTGTGTTACATTCCGGCCAACGACACGATCAGAGGAACCTATCCGGGATGAGCTACTCTCTAGAACAATTCGCCGCCGATATCCGCGCCGCCCTGCAGGCCGACCCCGGGCCGGGCGGGCGCGAGGCCGTGTGCAAGCTGGTGGAGCGCGCGCTGGCGGACGCGGATTTCATCGCCCAGCATGCGCCGCCGGATGCGGACGAGGAACGCCGGGTGCTTTATGAGGACCCGGAACTGGGTTTCTGCATCTGCGCCCATGTCTATCACGGCGAGAAGATGGGCGGCCCGCACGACCACGGGCCGACCTGGGCGATCTACGGCCAGGCCGCCGGCGAGACCGAGATGACCGACTGGCGCCTGGTGGCGCCGCCGTCCAACGGCAAACCGGGAAAGGTGGAACAAACGCGCCGCTATATCCTGCATCCCGGCGAGGCCCACACCTACGCCCCCGGCGACATCCACGCCCCGCTGCGCCGCGGCCCCACGCGCCTGATCCGTATCGAAGGCAAGAACACCGACAAGATCGAGCGGACGCCGCTGGAGGCGGTGTAAGAGTCGGGCAAGACAGAAGAACACCCGGCGTGCCCCAATCGTTTATTCCCGCAGGGCAAACGGGGTCTGCTTGCCGGTTTCCAGATCGATCCTGACGATCTTGCCGTCGCGCCAGACCCACTCGTAATCCATGGCGAGGCGCAGCCCGAACGTACTGTTCGAGGACACGACGAAATAGATTCTCCCGTCCGGCAACACCTCGTAGGGATATTCCCGGCTGCCGATGACATCCGGCTTCTGCTTGTCGACATTGACATGGAAATAGACTCTTGTGGGAACCACTACGATTTTCTCATTGCCGGACTCAGGGTGGTAGGTTCCGGCCGGAATGGGCCGGTGAGGCGTCCCGCATGCGGTGACGACCAGAAAGAAAAGTACAGTAAGCGCCTTAAGTCTGTGCATTTCGCGTCCCCGTTCGAATATTGGCGGATTTTGCCGGCGGTGGAAATGGTTGGGGTTTGGGGCTAGCGCGGTAATTCGAAATCGGGCAGCCGCGCGCCGAATTCGGGCAGGTCCGCGCCGTCGATGGGTCTGATCCGGTCGGCTTCCTCTCTCCAGAGCCGACTCAAACTCGCGTCGGGCGACTTACCGTATCCACCAACTTCGTACATATCGCCGAGAAAACCGCAGGCGGAATATTGCCCTTCCACCGCAGCCTGCTCGATCAGGAACATTCCCTTTTCGACGTCCTTCGGGCCGCCCTCGCCGCCGATCAACATTGTGCCGAGATTCCATTTTGAATCGATATAGCCCTGCTTCACGGCCTCCAGATACCAATGCCGGGCCTCGACCTCGTCCTGCTCGCAGATACCTTCATGGCCCGTCGCTAGAAACGCGCCCATCTGATCCTGATCGAAAGCGCTTCCCTTGGCGGCTCTCCTTCGAACATCGTCGAGTGATTCGTCTTCGATCATTTCTCGATCTTCGCCATCTCACCCCCCTTGGCGCGCCAGGAAGGCCACGACTTCGTCGCCGACCTCGGCGAGGGCGTCGGCCAGGGCCTTCAGTTCGGCACGGGCCTGGGTTTCCTGGAAGGTGAGATCCTCTTCATTGACCTTCGTCATGAAGTTGCGGCTGGTCGTTACCGTGAAGGGGACGATGCCGGTGCGCACGTCCAGGACCACCGCCTCGACATTGCAGTAGGACTTGGCCTCGTTCGGCGCAAAGAAACGGAATTTGTCGTAGGTCCGGCAGGCGGCCTGGTAGATCAGCAGCAGGTCCGCCTGGTAGCGCGCGGCGGCCTCGCGGTAATGGCCGACGGTGCGTTTTTCCGGGATCAGCAGGGTCGGCAGATAGGAGGCATCATAGACCCTGGGCGAAGCGCGCAGCTTGGCCACCATGCCGGTCTGGATCTCCGTGCCGCTGCGGGCCAGCTCCTCGGAATAGCCGAACCAGAAGGCGCGGCCCAGCGCGATGACGCCGATGCGGTTAAGCGGCGGCGCGGTGTAGCGGTGGGCGAGGATGCGCTCGATATCCTCGGCCGACAGGATTGCCTCGTCGGAGGTGAACAGCGATTGCGTCTCGCCGGTCTCGCCCGCGCGCAGGCTCTCGTAATAGACGTCCGAACGCTCGACCGTGCTGACCGGCTGCATCGCGCAGCCGGCGAGCGCAACCATGGACATTAATGGAAAAATCAGCTTTTTCATGAAAACCCCCGAAATGCAATTGCGGCGCGCGACGATCCGCGCGCCCTTGTACGCCGCAATCTACAGGCGAAAATTGGCCGAAAATTGGCCCGAATGGGGCGGCTGCAGCGCCGCCCCGCCGCAACTCAGGCCGCCACGCCCGTCTTGCGACGTTTCTCCGCCCAGCCGCACAGCCAGTGCAGCGCGCCCCACAGGCCGATGAAGGGCTTGCCGGGTTCCACCTGCAGGGTGAGCCTGCGGCCGTCCGTGGTTTCGATATTGAGGTCGCGCCAGAGCGACCGGTCGAGCTCGCCGCGCTGCACCGAGACATGCATGTCGTGGCTTACGCGGCGCAGCTCCATGATGCCGACTTCATGCTGGCTGACCAGATCCTGCCAGACGAGGCGGTAGTTGGTCAGCAGACACCAGGAACCCTCGGATTCGAAATAGGCGACGATCGGTTTTTCGCCCTCGGAAAACCTGACCTTTCCCTCCAGCGACCGCTGCTCGAAGGCGGGCAGGTTCTCGTAAAACATGGTGAGGCGCCCCTCGCCGCCCTTGCGGCGGAAAATGGAACTGATGGATCGCCTGCTCGCAATTGTCCTCATTTCAATAATCCCTTGAAAACAATATGGTGGCGGCATACCACCCGAAAATTACATCCAATATCGCCCCAGCATGCCCGAAATCCGCTTACGAAGCGTTAATAACGCCCGGAATCGGGGGCAATATTCTCTTGTCGTGGCCGCCGGACCCCTCCCCCGTAAACCGCATGCGGGCGGGCGTGGACGGCCGGTTCAGCGCTGTTCGAGTACCGCTTTCAGGTGCCCGGAGAAGAAAGCCTCCACCCCGGCCCGGTTCAGGTGATCGGTGTCGAAATAGAAGCGCGACTCGTCCAGGGTCAGGGAGAAGTCGTGGAACGGCACCTGCTGGGCCGCGAGCAGAGCGGAGGTCGCGTCATCGAACGCCGCCTCGCCCGGAAGCTGGCCATGGAACCGAGCCGGCACCGGCATCTTGACGATCACCACGCGCAGGCCTTCCCGCTGCGCCGTCGCGATGAGCGCCGCGAACGCCTGGAGATATCGCGACAGGACCGCGGGATCGGGATCGGCCGCGGGATACAGATAGGCAATGCGCTTGCGGTCCGCGGCGGCGGAGGGACGGTAAACGCGATCGAACTGCGCCTCGCCCTCCCAGACGTCGCGCTGGAAGCGTTCCCGGTTGTTGATCTTGGAGAAGCCCGTGACGTAATCGAGCACGGCCAGCGCGTCGACGCCTTCCTGCATGCGGTAGTCCAGGAAACGCCATGCGAGCCCCGGCTCGAACGGGGTTCGCCGCAGCAGCTTGGCATCCGCGAAACGGTCCTCGTTCCATGTCCGCGAATTGAAGGCAAAGGAATCCAGCACATAGATCAGGCCGGCCGTGCGATGCCCCTGCAGGAAGTGCTCCAAGACGAATCGATTGTACAGCGGCCCGGCGCCGGGCGCGGCCAGGTTGAGGATGCGCTGCCCGGTTTCACGCTCCATGACGGCGTTGAAACCATCGAAATCGAGCGGCATGGCATGCGACGCACCCAAGATCACCCAGTCGTAGGGGCGGTCCCCGGCCGTCGCGATCTTGAAGAAAGGATTGCTGTCGCCCACGCGGTACATCAGGCGCTCGGCGGCGTAATAGCTCCCGCCATACAGCAGCAGGCCGATGGCCGTGAAGAGGAGCGCGGATTTGCCAAGGCGTTTCATGAGCGTCTCAGAACTGCATGTAGATGAATTCGCGCGCCTGCCAGCGCCCGAGGACCAGCAGGGCGAAAATTCCTGCATAGTAAACCGCCCAGCGCAGCGCGGCTGGCGCGGCGGCGAGCCGCTCCCAGACGGAGCGGCGCTCGTCCAGAATCTCGATGCCGACCAGCAGCGCGATCAGGCCGACGCCGAGATAATGGTCCATGCCGAAGGGATAGCGGACCAGCAGGCCGGGCATCTGCCAGAGCCCGCCGGCGATCTTCTGCAGAACGACCAGCGCCTCGCCTACCGAGGCGGCGCGGAAGAAGACCCAGGCGACAGCGATCAGGTGGAAGGTCAGCAGCACGCGCAGAACGCGGAGCGGCGCGCCGGCGGCGAGCCGCGGCAGGCGTGCGCCCAGCCGGCGCCAGATCGGGGCCGTGGCCAGTCCGACCCACTGATACAGCCCGTTCAGCGCACCCCAGACCAGGAACGTCCAGCCGACGCCATAGCCCAGCCCCGCATGCCACAGACCGCTCACCACAAACACGCCCATCACGTTCGCATAGCGTCGCACCGGCCCGGCCCGGCCCCCGCCCAGCGGGATGTAAAGATAGTCGCGGAACCAGCTTCCCAGCGAGATATGCCAGCGCCGCCCCCAGAACTCGGCGGTGCTGGCGGCCAGATAGGGCCGCCGGAAGTTCTCCATCAGCTTGATGCCGAACAGCAGCGAGACCCCGATGGCGATGTCGGTGTAGCCCGAAAAATCGCAATAGATCTGGAAGGCGAAGAAGTAAACACTGAGCAGCAAATCGACCGGCGTGGCATAAGCCGCGATCGCGAAGCTGCGGTCGACCAGCGGCGCCAGATTGTCCGCGATCACCAGCTTCTTGAACAGCCCCCAGCCGATCAGCTGCAGGCCGGCGACCAGCCGCTGGGGCTCCGCGCGCAGGCCGGCGCGTATCTGCGGCAGAAAGGTCGTCGCGCGCTCGATCGGTCCGGCGAAGATCTTGGGGAAGTATGCGACATATAGCGCCGCGTGTCCGGCATGCCGCTCCGCCGGCAACCGCCCGGCATAGGTATCCACCAGATAGCTGACGGCCGCGAAGGCGTAAAAGGAATATCCCACCGGCGTCGCCAGGCCGAGCCGCGGCAGGACCGGACCCAGCGCCGCCAATTCGCCCGCAAGGAAGTCGTAGAACTTGAACGTGACCAGCAGGCCGAGCACGATGACCAGCCCGAGGGAGAGCAGCGCTGTCCGCAGCGCGCCGCGGCCTGCATGCGCCATGCCCAGGCCGCAGCCATAGACCACCAGCGTGACCGCCGCGAGATAGAACAGGTTGAAGGGCTCCCAGGCGGCGTAGAAAATGAAGCTGGCCAGCAGCAGCCACGCCCAGCGCCGGCGCGCCGGCAGCACGGCGAAAACCAGCAGCGCCAGTGGCAGCAACGCCAGGAAGGTGAACGAGGTGAACAGCATGAGTTCCTGCCGTCAGAGGCCGCCCCGCGTCGATGCCATCACACTAGTAGGTCGCGCCGCCGGCGCGCAGCTCTTCCGGCACCAGGTCGATCGGGATCGCGCCGTTCACCACCAGGTAGTTGGCCAGGGCCTCGCGCTGCTCGGGCGTCAGTTCGATTTCCACATGGCTAGGTTTGCTCAACGTACCCAGCCAGGCGTCCCGGGTCTTGTCCTGGGTCACGACGACGGTGATTATATGGCAGAACTGGCAGTTCTCCATGACAAGGTCGCGCCCGTCCGGCGGCAGCAGCGGGACCCAGTCCGCCTTGCCCGGATCGGCTGGCACCGCGCCCGGCGGTAGCGGCATGTTGGCGGCCAGATAGTCCGCCAGTGTCGCCAGCTCATATTCGTCGAGGCCTTTGAGGACGGGGATCGTTGCGCTTCGGTCCCGCAGATGGGCCAGCCAGTCCTCGCGGCCCCGCTTGCCGGTCAGCAGCGCCTGTGCCTCGGCGGCCGGCAGGCCGCCGCGCATGATGTCGGCCAGCAACGTCTTGCCGCCCGGCGGAATGAAGGCGAAAACATCCTCGGTCTGGGCGTTGAGCGAACCGGCGAACACTGCCGCCAATGCCAGGGACGCGATGCAGGCGAAAATCCGGACAGATTTCATGGCGCGCACTCCTCTATTCGTTCGGGTGCCCGGCGGGTCGCCCGGCAACGCTTCAGAATCTCAGATCCTCCGGCACGTCCTCGAATCGCATCGGCATGTTGATCGCCGAATAGCGTGCGAAGGTCTCGCGCTCGCGCTGACTCATTTCGATCTCGCGGTGGAAGGGCGACTGGAACATCCCCATCCAGCCCTCGACGTCGCGGTCCTGCGTCAAGTGGCTGGTGAAAAGCGAATGACAGAACTGGCAGTAGTTCCAGGCCAACTCACGGCCGTCCGGCGGCAAGGCGGCAACCGCGTCGCCCTGTTGCTCGGCCTCATCCAGTGCGCCTTCCTCCAACGGCATGTTGACCGCCAGATAGGCAGCCAGAGTGCGCGATTCGCGATCGCCCGTAGCCTCCTTCCGTGCGGCGAGGAATTCGCCCCACTCGCCCTCGCTGCGCCGGGCCCCGGCAATAAGATGCAGTTCGGCGGTATCAACGGGACTGCCAAGCAACTCGATCAGCAGGGTCTTGCCGCCCCTGGGCATGAAATCATAGGTTTCCTGCGCCCACGCCTCCGGCAGCCCCGGCAGGATCGCCAACGCCACGACAAGGATCCAGGGACGCAGTTTCATCGCGGCTCCCCGGCCCGGTCCCGCAGGGAAAACACCGGGGCCCGGAGTTCGCCGCGCGCCTTTTCGGCAGGGAAACCGTCACCGCGCAACTGATCGATCCGCATGACCGTGACGTCGTCGTAGAACTGCTCGTGACAGTTCCCGCACACCGCCGCCGGAATGTCCTCGACGACCACCAGCCGGTCCTCATGCCAGAAGGCCGAGCGGACGAATTCGCTACGAATGTCGGAACTGCCGCACTGTTCGCAGGAGTCGGGGAGCTGCTGTTGCAGCGGCTCCCCCGCGCCCTGCGTGGCGTCGATCCGCCCCGTCACGTCAGCCCAGCAGCCGCTTGGCCGCCCCCATGATGTGGTCGGCGTTCGGCCGCATCCACAGGAACATCTCAGGCGAGGCCGGCGGCGGCGCGTCCGGGAAGGCGATCCGTTTGTAACGCGCACCGTCGACGTTCTCGGCCACCCGCGCGATGACCTCGGCGCCCGGACACAGGGTGTAGTAGGACTGGTCGAAGGTAAGCAGACGCTTGGTCTTCTGCACCGACTTGACCAGGGTTTCCGTGTCCATCGGCTTGAGCGAGCGCAGGTCGATCGCCTCGACGCCGACGCCGCCGTCCTGCAGGCGTTTCGTGGCCTCGAGCACTTCGGGCATGCCGGCTCCGGAACTGACGATCGTCAGGTCGCTCCCGGTCGTACGAACCGCCGCTTTGTCCAGCGGGGTCTCGTACTGGTCGTCCGACACGTCCTCCACCATGTTGCGCAGGCCGGCGGGATAGAGATAGACCACCGGGTTGCGGTCGCGGATCGCCGACACCATCATGCCCTTGGCGTCCGTCGGGGTCGACGGGATCACCGTCTTCACGCCGGGAATATGGGCGTAATAGCTGTCGATCTCGTAGTCGGAATGCTGACCCGCGAATCCGGGCGTCTGGCCTGTCATCTCCAGAATGAACACCACCGGCATCTCGGCGTCCCCGCCGGTCATGTGGCGGAGCTTGCCGGCATGGTTCTGGATCATCTGGAAGCACATGCCGTTGCCCTGGTACGGGATGTAGGTGACCGCGGTCACACCGGCGAGGCCGGCCCCCAGCGTGGCGCCCGCCATCCACATCTCGTCGATGCCGGTGTTGTTTACCCGTATGCGTCCGAATTCCTTCTCAAGGTTGATCACCGGCTTGCCCGGGTTGGAGGCTACCGGGGGCGTCAGTTCGAACAACCAGACCATATCCTTGCGCTGCTGCATTTCATACTGCACAGCTTCGAGGACGGAATACATCCAGCTCTTGCGTGCCATGATATGTCTCCTTCTAGCCGAACTGGGTGGCGCGTACGCTGCCATCGATGAAGACGTTCTTGAGGCCGTCTTCGGGATTGCAGAGCGGCTGCTTGTCCGCCCATTCGAAGGCCTCCTTGACCTCCTTCCTGACGGCGGTCTCGATGGCGTCTGCCTTGGCCCGATCCAGCACACCCCAGTTGATGAGGGCCGTGCGGCATATGTCGACCGGGTCCCGGGCCAGCCAGGCCCGCACCTCGCGCTCCGGCCGGAACGAGGAAATCGCCAGCGGATCGTAGCCGAATGCTCCCAGTACGCCGGGCTTGGCGCCGGGGGCTCCCCAGTGATTGTAGTAGCGGTAGGTCTTGGCCTCGATCAGGGTCGGCCCTTCGCCGGCTCGCGCCCGCTCCACCGCCTCGCGGGCCGCGTTATAGACCTGCAACACATCCTGGCCGTCCACCACGACGCCCGGAATTCGATAGGTCCTGGCCGCGTCGGCGATATCCTTCATCGGGCAGGAATATGAATAGTGGGCATATTGGTGATAGAGGTTGTTCTCCAGCACATAG
>CAMYNJ010000032.1 GCA_947259795.1 uncultured Alphaproteobacteria bacterium | reverse complement strand
CGGAAAAGATCAGCGGCGCACCGGCAAAGACCATCGCCCAGGTCGCCCGCGAATTCGCCAAGGCGAAACCCGGCTGCGTCATCAGCTACCGCGGTATCGTCGGCCACTACAACGGCGTCGACGCCGAACGCGCCGTCCAGATGTTGGCGGCCATTACCGGCAACATCGAAAATCCGGGCGGGCGCACCAAGGGCATCGGGGCCAAGTGGAAATATCCCAAGGGCCCGAAAAACAAACCCAAGGCCAAAGGCCTCAAGATCACGAGCGGATTCAAGGGTAAGTCCCTGTTCCCGACCCACGGCGTCAGCCACAACGTGCTGTCCATGATCAAGGACGGCAAGGCGGGACGGCCCGACGTTTACATGTGGTACTGCTACACGCCGGTTTACGGCAACGGCAATGTCCAGGAAAACATCGACATCATGAAGGACGAGTCGCTGATGCCGTTCCTGGTCTGCGTCAACCCCTTCTATGACGAGTCGGCAGCATTGGCCGATATCATCCTGCCCGACGCCACCTATCTGGAACGGTGGGATTGGGAAGACCATGTCTCGCCGAAGCAGGTTCCCGAATACGCCATTCGTCAGCCGGTCGTCAAACCGCTGGGAGAAGCCCGCGATTTCGGCGATGTCTGCTGCGATCTGGCGGAACGCATGGGGTTCCCGCTTGGCTTCAAGAACAAGCAGGAATTTGTCCAGATTTCCTGCGAAAAGACGCCTGCCGTCAAGGCAGCCGGCGGTTTCGAGTTCATGAAAAGGGCCGGTGTCTGGCACGATCCGAACGCCAAACCGAAATACTTCGGCCACAAGAAGGCCCTCGGCGACAAGGCGCTGACGGCCGAAGGAGTCATCTTCGACGAAGCGGCCGGCACCTATTGGAACTGGAAGAAATCGAAGGCCAAGAGCGAGGACGAGGCCAGGGCCGCGGGCTATCGCGGCACCAAGAACGCCTATAAGGGTTACGTGGGAGTCGATGTCGGCGGCAAGGCCGTTGCCGGCTTCAAACCGGACAAACTGCCCCTTTCGGGAATGTTTGAAATCTACTCACCGTTGCTGGCCGACAAGAAGCAGTCGGGCCTTCCGGCCTGGAACTGCAAGTGGCTGACCGAAATCTACCACGACAACCCGGCCTGGATAAATCCCGTCACGGCGGCGGCCCAGGGCATCGAGGAAGGCGACCGCATCAAGGTCAGATCGGAGATCGGCGAAATCGATACCACGGCGCGGGTCACACCGGCCATCGTACCGGGCGCCATCGCCATTTCGCACCACTGCGGTCACTGGGAATACGGCCGTTACGCCTCAGGGAAAAGGGCGCCGTTTGGCCGCGACGACCAGGACGATGCCGCCATCTGGTGGACCGGCAGAGGGGCCCATCCGAACTGGATCATCCCCAATGCGCCGGATCCGGTCAGCGGTGCGTTGCGCTTCATGGACACGGTCGTCAAGGTGACGAAGGCTTGACCACATGGCGCAGACGGTAGAAGCGAAAGGGGCGGATATCCCCGAGGAAATGGCCAGGATGGCAATGGAGCGCAACGGGCTCTATGGCTTCCTGGCCGCCGTCTTCCGCAGCGAGTTGACCGGGGATATCCTCGGTCATTTGCTGGATCCCCGCTTTCAGCAGGATTTGGCGGCCGTCGGTGTCGACGTCGATGCCTTCTCCTCGCTCGAGCCGGGTGACGCGCCGTTGAACGATTTGTCCCTGGAATTTTCCCGTTTGTTCATGGGGCCGGGAACGCATGCCTCGCCCTATGAATCGGTCCATATGGGCGGCGCGGGCGGTTCGCTCTGGGGGCCCGAAACAAGTGCCGTCAAGAAGTTTATCGAGAGATCAGGCTTTACCTACGATGAAGGTTACCACGGCCTGCCCGACCACATCAGCGTGGAGCTCGAATTTATGGCCCACCTGACGAGCGTCGAGGCGGAAGCCTGGCGGGTTGGCGACAATGACAAGGCCATAAACTGCCTGCGGTTCCAGAAGGAATTCCTCGACCGCCATCTGGGCCGCTGGGCTGGGCAGTTCAGCAAGAAAGTAGAGGAACTGGCCGAATTGCCCTTTTATTCAGAAATGGCAGCTTTGACCCGTGAGTTTGTCGCGGCCGAAAATCAGGAATTCAAGAGGATGGATGAATTTTCGGGACTGATGAATTAATCCTGCTCAACAATACTTTCCCCGATGTTGCCGCCAAAAACGATTCGCCCTTATTCCATTGCGCTAGCTGCGCTATCGAGTTTGCTCCAGCCCTCTCCTTCACCCGCCCACCCACAGCGTACGATACCGTTGGGTGGCCGGGTGGGGGAGAGGGCCGGAGCCGAGTCCACTAAAGGGATAATGCCCTACACCAGGCGGAACACCAGCACCGCGTAGACCAGGGCGATGACCAGGGGGCCCCATAGATCCCGAGCCAGGCGAGGAAGATGAAGGCGCTGCCGAGCAGCGAGATGAACAGCCGGTCGCCCCGCGTGGTGTCCAGTCCGAGGATGCCCCGGCGCGGCCCGCCCCCGGGGCTCCGCCATTCCCAGACCGCCATCGCCACAAGGGCAAGCAGGATGAAGACGAAGAAGGCGGCGGTCGGCCAGGTCCAGGCCATCCAGGACAGTCCCATCTTCGGTGCCTCCTCCTACACCCTGCCGAGGGCGAAGCCCTTGGCGATGTAATTGCGCACGAAATAGATCACGAACGCGCCGGGAATGATGGTCAGCGTCCCGGCGGCGGCGAGCAGCCCGAGCTCGTAGCCGGCCGTGCTCGCGGTCCGGGTCATGGTCGCCGCGATCGGCTTGGCGGCGACCGAGGTCAGCGTCTTGGCCAGCAGCAGCTCGACCCATGAGAACATGAAGCAGAAGAATGCGGCGACGCCGATGCCCGCGGCGATCGTGGGGATGAAGATCTTCACGAAGAACCGCCAGAACGGGTAGCCGTCGACATAGGCCGTCTCGTCCAGCTCCTTCGGCACCCCGGACATGAAGCCTTCGAGGATCCAGACGGCGAGCGGAATGTTGAACAGACAGTGCGCCAGCGCCACCGCGATATACGTGTCGAACAGGTTGACCGCCGAATAGAGCTGGAAGAACGGCAGCGCGAACACCGCCGGCGGCGCCATGCGGTTGGTCAGCAGCCAGAAGAACAGGTGCTTGTCGCCAAGGAAGCGGTAGCGCGAGAACGCATAGGCCGCCGGCAGCGCGGCCGTGACCGAGATCACCGTGTTCATCACCACATAGCTCAGCGAGTTGAGATACCCGTTGTACCAGGTCGGATCGGTAAAGATCTTCCGGTAGTTGTCGAGGGTGAACTCCCGCGGCCACAGCGTGAAGACACCGAGGATCTCGTTCGTGGTCTTGAACGACATGTTCAGCAGCCAGTAGATCGGCAGCATCAGGAACAGGATGTAGAGGGTCGGCACGAGCCAGGTGAACCGTCTCATCATTGCGCCTCATGCCTCATCATCAGGGTATAGAAGACCCAGCAAAGTAGTAGGACAATCAGGAAGTAGATCAGCGACATCGCCGCGGCGGGGCCGAGATCGAACTGGCCCAGCGCGATCTTCACGAGGTCGATGGACAGGAACGTCGTCGTGTTGCCGGGCCCGCCGCCGGTCAGAACGAAGGGTTCGGTATAGATCATGAAGCTGTCCATGAACCGCAGCAGGATGGCGATCGTCAGCACCCGCTTCATCTTCGGCAGCTGGATGAACCGGAACACCGCCCACGGGGTCGCGCCGTCGATCTTCGCGGCCTGGTAGTAGGCATCGGGAATCGAGCGCAGACCGGCATAGGCCAGCAGCACGACCAGCGACGTCCAGTGCCAGACATCCATCAGAATCGTGGTGAACCACGCCGCCCCCGGCTGCTGGGTAAAGTTGTAATCGATCCCCAACCCGTTGATCATGCGGCCGAGAAGGCCGATATCGGGAAGCGCGAAGATGTTCCACATGGCGCCGACGACATTCCAGGGAATCAGCAGCGGCAGCGCCATCAGCACCAGACAGACGGAAACGCCGATGCCCTTTTTCGGCATCGAGAGCGCAATGGCGACGCCGAGCGGAACCTCGATCATCAGGATGATCGAGGTGAACATCAACTGGCGCAGCAGCGAGGCGTGGAACCGCTCCGAATGCAGCACCTGCTCGAACCACTTGACGCCCTCCCAGAAAAAGACATTGTCGCCGAAAGTCTCCTGGACCGAGTAGTTGACCACCGTCATCAGCGGGATCAGCGCATTGAACGCCACGAGAACGACGACCGGCAGAACGAACAGCCAGGCCCTGGAGTTTTGTGTTTTGGTGGCCATGCGCGGACCTCAGTTGACCATCCAGCCGTCGGCATAAACCTGCGTGTGGCCAGGGTCGAAATGGATATGGGCGCTCTCGGCGGGCAATGAATCGCCCTCAGGAACCAGAAGTTTGATCACGTGCTCGCCATGGCGGGCATCGACGATGCTGTATCGCCCGGCGTCGCTCACCTTGACGATCTCGACCGGAATCCCCTCCGCCGCGAAGCTGATGAATTCCGGGCGGACACCGATCTCAAGGCGCTCGGCGCCGTCCCGGTGGGCAATGGCATGCCCGACGGGGATCGGCTGTCCGGCGAACAGGGGCGTTCCGTTCTCGATCTCGCAGGGCAGCACGTTCATGCCCGGCGACCCGATGAAGTGCCCGACGAAGGTGTGGCGCGGCCGCTCGAAGAGGTCGACCGGCGTGCCGATCTGCACGACGGTACCCTCGTGCATGACGACGACCTGGTCGGCGAATGTCAGCGCTTCGGTCTGGTCGTGCGTGACGTAAATCATTGTCGTGCCGATGCGCTGGTGGAGTTCCTTGAGCTTGGAGCGCAGAACCCATTTCAGGTGCGGATCGATCACCGTCAGCGGCTCGTCGAACATGATCACATTCACATCCGAGCGAACGAGCCCGCGGCCAAGGGATATCTTCTGCTTGCCGTCGGCGGTCAGTCCCGATGCGCGCCGCGGCAGCATCTCGTCGAGATCCAGCATTGCCGCGATCTCGCGCACCTTGCGGTCGACCTCCGCCGCGGGGATGCCTCTGTTGCGCAGCGGAAAGCAGAGATTCTCGTAAACGGTCATGGTGTCGTATACGACCGGGAACTGGAACACCTGCGCGATATTACGCTGGTCCGGCGGCATGTTCGTAACGTTTTTGTCGCCGAACCAGACCTCGCCCTCGGTCGGGGTCAGCAGGCCGGATATGATATTGAGCAGCGTGGTCTTGCCGCAGCCGGATGGGCCAAGAAGGGCGTAGGCCCCGCCTTCCGACCAGTCGACGCTCATTTTCTTGAGCGCCCAATCCGCGTCGGCCTGCGGAGTCTCAAGATAGCTGTGCCGCAATTCCCTGAGACTGATTTCGGACATCAGATCTGCCTCGCCATGGTCTTCCGCACCGGCCCAATTCTTGCGGAAAGGGAACGTGAGGGGCGCTGTACGGACATCGTCGACGGCTCCATCACGCCGCCAGCAACTCGTTGTCGTCGCCAAAATACATGCACTGTCCGGTGTCGACATGGAACGATGCGCTGGCGCCAACCTCGAACGCATGGATGCCGTGCGACTGCGAAATCCAGGTCTGCCCGCCCAGATCGAAATGCACGACGCTTTCCGAGCCGCTCAATTCAGTGACCAGCACCCTGCCTTCAATCCGCACGTCGTTCTTCTCCTGCGCAAACGGCGTGACGTGATGGGGCCGAATGGCCACGGCATAGCGTCCATCCCGCAGCGCCTCCTGGTTTCCCGAGACGGGCCAGCTGACCGCTTCGCTCAGCACGAATCGGCCGTTCTGTTTTGTGACCGTGGCGGTGTTGATCGGCGGATCCGAAAACACCTGCGCCGACAGCAGATCGGCCGGCTGGCGATATACCGTCGCCGTTTCGCCGAACTGGGTTATCCGCCCTTCGTGCATCGTTGCCGTATAGCCGCCGAGCAACAACGCCTCGGTCGGCTCGCTCGTCGCGTAGACCACCGTGCAGCCGCGGTCCCGGAACAACCTGGGAAGCTCGTCGCGTAGCTCCTCACGCAGCTTGTAATCAAGATTGGCCAGCGGTTCGTCGAGGAGCACAAGATCGGAATCCTTGGCCAGGGCGCGCGCCAGCGCGGTGCGCTGCTGCTGTCCGCCCGAGAGTTCCGATGGCCGGCGATCAAGCATCGGCGTCAACCTCAGCATCTCCGAGACCTCGCCAACGCGGCGGTCGATCTCTGCGCGTGCCAGGCGTGCCACGCGCAACGGAGAGGCGATGTTCTCAAAGACCGAAAAGTTCGGGTAATTGATGAACTGCTGGTGGACCATCGAGACGTTGCGCTTCTGCACTGACACGCCCGTCACATTCTTTCCGCCGAACCAGATTTCGCCCGAGGTCGGCCGCTCCAGCCCCGCCATCAACTGCATCAGCGACGTCTTGCCGGCCAGCGTCGTGCCCAGGAGGATATTGAAGCCGTCCTCCCTGAATTCGAGGCTGCTTTCGTATATGTACATTTCGGCGCCGACCCGCTTGGACACGTGGCGGAGTTCAAGGGTCATGCGATCATTCCCTCGCGCGGGCGCCCTGCAGGCCTGTCCGTGACGTTATACTTCATCTCGACTGATCACCAGAATTCGGGAACAGGGTCGAACAATAGACTAGCGAACACAAGCAGCATCACAGGCTCGGTCCCCGCCATCACCAAATCCGGGGAGTGCATGGTGCACTCCCCGGGTTTCATTGGTCGTCGGTATGATGCCCGCCTCAGTTCTTCCAGCGCTTCACGAGTTCGTCGTAGTCGACGGTCTCGCCTTTGGGCTTCTCGTTCGCGAGCTTGGCTTTCGGCGAACCCGGCTTGCTGAGCCAGATCGCCGGGTCGATCTCCGGATTCAGACGGGGGCCGCAGCCGCCGTAAGTTCCCGCCTTCTCGTCGGCCGCCTGCATACGGGCCATGACTTGGTCCATCTCGCTGGCGAGCCTGTCCATTGCCTGCTGAGGCGTGAAGGCGCCCGAATTCACGTCGCCGATCTGCTGCCACCAGATCTGTGCCAGTTTCGGATAATCGGGGACGTTGATACCGGTCGGGGACCAGCGGACGCGATCCGGCGACCG
>CAMYNJ010000031.1 GCA_947259795.1 uncultured Alphaproteobacteria bacterium | reverse complement strand
CCACCGGCAAAGGTGAAAACAAGTTCGTCATCAATGCCCCGCAGTCCCCGGCCGCCTTCGCGCGCGCGGCCGAATTGCCCGGCGTCAATCCGGTATCGGTAGCGGTCCATATCGGTTCGCAACTGACCGACCTGGAGCCTTTTCGCATCGCCTTCGAGCGCGTGGCGGCGCTGGTTAACGACCTGCGTGCGCGGGGGCATGACATCAAGCGCGTCGACCTTGGCGGCGGGCTGGGCATTCCCTACCGGGAAGAGAAAATGCCGCTGCCGGTCGATTACGCGGCCGTGGTCAAGGGCGCGGTCGGCAATCTGGGCTGCCACCTGATGCTCGAACCGGGCCGGATGCTGGTCGGCAATGCCGGAATTCTGGTCAGCCGGGTGATCTATGTGAAGCAGGGCGATACCCGCCGATTCGTGATCGTCGACGCGGCCATGAACGACCTGATGCGGCCCGCCATGTACGACGCCTGGCACGAGATCAAGCCGTTGAGGCAGCCCGCCGCCGGGGTTGAAATGGAGCCGGCGGACGTAGTGGGGCCGGCTTGCGAGACCAGCGACACATTCGCACGCCAGAGGTCCCTCCCACCGGTTTGTGATGGCGATCTTATGGCAATTTTTACCGCTGGAGCGTATGGTGCTGTCATGGCCTCGACCTATAACTCACGGCTTTTGACGCCGGAGGTGCTGGTCAGGGGCGCGGAATGGTCGGTTGTGCGGCCCCGTCCAAGCTATGACGACATGCTGCGGGATGAAAATCTGGCAAGCTGGCAGGGCGGGCGTTGAGCAGACATAGAGGAATTTTCTGACGGACGGAAATGAACCAGGAACGCAATGATACATACTGGCTTAGGCGCGTAACCCTTTCGGGCTTTGCGCTGTTTTTCGAGCGGGCGTGGCGGGCGTTCTGGCTGGTCTGGGTTATCGTCGGACTGTTCCTCGCTATCGCCTTTTTCGATCTGTTCGCATGGCTGCCCGGCTGGCTGCACGCGCTGGCCCTCGCCGCTTTCGCAACGACCCTGGTCGCCGTGCTGGTGATGAAGTTGCGGCAGGTCCATTTCCCCGGTTACGAGGAATCGAGGCGGCGGCTGGAGCGGGTCAACCGGCTGCCCCACAGACCTCTCGAAGCATTGGACGATCACGTTGCGGGCGGCGCCGAGGCCGACCCGGTCACCCGCGCCATGTGGCGCCGGCATCAGGCGCAACTGCGCGACGGGATGGGCAAGCTGAAAGCAGGCGGGCCGAAGCCGGGCATTCTGGCACTGGATAGTTATTCCCTGCGCTTCACGGTCGGCCTGGCGTTGCTGCTGTCGATCGTGGCCGCCGGCGACTACTGGCAGGAGCGGCTGGCACGGGCCATGGTTCCCGCGCTGAGCGCCGGGCCGGCGCGCAACGCGACCCTCGATGCCTGGGTATCGCCACCCGACTATACCGGCCGGCCGCCCGTCTACCTGGCCGGCGCCGGCGCCAGCGGCCAGCTGGCGACGACCGGTCCCGTCCAGGTGCCGGAGGGCAGTCTTCTCGTCGCCCAGGTCAGCAACGCGGCGGATGAGCCGCGAATCGTCGGCCCCGCTGCGGCCGGCGAAGACGGCGCCTTCAATGTAACGTCGGAAAGCAGCTATCGCGCCCGCTATGTGTTGAACACAACCGGGCTGTTCACGGTCGAGACCGGCGGTCGTGAGTTGGGGGCCTGGAATATTGTGGTTCTTCCCGACGAAAAACCGGCCATCGCCTTCCTGCAGCAGCCCGGGCAGACGCCTCTGGCGGCGCTGCGTATCGATTTTGAGGCGCATGACGATTACGGCCTGGCCGGCGTCACTGCCAGCATCCGCCGACCCGGCGCCCCGCCCACCGACGAGGCCATTACCTTCGACCTGCCGCTGCCGGGCCTGAATGTGAAGGATGCGGCCGGTACCGGCTATCAGGATCTGACGCCCCATCCCTGGGCCGGGCTGGAAGTCCAGATTCAACTGGTTGCGCGCGACGGGCGTGGCCAGCAGGGAATGAGTGGTGCCATTTCGGTAACCCTGCCGGAACGGATTTTCAATCATCCGGTGGCGCGCGCCGTTATCGAACAACGCAAGCAACTGGCCACCGACCCGGATGGCGCTCGCGATATAGTCGGCATGGAGCTGATGCGTCTGGCGAGGGATGCCGAAGCCTATGAAGAGGATTTCGTGGTGTTCATGGCGCTGATGGCGGCCAGTAACCGGCTGAAAAACCGCGGAACCAGGGATTCCCTCGAGTCGATCCAGAAATTGCTGTGGGATACGGCGCTGCGAATCGAGGACGGCAAGCTGTCGCTGGCCGCTCGCGACCTGCGCCGTCTGCAGCAGGAATTGATGGAGGCGCTGGCCCGGGACGCGCCGGACGAGGAACTGGAGCGGTTGATGGACGAATTGCAGGCCGCGCTGGACGAGCTTCTGGACGCCTTGGCTAAAATGCAGCCGCAGGATCTGGAAAATATGCCGATGATGGATCCGAATGCCATGGTGATGGATCGCCAGGAGCTTCAGAACCTGTTCGACCGCATGCGCGAATTGATGCGCAGCGGGGCCAAGGACGCGGCCAGGCAGATGCTTTCGGAACTCCAGAATATGATGGAAAACCTGCAGATGGGTCAGATGCAGCAGGTGCCGCAGGAGTTCCGCGAGGGCATGGAGCAGCTGGACCTGCTGCAGGAGTTGATGCAGGCGCAGCAGCAGGGGCAGCAGGGGCAGCAGGGTCAGCAGCAGGGTCAGCAGCAGGGCCAACAGCAACAAGGCAGCATGTCGGCGGACACCGCGCTGCAGGAGGCCTTGCGCCGCCAGCTTGGCGAAATCATGCGGCAGCTCGGTGAGATTACCGGCGAGATCCCCCGGCCCTTCGGACGCGCCGAGGGTGCCATGCGACGCTCAACCAAGGCCTTGGAGGGCGACCGCCCGGGCGCGTCAGTGCCGGCGCAGACCGAGGCCCTGGACCAGTTGCGCGAAGGTGCGCGCGCGGCGACTGAACAGATGATGAAGAAATTCGGCGGGGCCATGGCGGCGGTCGGGCAGGGCCGCCCGCGGGGACAGCAGCCCGGCCAGCAGGATCCTTTCGGGCGCAGGACCCCGGGCAGCCAGGGCGCGGCCCAGACCGATGTCGAAATCCCCAGCGAGAGCGACGTGCAGAAAGCACGCCGGATTCTGGAGGAACTGCGACGCCGCGCCGGCGAACGCCAGCGCCCCCCGGTAGAGCGCGATTATATCGACAGACTGCTGAAACCCTACTGAGGCGCCGGCGGCTCGCCGCCGACGATATGGCCGCCTTTCGCCGGGTCGGAGGGAACCGGTTTTGCCTCCACCGCACCGACATCCGAGGGCTGTTGGCTTACCGGGTTGATCTTGTCGAGGATCTCGGGCGGCAAATTACGGTATGCCAGTATCAGCAACCCGGCAACGATGAGGAAAATCATAAAGACCTTGAACCAGAACCGGCTGCGCGGTTTTTGCTGCTGCGCGGCGGCCAGTTTGGCGCGCTGATCGTCGGTCAAACTCTTGGCCCCTGAATCCCCGTTTTCCGACGGTTCGGCCCCGCCCGTTTCCTGCACCGCCGATTCGCCGTCATCGTCTTCCCCGTCGACCGCATCGCGGGCCGACAGCACAGGCTCGGCCCGTTCCGCTGCTTCCGGCGCCGGCGGCGCAACCTCCGGGGTCGCTTCCGGCGCAACATCGGGGCTGAGCCTTTCCGCCGATGGCGGAACCGGCTGTTCTGCTGAGGGCGCATCCGGCGTCGGCTGCCCGCTAGCCATCGCCCGCCAGACATGGCCGCATTTCGAACAACGGACCTTCTTGCCTTCGGGGATGAGATGAGCCTCGTCAACCCTGAACTGCGTCTGGCAGGATGGGCAGGAAATAATCATGCCGCGCTACACCGAATTCTGTTTCATCTGATCAAGCATTGCCTTGATTTCGCCATATCACTGTAAACAGACAATGCTTTAGCAAAGGTATAAGTTGCCGCTGCAGATCTGGCAAGAACTGCGCTTTACGGCGGCATGGCTTCCATGCGATGTTATTTATTGAATCGGGGTTCCGCGCAGACGGATACAGCAGCGAATTTTGAAGAATAATCAATCATTTAACAATACCGTTCGGTTTGAGAATGTCGGCATGCGTTACGGCACCGGGCCGGAAGTGCTGCGCGAGGTCACCTTCACGCTGAAGCCGGGCTCATTCCATTTCCTGACCGGACGCAGCGGCGCGGGGAAATCGTCGCTGCTGAAGCTCATGTATCTGGCCCACAGGCCAAGCCGCGGCCTGGTGACGCTTTTCGACGAGGATATTGCGACATTGCCGCGCAGACGGCTACCTTTTCTGCGGCGCCGGGTTGGCGTCGTCTTCCAGGAATTCCGGCTTCTGAACCATCTGTCGGCCTTCGATAATGTCGCGCTGCCGCTGCGCGTGGCCGGTGTCAAGGAAAGTACCATTCGCAAGCATGTCGACGAACTGCTGGCCTGGACCGGTCTGGGCGACCATATGGATGCCAGGCCGCCGACCCTGTCGGGCGGACAGCAGCAGCGGGTCGCCATCGCCCGGTCGTTGATCTCGCGGCCCGACCTGCTGCTGGCGGACGAACCGACCGGCAATGTGGACGATGCCCTGGGCGTTCGCCTGCTCTACCTGTTCGAGGAATTGAACCGCATGGGCACGACCGTGGTCATCGCGACACATAGCGAAACCCTGGTGTCCCGTTTCAAGAATCCGATCCTTCATCTCGAAGACGGCGTGCTGATCCACCAGGACCGAGGAGAGCCCGCCGGCGGCACCGGCGACCCGCGGGATCCGCGAAAACCGTTCGGGCGCGGCGGAACGCAATGATCCGCCGCCGCACGGACTTGCCCCTGTCGCGCGATCCTTCCGTGCGGCTGCTGCCCTGGATCATCGGACTGATGACCTATCTGGCCTGCCTGATGCTGGCCGGTTCGCTGCTGCTGTCGGAACTTCTGGGCCAGTGGACCAGCGGGCTCAGCGGCACGGTCACGGTACAGGTGCTGCCACGCGAACGCGAACCGGCCAGGCAGCTCGACCAGCGGGTGGACAAGCTGGTCCGGATACTGCAGCGGACCGACGGCATCGCCGGGGCAAGAGCCGTCCCCCTGGACGAAGTCGCCGCGCTGCTTGAGCCCTGGCTGGGCGGGACGACGGCCCTGGAGGCGTTGCCGCTGCCCCGGCTGATCGATGTGCGGCTGGACATGACGGACGCGCCGCCGATGGAGGCGTTGAAGACCATGCTGTCCAACGCCGATCCCGGCGCACTGCTGGACGATCACGGCATCTGGCAAGATCAGCTTGCCGGTCTCGTGGGCGCGCTTGAACTGGTCGCCGGCTTCGTCGTGCTGCTGGTCGGGCTGGCCACGGTCGGCATCGTTATCTTCGCGACGCGAAGCGGGATGGCCGCGCACCAGGACGTTATCGAGGTTCTGCATCTGATCGGCGCGGAGGATGGCTATATTGCGCGCCAGTTCCAGGGTCTGGCCCTGTCGCAGGGCCTGCGGGGCGGAATCATAGGAATCGCCATGGGGGCCGCCACGATCTGGGGCCTGGGTTACGCGGCGGACCATATCGACAGCGCGATACTGCCGCAGGTCAGGCTTCTGGCCTGGCATTGGGTGGTCCTGGCATCGCTACCCGCCGTGACCGCACTGATCGCCAGATCGACGGCAAGACGAACGGTGATGCGCAGCCTGACGCGCATGGTATAACGGTTTCGCGACAGAAACGCCGAGCGCCACCTGGTAACAGGGCTGACGATGTTCAAACGCAGGAACGAAAAAAAGCGCCGCCGGACCGCGACAATCCTTGCCTTGGTCGCGGCGGTATTTGCGGGCTGGATCTGGGGCCTCGTCCTTTTCGTCGACGGCATTCCCGATTCCGTCGAGGATGAAGAGCGCCGCACCGACGCCATCATCGTGCTGACCGGCGGCAGCCTGCGCCTGGAAAAAGGGTTCGAACTGCTGTCCGCCAAGATGGCCGAGAAACTGCTGGTCTCCGGCGTCGACAAGCGGATCCGAATCGAGGAATTGCTGCGGGTGGCGGGGATTACGCCGGAGGAACTCGATTGCTGCGTAACCCTGGGTTACATGGCCGAGGATACGGGCAGCAACGCGATCGAAAGCGCGCTCTGGATTCGCACGAACAAGATCGCCTCGATCAGGCTGGTCACGTCAAGCTACCATATGCCGCGCAGCCTCCTGGAGTTCCGCGCCACGGTCCCCGGCGTCGAGATCGTCCCGCACCCGGTCTTCCCCGAGCATGTGATGGTCCGGGAATGGTGGGCGAGGCCCGGCACGGCAAGCCTTGTTATCGCCGAATATAACAAATACCTTCTCGCCGCCACGCGGCACTGGCTGCGCGGCATCGAGGGAGAATGACCGCATGCTGTTTGCCCGCAACCTGATCTTCAACCTCCTGTTCGTGTTCACAACCGCGGCGCTCAGCGTGGCCGCCGCGCCGGGTTTGCTGATGCCCTATCGCGCCGTGGTCTGGTTCAAGCAACTCTGGCTTCATATTGTTCTGGCGCTGACGCGCCTCGTCATCGGCATCGATCAGGAAGAGCGAGGCCGCGAAAACATCCCGGACGGGCCGGTTGTTTTCGCCGTCAAGCACCAGTCGGCGTGGGATACGCTGGCGCTGAGCGTGGAGCATCCCTTTTGCGCCTTCGTGCTCAAGCGGGAGCTTATCTGGCTGCCGATCTGGGGATGGTATCTCTTGCGCCTCGGCATGATTCCCATAGACCGCTCCAGGGGAGTGGCGTCCCTCAAGAAGATAACGGAGGGCGCGGGCAAACTCGCGGGACGGGGCCAATCCATCCTGATCTTTCCCCAGGGCACGCGGACGCCACCCGGCGCCGATCGCCCCTATCTGCCGGGGGTCGCCGCCATCTACAAGGGGGCCAATGTTCCGGTGGTCCCGGTCGCGCTCAACTCGGGCCTGTTCTGGCCGCGCAAGCTGATGCACAAACAGCCCGGAACCATCACTGTGGAGTATCTGGAGCCGATCGAGCCGGGGCTTGACCGCAAGACCTTCATGAAGACGCTTGAGGAGCGAATCGAGCCGGCGACGGCGCGACTGGAGACCGAGGCGCTGGGGCGGTTTCCCTATCTGCCCCGGCTGTCGCCGGAAACCGGGGCCCCCGCGGCAAAACCCGGACCCGCGAAATCCGACGCCCGGGCCGTTTGACCCCGTTTTCCCGAAGGTCTATGAATCCGGAGTGATTCCCGCGCGGCCGAAGGAAGACGCTCGATGCCCACTGTCATACCGAAGCTCGCTGATAAGGACTCATTTGACCGCTTTCCCTTGCCCGTTCGTCAGGCGCGGTTTGCGACGTGGCGCCGGGCGCCACAAGCGGGCCGCAACGCCGCGAGCGGTCAAGGGAAAGCGGCCTCCGGTGGGGCTTCGCGGCCCGCCGGGTGCGTTGCGGCCCGTGCCCGATACGGGAGCATCGTGCCGCGGCCCGCGCCTGCCCGGCGGGCCGCGA
>CAMYNJ010000030.1 GCA_947259795.1 uncultured Alphaproteobacteria bacterium | reverse complement strand
CTTGCGCACCGCTATCTTGGCGTGTAATAGCACCTATCGACATAAGTTCTTCATTTGTCTGCATTCTGGTGTGCGACAACATAGGAAGGGTGGGAATGATCGACCCCGCGATGGACCGGCAGTATAACAACCGCGCCAATGTCCCCGAACACCCCGAACTGCTTGGGGAATGGGCCGCGAAGAGCGCCGCCTGGGAGGCCGAGGCGGCACGGGCCGAACACGATCTCCCCTATGGCGGCAGCGCGGCGGAAACACTGGATTTGTTCCTCGCGGACGCCGAAGATGCGCCGGTCCATATGTATATCCATGGCGGCTACTGGCAGGCCAACGACAAGAAATCATCCAGCTTCGTAGCCCGCCCGCTGGTCGCAGCCGGCGCCCATGTCGCAGTGATCGATTACGGGCTCTGCCCTGGCGTCACCATCGACGAAATCGGCCGGCAATGCCGCGCCGCGCTGGCCTGGCTGTGGCGCGAAGCGGGACGCTTCGGCGGCGACCCGGACCGCATCACCATTTCCGGCCATTCCTGCGGCGGGCAACTGGTCGGCATGGCGATGGCCACCGACTGGGTGGAATTCGGGGATGGCCTGCCCGAGGATCTGGTGAAAGGCGGGGTTTCCGTCAGCGGGATTTTCGATCTGGAACCGCTGCTCAACACCACGATCAATGTGAAGGTCGGCATGGACGCGGGAACCGCTCTGCGCAACAGCCCGCTCTTCATGGAGCCGGCCAGCGATGCACCGTTGGCGCTGCTATGGGGCGGCGACGAAACCGACGCCTTCCGCTGGCAGTCCGAAACCATGGCCGCGGCCTGGGGCGCGAAGGGTGTCGAAACCGTCGCCGAGGCAATATCCGGGGTGAACCATTTCACGGTATTGACCGGCATGGAAGACCCGGCGCACCCTGCGACCCGGGCGATATTGCAGCAGCTGGGGCTGGGCTGAGACCGGCCCCTGGTCGGGGGGCTTCATGTCATCGGGACAGGAATTCGATTTCGTAATCGTCGGCGCAGGCTCGGCGGGCTGCGCCATAGCCTATCGCCTGTCCGAGGACGGGAAACATAGCGTCCTGGTGCTGGAACATGGCGGCACCGACATGGGGCCGCTGATCCAGATGCCGGCGGCGCTGTCCTATCCGATGAGCATGTCGACCTACGATTGGGGCTACTGGTCGGAACCGGAACCGCATCTCGGCGGGCGCAAGATGGCCTGCCCGCGCGGCAAGGTGGTCGGCGGCTCGTCGTCGATCAACGGCATGGTCTATGTGCGCGGCCACGCCTGCGACTACAATCACTGGGAAGAACAAGGTGCCGCAGGCTGGGGCTACCGCCATGTGCTGCCCTACTTCAAACGCATGGAGAACGCCCATGGCGGGCAGGAAGGCTGGCGCGGCACGGATGGCCCGCTGCATGTAACGCGGGGCGTGCGGAAAAACCCCCTGTTCCATGCCTTCGTTAAGGCCGGCCGGCAGGCGGGCTACGAGGTGACGGACGACTATAACGGCGAGAAACAGGAAGGCTTCGGGCCGATGGAGATGACGGTCTGGAAGGGCCGGCGCTGGTCGGCCGCCAACGCCTATCTGAAATCCGCCCTCAAGCGCCCCAACGCCTCGCTGCAGCGCGGCCTTGCCCGGCGCGTGCTGTTCGAGGGCAAGCGCGCGGTCGGCGTCGAGTTCGAGCGCGGCGGGCGTATCGAGACCGTGCGGGCGAGGCGCGAGGTCGTCATCGCCGCCTCGTCGATCAATTCACCCAAGCTGCTGAAGCTTTCGGGCGTTGGCCCGGCGGCGGAACTGAAGGAACATGGCATAGAGGTGGTGGCCGACCGGCCCGGCGTCGGCGAGAACCTGCAGGACCATCTGGAGCTCTACCTACAGATGGAATGCACCCAGCCGATCACGCTCTACAAGCATCTCAACCTGTTCTCCAAGGCGATGATCGGGGCGCAATGGCTGTTCTTCCGCAAAGGCCACGGGGCGACCAACCATTTCGAGAGCGCCGCCTTCATCCGTTCGAAGGCCGGAGTCGAATATCCCGACATCCAGTATCATTTCCTGCCGGTGGCGATCCGCTATGATGGCAAGGCGCCGGCCAAGAGCCACGGCTTCCAGGCCCATGTGGGGCCGATGCGCTCGCCCTCGCGCGGCTGGGTGCGGCTGCGCTCCGCCGACCCGAAGGACGCCCCGGTCATTCAGTTCAACTACATGGCGCAGGAACAGGACTGGGCCGATTTCCGCAACTGCATCCGCCTGACGCGCGAGATCTTCGGCCAGGAGGCTTTCAATCCCTACAGGGGCCGCGAAATCGCCCCCGGCGCGCATGTGGAAAGCGACGAGGCGCTGAACGGCTTCATCCGCGAGGCGGTTGAAAGCGCCTACCATCCCTGCGGTACCTGCCGCATGGGCGCCGCCGATGATGCGATGGCGGTCATCGACCCCGAATGCCGGGTGATCGGCGTGGACGGCCTGCGCGTGGTCGACAGCTCGATCTTCCCGCGCATCACCAACGGCAACCTTAATGGCCCGTCCATCATGGTCGGCGAGAAGGCCAGCGACCTGATCCTCGGCCGCGACCCGCTGCCGCCCTCGAACCAGGAACCCTGGATCCATCCGGACTGGAAGACTGCGCAGCGCTGAACCGCGACTATATCGGATCCGCGAAGAATAATGGCGGGCGCGCGGTTGAAACCGAACGCCCGCCTCGGGTTTCTTTGGTTGGGTCGGGGGCGCGCTAATTCTCGATGACCTGGACGAAGCTCATCATGCCATTATCCGTATGTTCCAGGATATGGCAGTGCATGACCCAGCCACCGGAGCTGAATGGGCCCGGCTCCTTCCCGTACGCAACGATGTCGCCTGGATCGCCATTATCGTCGAATACTACTGCGAGCCGCGTGATGGACTGGCTGCGCATCATGGCGCCGGGCCGCCGCGGGATGTGGACGGTGTCCTTGACTTCGGTGTGGGAGGCCGGGACCAGGTAGTTGTTGTCGGAGTTGTCCATGTCGATGTACTGGGTCTCGATCGGCTGCATGAAGAATCCGTGCAGATGGAAATTGTGGTCACCGGCGGTCAGATTGCGGACCTCGATAATCCGTGTCTCGCCAGCCACGACGATAGGCGCGTCGGCAGGCGTGACCTGGTCGAAGGGCAGGCCCATGCCGTTCTTCCGCTGAATGAAGAAGGTTATGTCGCCATTGGCGTTGGGTGGCGTGTGCCCGAATTCCAGGATGATTTTTCCGGCGCCGGCGACGTCGATCGGATCGATGGGCCTGAGCAACATCGGCGGGACATATTCCTCGGCATCCGCCGGCGGACCCGTCAACTGAAACGTCATGAGGGTCTCTGGCGGCGCTTTGCCGTCGTCATGGGCGTGGCCGAGTCCGACGCCGCTGCCGTCGGACTTGAGGAAGGCGGTATGCTTGCCGTGCGGGATGTCGTGCCATTCGACGGTAATCTTCTTGTCGCCCATGGGCGTAAAGACCACGTCCGCCCGCTCGCCGGGAGTCAGCAGCAGCCCTTGCGAGGGATCGGGGTTGGAAATCATATGGCCCGCATGGTGGTCGTAAATCATTTCGACCGGCGGGATCGCGATCGGCGTTTCGAGAAGGCCGCCATCGCCACCGATCCGATACATCGTGTGGCCCGGAATTGAGACGCGCATAAACCTCGCGTTGGCGACGTTGATCAGATGCAGCCGTTGGGGTACGCCCCGTTGGACCGGCATGGTCGGCGTAATGTGGCCGTTCACCAGTAACGCATTGCCTTGCCGCCCGTTTACATGGGTAATCGCATTCTCCACCGGATCGTCCGGGAAGGGCTCGGCGATCTGCATGTAGTCGTCCAGCAGAATGTCATCGAGCACCATGACATGCTCGGTTTCCGGCAGGCCGAGGGCGCCATCCGTGGCGGGGTCGCGCACGACCAGCGCGCCATACAGGCCTCTCTCGACCTGCTCGTTGCTGTTTATATGCGAATGATACCAGTAAGTCGTCGCGGCCAGCGGCCGGAACTCATAGCGGAAGGCGCTGCCGGGTGGAACCGGAAACTGTGAAATATTGCTGCCGTCCATGGCTGCCGGGACTTCAACGCCGTGCCAGTGGACGGTGGTGTCCTGCGGCAGATTATTCGTGAAGTTCACGATTACGGTGTCGCCCAGCTTCGCCTCGATAGTCGGACCGGGCGTTTTCTCGTTATAGCTCCACATCGTGGTGAGCGTGTCGTCCACCAGTTCGACCTGGGTCTCGGTGGCGATCAGGTTGACCTCGACGATATTCGGGTCGTTGTTGATATCCGCGGCAACGCGCGGGCTGGTCGCGTTGGGATTCGGTCCCGCCGCCATCGCTCCTTGCGTCATGAACAGCGCGGCCAGCGAAATGGCGTATCCCGCAAATGTCGGTATTTTGTTATCACGTCTCATAACGAAAGCCCTCTCCATAAGCGATTGTTCCCGTCATAATTGTATTGCGATTAGTTCTTAAATAAAGCCTCTTGGTGAATAATACCGGATATCTGGCAGTTTTTGGACTCCACTGCGTCATCTGGAATAGCGGTTGAGCACGCACTGGTTGAGATTGCGCTGATCCTCCAGGGCCTCGACAATGGACAAGTTCCGGCAATTGGCGGAAATGACAACAAGGCCGCCCACGCTCAGGGCGCTGGACAGGACCCGCCGGAAGCTTCATCATTATCGCATGTCACGGTTGAACCTGGACCGTATCCGCCTGTTATGGCGCCTGTTCGCTTTTTCCGCGGTCGCCTTCGCGCTGGCCGTGCTGTCTGCCGATGGGGGCAGGGCGCAGAAGTCGGCCCATGCGGTGCGGTTGATCGTCAACGGGCCGATCGGGCCCGCTGTCGCCGACTATATCCATCGCGGCATCGAAAAGGCAGTCGATGATGGCGCCACGGTGATCATCCTGCAGATGGATACGCCGGGCGGGCTCGATACCTCGATGCGCGAGATCATCAAGGATATCCTTGCGTCCCCGGTCCCCGTCATCGGCTATGTCGGCCCCGCCGGTGCCCGCGCGGCCAGCGCCGGCACCTACATGCTCTATGCCACCCACGTCGCGGCGATGGCGCCGGCGACCAATCTGGGCGCCGCCACGCCGGTGCAACTGGGCGCGCCAAGCAAACCGGACGACCATGACGACGAGGAGGATAAATCCTCTGAAGATGAAAAGCCCGCGGAAACCGAAGACGCGGACAAGGACGCTGACGGCAAAAATGCCAGCGGCGGGGACGCGGCGGAAGACAAGCCCGGCGAGGAATGGAATCCGTTCAAGGGCAAGCCCGGCATGGAGGAAAAGGTCATGCAGGACGCCGTGGCCTATATCAAGAGCCTGGCCCAGAAACGCGGCCGCAACGAGGAATGGGCGGTCAGGGCGGTTACCGAAGCGGCCAGCCTGTCGGCCGAGGACGCGCTGGCCGAGGGGGTGATCAACTTCATCGCCGAATCGCCTGCCGAGATTCTTGAAAAGGCCGACGGCATGGTTGTAGATGTCAGAGGGGCCGACCATACGATGGAGACCGCGGGGCTGAGTGTCGTGGATTTGGAGCCCGATTGGCGCACCGAGTTTCTAGAGGTCATCACCGACCCGACGGTCGCTTATCTTCTGCTGTTCACCATCGGCATCCCGGCCCTGTTGATCGAATTCTATACCGGGACGATGATCGCCGGGATTATCGGGGCGATCTGCATCGTCCTCGGCCTCTATGGGCTGCACGTTCTGCCGATCAATTATGCGGGCGCGGGGCTGATTCTACTGGGTCTGGCTCTGCTGGTTTCCGAGGTTTTTGTGCCCAGTTTCGGGGCGCTGGGTATCGGCGGTGTGGTATCCTTCGTCATCGGTTCGGTCATGCTGATCGACACGGATGTGCCAGGCTACGGAATATCGCCCTGGGTGATTGGCTCGGTCGCGACAGGCGCCGGGGCCGTAATGCTCTTGATAGTGGCCGTGATCATCCGATCCAGGGCGCAGCCAGTGGCCAGTGGCCGTGAATCCATGCCTGGCCAGACCGGAACGGTAATCGAATGGCTGGACGGTGAGGGCCGGATACGGTTCCAGGGCGAAGTCTGGCATGCAAGATCGGACTACGGACCGTTCGACGTCGGAACGGAAATCCGGGTCATGGACCGTGATCGGTTGACGCTGATCGTCGGGCCATCGGAAGACGCTCAACAGGACAACTGAGGAGACGAACCATGTTCTATGTTGTGGTTTTTGCTGTCGGGGGGCCTCTCATCTACCTGGCGATGTCGTTGAGGATCCTGCGTGAATATGACCGTGGCGTGGTTTTTACGCTCGGACGCTTTACCGGCGTCCGGGGACCGGGCCTGAGAGTGATTTTCCTCGGCATCCAGCAAATGGTGCGCGTGGATCTGCGCTTGCGGGTGCTGGACGTACCGACCCAGGACGTGATTTCCCGCGACAACGTATCGGTGCATGTCAATGCAGTGATCTATTACCGGGTCGTCGATCCGGAACGGGCGATCATCCATGTCGAGAACTTCATCATGGCCACCAGCCAGCTGTCCCAGACCACCCTGCGCTCGGTGTTGGGCCAGCATGAGCTGGACGAGATGTTGGCCGAACGCGATAGGTTGAACAAGGATATCCAGAAGATCCTCGACGAGCAGACCGACGCCTGGGGCATCAAGGTCGCCAATGTGGAGTTGAAGCATGTGGATCTGGAAGAGAGCATGATCCGCGCCATCGCCAAGCAGGCGGAGGCCGAACGCATGCGCCGCGCCAAGATCATCGACGCCGACGGCGAGGCCCAGGCGGCCGAGAAATTCCTCGAGGCCGGCAAGAAGCTCTCGGCCGTGCCGGAGGCGATGCAGATTCGTTACCTCGCCACCCTGACCGAAATCGCCAGCGAGCGATCCTCGACCATCGTCTTCCCCTTCCCGATCAAACTCGGCGAAATGCTGAAGGGGCTTACGGGCGGCGACGACGGCAAGAAGGGCTAAGGCCGGAACGCTAACAAGGGGACACCATGCCGATCGGTAAATTCGTGGAATACGAAGACGCCGACGCGGAAGTCCGCGCGGTCTATGACGACATCATGGCGACGCGCGGGGTCGACTGGATCAACAATTTCTGGAAGGCGCTGGCGCAGGACCCGGCGACCCTGAAGCGCACCTGGGAGAGCATCAAGCAGGTCATGGCGCCGGGCGCCCTGGACCCGCTGACCAAGGAGATGATCTATGTCGCGGTCAGCGTCACCAACGGCTGCGAATATTGTATCAACTCGCATCTGGCCGGCGCGCGCGCCAAGGGGATGACCGACGACATGCTGGCCGAACTGATGGCCGTAGTCGGCATGGCCAACGAAACCAACGCGCTGGTCACCGGCTGGCAGGTGGAGGTCGACGAAAAACTGCGCGACGCCGCACGGGGCGGCAAGAGCTGAAACTTGACGCTGCAAAACCGCGTAACGCCGTCGGGCGAGATAATCGCTGATCCGGCCCGCGGCCTGTTCATGGGCAATCGCGGAATCCTGCATGACGATGCGCGAAGGCTCGGCAAGGCGCGCTGGCGTCATCGGAACTGGATAACTTGCCTGCTGGAATTCCGGGGCCGGCGGCGCACTGTCATGAGCCCGCGCCGCTACACCGAGCTGTTCTTCCTGGACGAGGCGGTGGCGCTGGCCGCCGGCCACAGGCCCTGCGCCGAATGTCGGCGCGACCGTTACCGCGCCTTTCTGGCCGCCTGGATGGCCGGAGGGGGACATGCCGGCCCAACGCCAAAGGCGCCCGAACTTGACGCGGCCCTCCATGCGGCCCGGCTCGATCCCGCAACGCGCCGCCAGCATACCTTCCGGACCGAACTCGCCGGCCTGCCGGACAGCGTCTTCATCCGGCTGGAGGACAGGCCGTTACTGGTGCTCGGTGACAGGTTGCTGCCATGGGCGCCCGGCGGATATGGCGACGCCATCGCCCGGCCGTCCGGCGGGCCGGTACGTGTGCTGACACCCCGGCCGGCGGTCGCGGCGATGGCTGCCGGTTACCGCCCGGAATTGCATGCCAGCGCTACCGGTGCCTGTACTGCAGTGTCATTCCGCCACGCGGGACAGGACCGGTAATTCCTCGGACGATCTGATGTGCAAATCGCGCTGCGGAAAGGGGATTTCGATATCGTTCTGATGGAACTTATCCCATATCAGCAGCAGGATTTCGCTCTTCACGTTCGAGATGCCGTTCTGCGGATCCTCGATCCAGAAGCGCAGTTCCAGATCCACGGAGCTATCGCCAAAACCCTTGAGCAGGCAGACCGTCTTCGGTTCCGTGCTCACCCGGGGCACCTCGGCGCTGGCCTCCTTGCAGAGCGCGATCGCCTTGCGCACATCCGACTTGTATGAGATGCCGACCGGGATTTTCAGGCGCACCGCGTTATTGCTGTACGACCAGTTCACGACCTGCTGGGTGATTATGTCCTCGTTGGGGATCAGATATTCCATGCCGTCGCGGGTCACCACCGAGGCGTAGCGCGCGCCCAGGGAATTGACCCAGCCGTAGGTATCGCCGACCGAAATTACGTCGCCGGGCTTTACCGATTTGTCCATCAACAGGATGACGCCGCTGATCAGGTTGGAAACGACCTTCTGCAGGCCGAAGCCGATGCCGACGCCCACCGCGCCGCTGAATACGGCAAAGGCGGTCAGGTCGATGCCGACGGTGCTCAACGCCACGACGATGGCGACGGTGATCAGAACGATTTTGAGCAGTTTGTTGAACAGCACCTGGACCGACGGGGTCAGGTTCGGCAATTTGCTGATGCGGCGTTCCATGGCGCCGGAAAGCAGGGTGGCCGCCCAGAGCAGGATTGCGAGGGACGCCAGGGCCTTGATGACCGTAAGCGCCGAAACCCGCAGATCCCCGAGCGTCAGGGCGATGCTGTCCAGCAGCAGGATGGTATTTTCCAGCAACCCCAGGATGTTGTGCTCGGCGAGAGTCCAGGCGGACACCGCGACGATCTTCGACCAGGTCGGGTCGCGTACCAGCTGCGAGGCAATACGGATCACCACCCAGGCAGTGAGCAGGCTGACCGTCACGCGGATAAACTGATTCGGCCAGCCCGCGCTGTTCGCCACGATCACGGAGATCCATTGCAGGATCAGCCAGATGATCGGCAGCGACAGCGTCGCCGCGGTCTCGGTGACCCGCTCCAGGCCCTTCTCCCAGTGCCATTTCGCGGCCACCCCCTCGATTCCGCGGCGGAAGCTCGGTGCCGCGATGCGGGCGACGATGGCAGCGGCGAGGATGATCGCGGCCTGGGCGAGTGCGCCGATGGTGAGCACATGGTCGACCACCCAGGCCAGCAAGTCCCGCAACTCGGACTCCAGAAATGTCAGGTCGATCAGCTTGTCCATGCAACAGTCTCCCGGTTGACGCTCATATCCATTTGAGGCGGCGCAGCAAAACGATTTCGATCGCGGCCAGAACCACGAGGCCGACGACGACAAAACCGAAGGACCAGGCACTCTCGACCCCCGGCATGCCGCCGACATTGATGCCGAAAAGTCCGGTAATCAGGCTGGGCGGCAGCAGGACCGCGGCGACGATGGTCAGCAGGTACATCGTCTTGTTCATCTGGTCGGACAGGCGGCTGTTCAACTCGTCCTGCGCCACCGCGGCGCGCTCGCGGGCGGCGTCGAGATCCTCGACATAACGCAGGGTGCGGTCCGCCACTTCGCGCAGATGCGCCTTGTGCAGGGTATCGAGCCAGCTGGTCTGCTCCATGGGCAATCGCGACATCACATCGCGCTGTGGCGACAGATAACGGCGCAGCGCGATCGCCTCGCGGCGGATCGCCCCGAGCCTGCTGCGCAGTTCCGCGCTATGCGCCGTCAGCACTTCATCCTCCAGCGCATCGACCCGGTCGTCGAGATCGCTGAGGACCGGCCCGACGCGATCGATCAGCCCGTCGGCAAGGCGATACAGAAAGTCGCCCGGGCCGATCGGGCCCGTCCCGGCGTGGAGGGCGTCGCGCAGGTCGCTGACCGCCATCAGCCGGCGATGGCGCAGGGTGACGATCCGTTCGGGCTCGAGCCAGGTCCGCACCCCGACCATGTCCTCGGGATCCGCCCCCGGATTGAGGTTCACGCCGCGCAGGATGACCAGCATCGCGTCGTCGATATGCAGAACGCGCGGGCGAACCTCTTCCTGCAACAGGGTCTGGCAGATGACCGGATCGATCCGGCTTTCCTTGGCAAGCCAGTGCCGGGTCTTGTTGCCGGTTCGGTCGAGATGCACCCAGAGCACGCCCTGATCCGGCGTCCATGCGCTGATTTCCGGCCAATCGACCGGGCGGCCGCCGCCTTTGCCGTCGAGGATGAAAGCGCAGATCAGTCCGTCCGCGTCGCTCATGGTGTCGTCTCCATGGTTGATCCGAAATATCCCTCCTCCGCCTTCCTTGCCGGTTCCGGTCCGCCGATAGTGAAGGCCTTACGCGGGACAGCGCGTCATTTTATCTAAAGTTTATATTTTATCTAAAGTTTACATTACCGACAGCTTTCTCTCGTGCCAACCTGCAGACCTTCCCTTGCGATGTTTGCCCTGCGGCCGATCAGGAAATGGCGCGGACCGGTGAGGTCCGGGGAGCGGTTGCACCCGCGCCTATCTGTCACGCCCCGACCCGGCGCCGGGCGCGGTAGACTGTTTGCGTCATGGCGCACAAATTGTACCGGTCGATCGCGCGGCTCTACGACTTGCTTGACCTGCCGTTCGAGCGCAGGCGCTATGCGCCGATCCGGCCGGTGATGTTCACGGGGCTGTCGGGCCGGCTGCTCGACGCCGGGGTCGGCACCGGCCGCAACATGGCCTTTTATCCGGCAGGTGCGGATGTCACCGGCATCGACCTCAGCCCCGCCATGCTGTCGCGCGCCATCGATCTCCGCCAGAAGCTGGGCATCGAGGTGGCGTTGCTCGAGCGCGATATCTGCGACACCGGATTGCCGGACGGGCATTTCGACGCCGCCGTCGCCACCTTCCTGTTCTGCGTGCTGGACGACAGCCTGCAATTGCCGGCTCTCAAGGAACTGGCCCGCATCGTCCGGCCCGGCGGTGAAATCCGCATCCTCGAATATCAATATTCGGCCCGGCCCTGGAAGCGGTTCGTCATGCGTCTCTGGGCGCCCTGGGTCCGCGTCGTCTACGGCGCGACCTTCGACCGCAACACCGAACGATACCTTCCCGAAGCCGGCCTGGAGGCCGTGGAGGAACGCTTCCTGTTCGATGACATCATCAAGCTGATCGTCGCGCGGACGCCGAGTTAGAAGGCACCACGCACCATCCTCCCCGTCAGCGGGTATTGCGGGTCGGAATAGCCGGGGGTGGAGGGGTGGCCGGGCGGGACCAGACTGTCGAGCAGCGCCTCGTCCTCGGCGGTGAATTCGTGGCGCAGGGCGCCGAGATAGCCCTCCCACTGTTCCACCGTGCGCGGACCGGCCAGAACGCTGGTGACCAGGCTGTTGTTCAGCACCCACAGCAGGGCGTAGTCGCCCGGCGTCATGCCGCGCGCTCTGGCATGTTCGGCCAGCTTCGCCGCGATCTCCAGCGATTCGGGGCGGAATTCGGTTTCCATCATGCGCTGGTCGGCGCGTCCCGCGCGGCTGTCGGCGGCGGGTTCGGCGCCCGGCAGGTACTTGCCCGTCAACACGCCGCGCGCCAGCGGCGAATAGGGCACCACGCCGATGCCGTAATGGCCGCAGGCCGGCAGCACCTCGACCTCCGGCGTGCGGTCCATGGCGTTGTAATAGGGCTGGCAGACGACGGGCCGCGACAGACCCATCGCGTCGGCGATACGCACCGCGTCGGCGATCGCCCAGCCGCGGAAGTTCGACAGGCCCCAATAGCGCGCCTTGCCCGCCGCAATCGTGTCGGCCACCGCCGACAGCGTCTCCTCCATCGGGGTCTCGGCGTCCGGCTTGTGCAGGTACCAGATATCCACGTAATCCATGTCGAGCCGGTCCAGGCTGGCGTCGATCGCCTGCATCAGCCATTTGCGCCCCAGCCCGCCGTCATTGACGCCGGTCTTGCCGGGAACGCCGGCCTTGGTGGCCAGCACCCACTTGTCGCGGTCTTCGGCGATATGTTTGCCCAGGATGCGTTCGGACTCGCCATTGGCGTAGACATCCGCGGTGTCGACGAAGTTCACCCCCGAGTCCCGCGCGATGGCGACGATCTGCCCCGCGGTTCGCGTGTCGGTGCGGTCGCCGAACATCATCGTGCCCAGGCAGACCGGGGAAACCTTCAGGCCGCTCTGGCCGAGACTGCGATAATCCATGACACCTACCGTCGCTGATGGGGGTTCGTTCTGGAACTGCCGCGCACTCTAGCAATTCCCGAACCGGGGTCAATCGGGCGATTGCCTGCAACATGCGCCCGTGCCAGATTGCTCCCCTCAAACAACAGCGCGGGGGGAGCCATGAAACGGGATTATCCGGAAGCGCCGATCATCGGCGTCGGAATCGTCTGTTTCCGGGGCGATGACCTGCTGCTGATCGAACGCGGCAAGCCGCCGCGGGCGGGTTCCTGGAGCCTGCCCGGCGGGCGCCAGAAGCTGGGCGAGACGGTGCGTGCCTGCGCGCTGCGCGAGTTGGTGCAGGAAACTGGCGTCAAGGCCGCGATCGGGGCGCTGGTGGATGTGGTCGATTCGATGACCCGCGACGAAGAAGGCGGGCTGATCTATCATTACACGCTGGTGGATTTCCGCGCCGACTGGGTTTCCGGCGACCCGCGCGCCGGCGGCGATGCGGCGGACGCCCGCTGGTTCGCGCCGGACCAACTGGCAAAGCTCGACCTGTGGGAGGAAACCCGGCGGGTCGTCGAACTGGCCCGGAGCATGGCATGACGGCGGATCCGGCGGCCTATCGCCGGGCGACCTTGATCGGTTTCACCGCCATATTGATGTGGGGTGCGCTGGCGCTGCTGACGGTATGGAGCGGCGATGTCCCGCCCTTCCAGCTGGTCGCCATGTGCTTCGCCATCGCCTTCGCTGGGGCGCTGGCAAAATGGATCGCGAACGGCGAGAACCCGCTGGATCATCTCGGTCACCCCGGGCCGGTATGGCTGCTCGGCGTCGGCGGGCTGTTCGGCTATCACTTCTTCTATTTTCTCGCCCTGCGCAACGCGCCCGCGGTCGAGGCCGGGCTGATCGCCTATCTCTGGCCGCTGCTGATCGTCGTCTTCTCGGCCCTGCTGCCGGGCGAGCGGCTGCGCTGGTTTCATCTGGCGGGTGCGTTGCTCGGCCTCGCCGGCACCGTGCTGCTCATCACCGGCGGGGAATCGCTCAGCTTCAAGTCGGAATTCGCGCTGGGCTATGGCGCGGCAGCGGCCTGTGCGCTGACCTGGTCGACCTATTCCGTGGTCTCGCGCCGCTTCGGCCATGTGAAGACCGATACGGTCGGCTGGTTCTGCGGCGCTTCGGCGGCGCTCGGGCTGATCGCGCATCTGCTGTTCGAGGAAACGGTCTGGCCCGCCGGCGCCGGCCAGTGGCTGGCAGTGCTGGCGCTGGGCCTCGGCCCCGTAGGGCTGGCTTTCTTCGTCTGGGATTACGGCGTGAAACGCGGCAATATCCAGGCGCTGGGCGTGTTTTCCTACGCCGCCCCGCTGATTTCCACGCTGCTGCTGATCGCCTTCGGCGCCGCCGACCTCACCTGGGTCGTGGCCGCTGCCTGCGCCGCCATTATCGGCGGCGCAGTTCTGGCATCGAGGAATTTTACCCGCCGCGCGTCCGCTCGAGGACCGGCGTCAGATCCGGACGCCGGTCCCCTGTAAGGACGGTCAGGGCCGGAACCCTAGAGCGATTCCGCGTCGACGACGAGGATCACCGCGCCGATCAGCTCGCCGGTGTCGGGATCGGCCACCGGGAAAAAAGCCTCGAACTGGGATAGGCGGGACGAACCTTCGGAGTCGACATTGCCGATAAGCACCATGTTGGGGTCGGCCGCGGCGATGTTCGTCACATTGCCTGTCGTCCCCAGCCAGACACAAGGAAGGGTGCTCGTTTGGGCGATGCTGAGGCCCCTGGCGTCAACGACGTTGATCGCGGTAACGACCCGGCCGGTATCCCTGATCACCTTGCGCATGCGCAAGGCGGTCACGTTGCGGACGGTGCCGGTGATCAGCGGCTGGTTGCCGGAGCCCAGCTCCGCCTTCCAGGTCGCCTCCAGCCCGTCGATTTCAGCCTGGGTCATGTCGGCGCGAGCCGTGTTATAGGTCCGCAGCGTCTTCACCAGACCCTGCTGCATAATGGCGGATTGGATTTCAGGCAGAACTTCCCGAAGCCTGTCTTCTTGCGAATCGGCAAGCGCTCCATTCGCAAAAAGCAAAAACACAGCCGTCAGAGCTGCTGTAATAAGTCTGGACATCAACCGTTTCTCCCCTTTTTTGGAGGTCGATGCGCAATTAGAAGCAAGTGGCAGGCCATAAAGGGGTATTCAGCCCCATAAATCGCCGCTGATTTTCCTAAAATCCCGTTTGTATGTGAAGAATTTCCGGCTGTTCAGCAAGGTGCGCCGCCTTTTTTGGGGAGTCCGGGGGGTAAAACAGGGCGCATTCAGTGACCGGGCGGCTTTTCCTGCTCTGTGCCGCTGATTGTTGCCCTGCTAGCCCTCCAAGGTAACTATTTTGGGTCGTTAGCGGTAGGCTGGGCCGGGCGAGGCACCAGCCACCGGGCGGCCAGCGGGATCATGAGGGGCATCAGCAGGACGCGGGCGATGTGGTGGGCGCCGACATAGGCGGGGTCGAGGTCCAGGCTGATCGCCATCAGGGCCATCGCCTCGATGGCGCCGGGCGCGAAGGCCAACAGGGCTTGGGCGAATTCGATGCCGAGCAGGGCCTGGACGGTGAAGGCGAACAGGGCCGACAAAGCGAGTCCCACCAGCACCGCGCCCAGGCCCGTTAACGACACCCGCGCCAACTCCCCGCGGTCCGCTCCCTGCAGGCGGCCGCCGATCAGGCAGCCGAGCGCCACCTGGGCCGCCATGATGGCCGCGCCGGGCAGCTGGGCGGTGTTGAGACCCGTGGCGTGCAATGTGGCGCTGACCGCCAGCGCGCCCAGCATCGGCGCGGCGGGGATGCGCAATTTCCACGCCGCCAGTGCGCCACCGGCGGTGGCCGCCGCGAACAGCCAGATCTGGTCGAGGGGGCTGAAGGCCGCCATGGCGGCAGGTTCCGGCGCCGGCGCCGCCTGCGTCACCGCGATGGGCAGCAGCAGCACCAGGATGCCCATCCGCACCGACTGGGTGACCACGACCTTGGGAATGTCGGCCCCGCTCTCCGCGGCATAGGCCAGCACATAGGCCATCGTGCCGGGCGTCGAGCTGACCAGCGCGGTGTTGGGTTCGGCCCGCGCGACCAGCCGGAAATAGACGAACATGATGACGATCGCCGCCGGCACATAAAGCGCGAGCAACGCGAGGCTGAGCGGCCAGCGCGCCAGGTCGGCCAGCATCTGCTCGTTTACCCGGCTGCCGATGGTGAGTCCCAGCGCGACGAAGATCACCGGCCGGAACCAGCCGGGAGTCTTTACCGAAACGCCGGCGATCGCCAGCACGGCCGTCACCGCGATCGGCCCCGTCAGCCAGGGTAGCGGCAATCCCATGACCGAAAACAGCCAGCCCGCCGCCACGCCGACGGCCAACGTGCGCAGCACGACGAAGGGTGACAGGGCGTCGGCGGGTCCGGCCTGGCTCATCTGGTGCGCCGGGGGGTTGTCAAGGCTGTTGCGGTACGGTCGCCCGCATCGACGGGCGGGCGAAAAACGTCTCGTACCAGGCGGCGAGCGTCGGCCGGCCATCGCGCCAGTCCTCGTCCGGGAAGCGGAATTCCAGGTAACCCAGCGCGCAGCCCAGCGCGATGGTCCCGGCATCGGCGCTGTCGCCCAACTCGCCGGCCTCGGATTCCAGCAGGTCGAGGGTGCGTTCGATCCCGGCCCGGCGGCGCTCGTGCAGGCCATCCCACTGCTTGTCTTCCGGCCGGCGGGTTTCCTTGACCCGGTCCACCGCCGAATCCAGGATGCCGTCGGCCAGCGCCTGCAGCCGCAACACGCGCCAGCGCGCCGGCCCTTCCGCCGGAATCAGCGTCGGCCCGTCATGCAGGCTGTCCAGGTAGGCGCAGATCATGTCCGATTCCACATAGGCTGTGCCGTCGTCGGCGACCAGCGCCGGCACCTTGCCGACCGGGTTGTCTTTGGCGATGTCGGTCGCCGGGTCCCAGACGTCGGTGGTAACCAGCTCGACCCCGCCGATCAGGCCGGTCTCATGCAGCGTGACCGTGACCTTGCGCACGAAGGGCGAGGTCGGCGAAAAACGCAGTTTCATTCCTTGTCGTTCCCTATGCCGTCTGTCTCGTTATGGTCAGAACCGGTCCTTGCGGCCGCGCACCTCGGCGAAGACGGCGACCGGGTCGGCGCCCGACATCCCCACGGCCGCCGCGACGCCGGCATCGTCGGCGCGCAGGAAGGGGTTGGTGGCCAGTTCCTCGGCAATCGTCGAGGGCACGGTCGGCCGGCCCTCGGCGCGCAGGCGGTCGATCTTGGCGGAACGCGCGGCCAGCGTGGCGTTTTCCGGATCCACCGTCACCGCGAAGCGGGCGTTGGCCTGGGTATATTCATGGGCGCAGTAGACCCGGGTAGAGGCGGGCAGGGCGCGGAACTTGCCCAGCGATGTCCACATCTGCGCCGGCGTGCCCTCGAACAGCCGCCCGCAGCCCAGCGCGAACAGCGTGTCGCCGCAGAACAGCGCATCCGAGTCGGCGAACCAGTAGGCGATATGGCCGCGCGTATGTCCCGGTACGTCGAACACTTTCGCCTCGGCCGAGCCCATCTTGTAGGTATCGCCGTCGCCGACCTGCAGATCGATGCCGGGTATGCGCGCGGCGTCGGCGCGCGGACCGACGATGGTGCAACCGGTCGCCTGCTTGATCTCCAGATTGCCGCCGACATGGTCGGGATGGTGGTGTGTGTTCAGGATATGGGTGATGCTCCATCCCTTCGCCCTGGCGGCGGCGAGGACGGGTTCGGCATCCGCCGGGTCGACGACGGCGGTCGATCCCGTTTCCGGATCGCGCGCCAGATAGACGTAATTGTCGTCCCAGACGGGGATCTGGTGAATCTCCAGCGCGGCCATGTCCTGGTCTCCTGTGAAAAATGTCTCTCTTGCCCGGTGGGCGCGATTATACGCCGGGGCGGCGGGGCGGCAAGCCCGGCAGGCCGGAACAGCACAACATTCAGTTTTGCCGCCGATTCTGCTATAGTCGGCGCCATGTTCACCGACGTCATCGATCTCGACGAGTTCTACCGCTCGCCACTGGGCCATGTGGCGCGGCGCATCATCCGCCGCCGGATCCGCGCGATCTGGCCGGACGTGCGAGGCATGGCGGTGCTCGGCCTGGGCCATGCGACGCCCTATCTGCTGCCTTTCCGCAACGAGGCGGAGCGCGTTCTGGCCATCGCGCCCGCCGCCCAGGGCGTCATCCCCTGGCCGAACGGCGGGCCGGGGCAGGTGGCGCTCGCCTATGAGTCGGAGCTTCCCCTGCCGGACCTCTGCGTCGACCGGCTGCTGCTGGTGCATGCGGTGGAATCCAGCGAACAGTTACGCGCCATGATGCGCGAGGCCTGGCGTGTGCTCAAGGGCAACGGCCGCATGCTGGTCGTGGCGCCCAACCGTTCCAGCGTCTGGGCGCGCAGCGAACGCACGCCCTTCGGCCACGGCCATCCCTACACGAACGGCCAGATTCGCCGGTTGCTGCGCGATTCCATGTTCACGCCGGGCGAGACAAGGCGCGCGCTCTACCTGCCGCCGATCAACCGCCGCCTGGTGGTGAAGGCCGCGCCCGCGATGGAGCGCATCGGCGATCTGATGTTCCAGACCTTCGCCGGCGTGCTTCTGGTCGAGGCGACCAAGCAGGTCTATGCCGCCAGTCCCGGCAAGGCCATCGCCCGACGCCGCTTCGTCGTCCTGCCCGGCGGCGCTGAACCCGCTGCAGGAGGCGCGGTGCGGCGCGACGCGGACTAGGCGAGACTGCCGACAGAACGATCCTCAGCCGGATCGGCCGGTGACCAGCCGGCCCAGGGCGCGTGCCGGGCGGCCGTCGATAGCGGCGAGGCCGAGGGCGATCAGCGCCATGCCGGCGAAATGTTCCGGGTCCAGGCGCTCACCCAGGATCGTGGCGCCGAGCAGGATGGCGCTGATCGGAACCAGCAGGGTGACCAGCATGATGTTGGTGGCGCCCGCGCTGGCCAGCAGGCGGAAGAACAGGATGTAGGCGACTGCCGTGGATAGCAGTGCGAGCGCCAGTATCGAGGCGATGACCTCCCCGCCCGGCATGGCCAGCGTCCAGGGCTGATCCAGCAGCAGCGATACGGGCAGCAGGATCAGCGCCGAGGCGGTGACCTGCCCCGCCGCCGTCTGGACAGGCGAGACGCCCATGCGCGCGAAGCGCCGCCCGAACGACCCGGCGAAGCCATAGGACAGGGTCGCGCCGAGACAGGCGAGTTGGGCCAGCAGGTTCGCCCCTAGTCCGGCCAGCGCGGCCGGGCCGATCATCACGGCGACGCCGGCGAAACCGATCAGTACCCCGGCCACCCGCCCGCCGGTCATCTTCTCGTCGCTGGTCAGGAAATGGGCCACCACGATGGTGAAGATCGGCGTCGTCGCGTTGAGGATCGAAGCGAGGCCGCTGGCGATCTGGATTTGGCCCCAGGCCAACAGGCTGAAGGGCACGACATTGTTCAGGAACCCCATGACCAGGAAAGCGCCCCACAGGCGTGCGTCGAACGGCACGGGTTTACCGGTCGCCAGCAGGAAAATATGCAGCGCCAGCGCCGCCAGCGCAACCCGCAGCAGCACGATGGTGAAGGGCGGCAGGGTCGTGATCGCGATCTCGACGAAGAAGAAGGACCCACCCCACAAGATCGACAGGATAACGAGGGTCGCCCATTGCGCCGGCCCCATGGTCTGCGAGATTTGTTGCATTGCCGATTCATCCCCGGTCAGTTCGTCCCACGGCTATACGCGGTCGGGCCGCCGTTTGCATTCCGATTCTTGCGGTCTGCTACAGGCGGGTTTCTTGTTCCAGGTCTGCCGGGTCGTCAGTCTCGATCACCTTTCGCGCGATGTCGTAGCCGAAACCCTGGCGGGCCAGCGCTGCGAGGTCGCGCTCGCGCATTTCCTCGCGGTCGCCACGGATGCGGTACGGGCCGATGCGGCGGCGCCGTGCATAGGCGATGGCGGCGGCAAGGTCGGGTTCCGCCGTCTCGTCGCGCAGCGCCGCCAGCGCCGCGTCGATATCCCCGGCGCCGACGCCTTTGGCCGTCAGGCGCGCGCGGATGCCCCGGGTCGAGGCGCCGCGGCGATGCAGGCTGAGTGCGCGGCCTTGCGCATAGACCCGGTCGTCCAGCAGGCCCGATTGGCGAAAGCGCGCGACGATGTCTTCGACAAATGCGGCGCCTTCCTCGCGGTCGGTATCGTGCGCGCGGGCGGATTTCTCGACCCGGCGCATCAGCACCCGGCGCAGGCTGTGGGCGCTCGCCGCGAAGCGCTGCAGATACCACAGCGCCACATTCTCCAGATGCTTCGCCGTCGCCTTTTTGGGCAGCCGGCGCGCCTGTTTCATGTCGTTCCGTGCCTTATCTTCGCGCATACGGGGTGAATATCACAAGCGCACGGCGCCGTCTTGCCCGGCCGTGCGCGCGGGAGTATGGTTCGCGCCGTTTGACGAACTATTTTATCAGGACATGATGACGGACTATCCAACACCGCGCCATATCGGCGTCGTTAACTGGCTCGGCCTGTGGACGCTGTATCTGAAGGAGGTGCGGCGGTTCCTCAACGTGTTTACCCAAACCGTCGCCGCGCCCGTGGTGACGACATTGCTGTTCCTGGCGGTCTTCACGCTGGCGCTGGGGCGCGCGGTGGAAGTGGTGAACGGCGTGCCCTTCGCGCAGTTCCTGGCGCCGGGGCTGATCATGATGTCGATGGTGCAGAACGCCTTCGCCAATACCTCGTCCTCGCTGGTGATCGCCAAGGTTCAGGGCAATATCGTCGATGTGCTGATGCCGCCTTTGTCGCCGGCGGAACTGACCGCGGGATTCGCCATGGGCGGTACGACGCGCGGGCTTGTCGTCGGCACAGCCACGGTAACCGGCATGTCGTTTTTCGTCGATTTCTCGATCCAGCATCCGTTCTTCGTGCTGTTCCATGCCTTCTCGGCCTCGCTGATGCTGGCGCTCCTGGGCATGCTGGGCGGCATCTGGTCGGAAAAATTCGACCATATGGCGGCGGTGACCAACTTCGTCATCACCCCCTTCGCCTTCCTGTCGGGCACCTTCTATTCGATCAAGCGCCTGCCGGAGGCCTTCCAGACGGTGGCGCATTTCAACCCCTTCTTCTACATGATCGACGGCTTCCGCTACGGCTTCACTGGCGTGTCGGACACCACCCCGATGCTGGGCGTGGCGGTGATGGCGGCGGTCGATACGGTTCTGCTGCTGGTGGCCTGGCGGCTGTTCAGCATCGGCTATAAGCTGAAGCCGTGAGATGACCTCACGAGACGTCCCGGCCGACGTTGTTCTCCGCGCCCGCCGGTTCGGACGGGTGAACTGGCTCGGCCTGTGGACGCTGTTCCTGCGCGATCTGCTGCGCGACCTGGAAATCTGGAAAATCACCGTCGCCGCGCCGGCGCTGCAGTCGCTGCTGTTTGCCTTCATCTTTCAGCTCGCGCTGGGCGGCGCCAGCCTCACCATGGGCGGGCTGGATTTCAACGCCTTCCTGGTGCCTGGGCTCATCGCCTATGTGGTGCTGGAGCGCGGCTTCGAATCGACCGCCTTCATGATGGTCTACGACAAGCTGGAAGGCATGATCACCGACGTCATCGGCGCGCCGCTGACGCCGGCCGAATTGACCACCGGCTTCGCCCTGATGGCGGCGGTGTCGGCGGTCATCACCGGGATCGCGACCTGGGCCATCCTGCTGCCCTTTCTGGCTGCCCTGCCGGCCGACCCGGTGGCGGCGGTCTTCTTCGCCTTCGCCGGCGGGGCGATGCTGGGGATGGTCGGGCTGGCCGGCGGGCTGTGGGCCGACAAGTGGGACCATATCACCGGCATCCAGACCTTCATCGTCATCCCGGCGCTCTATATGTCCGGCGTGTTTTTCTCGCTCGACCGGCTGCCCGAGGGCGTCCGCGCGGTGGCCGAGTGGAACCCGGCC